>CAKURH010000060.1 GCA_934675625.1 uncultured Kiritimatiellota bacterium
AATTGTCACGAATTGAGATTTGTGCAGATTCGTGTTGATTCGTGGACACCCATTCTTCTTCCTCTCCGTGCCTCCGTCCCTCCTCGTTCTTCGTGCTCAGCGTCGCAGACCCTCCGACAGGCACCGCAGGCATTCTCTCCTTGCTCGCGCGCGTCACAGCCCCCGTGACCGTTGCGACCGCCGCGAAGCCGCCGAAGACAAGGACAGCCGACAGCCCGTACCACCGTACCGCCACACGAATATGCGAAGGGAAACGAGCAAGCCCAAGCGCGAACGCAGCAAGAGCGACTCCGGCAAGGCCAAGGCCGCAGCCCCACAGCAGAGCCCCGTCGAAAGCCGCCTTTAGCACCTGCGCATCCACAAAGATTCGCCTCCTTCAAAAGGCGGCGATGATGGGTGTGCTCATCGGGCTCGCAATCCACCAAACGGCTTCGGCTGGGTCCAGCGGTTGATGAGCGGACAGACCGCGTTCATGATGAGGATCGCGAACGAGCAGCCTTCGGGATAGGCGCCGAACTGGCGAATCACCATGCAGAGAAGCCCGCAACCGCAGCCGAAGATCAGCTTGCCAAGGCTCGTCGTCGGCGAGGTCACGTAGTCCGTCGCCATGAAGCACGCGCCGATCATCACGCCGCCCGTCAGGATCTCGACGTACGCCGGCGCACGTCCTGCGAAGAAGGCGTAGACGGCAACCGTCGCGAGGAACGAGACGGGAATGTGCCAGGTGATCACCTTGCGGACAAGCAGGTAGGCCGCGCCCAGGGCGAGCGCGAGCGCCGAGACTTCGCCGATGCAGCCGGGCATGTTACCGATCAGCAGATCCCAGAGGCCAGGAATCCGACCCGCCGGGCCGTACTTCACGAAGACGAGCGGCGTCGCCGTCGTCAGCGCCTCAACGGGCGGCGTCGCGGAGGTCGTCGCCGCACAGCACGCGCCACCGTGCGCGAGAGGCCGTAGCCACGTCGTCATCGGCCCCGTGAACGAGATGAGCATGAACGCGCGCGCCGCGAGGGCCGGGTTGAACGGATTCATGCCGAGTCCGCCGAAGACCTGCTTGGCGACGCCGATGGCGAAAACCGAGCCGACGACCGCCATCCAGAGCGGCAGCCCCGCCGGAAGGTTGAGGGCGAGCAGCAGCCCCGTCACGACGGCCGAGAGGTCGCCGATCGTGTTCTCGCGCCGCATCGCGAGACGGCAGAGGGCTTCCGTGACGAGACACGTCGCGACGCACGTCGCAATCGTCCAGACCGCCGGGAGCCCGAAGAACCAAATGCCGGCCGCCGTCGTCGGCAGCAGGGCGATGAGGACGTCGAGCATGATGCGCGAGACGGAGCTTCGCGCATGCGCATGCGGCGAGCTGGAAAGGATGTAATGTTCGGCTGTGTCTTTTGGTTTCATGGGATCGAAGAGAGAGATGATAAATGGGACTAATCGGACGAGCAGGACAACTCGAACGCTTAGGTGGGCTTCGAGGCCGCGACGGCCTTCGCCTTTTCGGCGGCGAGGCGCGCACGAATCGAGTTCTTCGCCCGGCGGCAGAACTGGGTGATTGGACGATACGCCGGACAGCCAAACGTGCACGCGCCGCACTCGATGCAACTCATCACGTGCGCCGCTTCGGCGGACTTGATGTCGTCCGCCTCGACGGCCTTCGCGATTTCGGCGGCGTTGAGGTTCATCGGACACGCCCGCACGCAGCGTCCGCAGTTGATGCAGGCCTGCGAGGAATACGAAAAGACCCGGCGGCGCGAGAGCAGGAGAAGCCCCGACGTCGTCTTCGTCGTCGCGATCTCCAGGTTCGGCACGGCAAAGCCCATCATCGTGCCGCCCGAAATCACCTTCGCGGGCGGCTCCGTCTCGCCGCCGCAGAAGGCGACGAGATCGGCGTACTTCGTGCCGAGCGGCGCCTCGACATTCTTCGGCTCGGCAATCGCGTCGCCGGAGACGGTCGTCACGCGCGAGAGGAGAATCTGCCCCTTCTCGACGGCGTCCGCCACGGCCGCGACCGTGCCGACGTTCTCGACGACGCAGCCGACGTCAATCGGCAGGGCCGGCGGCTCGGGCACGACGCGCCCGACCGTCGCGTAGATCTGGTGCTTCTCGGAGCCCTGCGGATAGAGGACCGGCAGGACGACGATCTCGACGTTGCCGTCGATGTCCGCAAACGCCTGCTCCAGCGCGGCGATGGCCTCCGGCTTGTTCGCCTCGACGGCTATCCGCACCGCACAGCCGCCGAGGATCTTGCGCAGGATCTCGACGCCGACGCGCACGCGATCCGCGCGCTCCAGCATGAGGCGGAAGTCGGCACAGAGGTAGGGTTCGCATTCCGCCCCGTTCACGATTAGGTATTCGCACCGCTTGTTCGGCGGCGGATTCAGCTTCACGGTCGTCGGAAAGCCCGCGCCACCCATGCCGCAGATGCCCGCGTCGTTGACGCGCGCGAGCAGGTCTTCCCGGCTGGCAGAACGCCAGTCGAGGGGATTGAGCGTCGTGGGCTGCGCGTCGAGAGTTGCGGGCTGGGGCGCCGTCGTGTCGAGGATGACCGCCGGGGCCTTTGCGCCGGACGGGCCGAGGCGCGGTTCGACAGCCTTGACGAGTCCGTTCACGGAGGCGTAGACCGGCACGGAGATGAAGCCGTTGCGTTCGCCGAGCAACTGGCCCTTCACGACGTAGTCGCCCGCCTTCACGACGCATTTCGCCGGCGCGCCGAGGTGCTGGCTCATCGAGATGACGAGCTCGGGCGGATACGGCATCGGCTCGATCGCCTTGTCGCGCGCGAGTTCCTTGTTGTAGTCGGGGTGAACGCCCCCCTTGAACCGAAACGGACTCTTGACGGTCTTCATACCCGCTTCCTCTCTTTTCTAATTCCGCTCGCGCGTCGGACAAAACAGCTTTTTCATCTCGGCGAGACGTGACTTGTCCGCAACGAGGACGGCGTCCGACGTCGTGACGACGACGAGGTTCTTCACGCCAAGCAGCGAAATGCGCGCCGCACGCGCGATGCAGATGTTGCCGTCCGCCTCGACGACCGTGCAAGGGCCCTCGCGCACGTTGCCGCGCGTGTCGTGCGGGAAGTAGCGGTCGAACGCGCCGTAGCTGCCGACGTCGTCCCAGCCGCAGTCCGCCGCAACGACTTCGACGCGCGGCAGCTTCTCCATCACGGCGAAGTCGAAGGAGATGCGCGGCAAGTCCGCGTAAAGCTTCGCGAGGGTCGCGCACGTGAGCCTAGTCGCGCCGACCGCAGACGCGAGCGGCGCGAGGGCGGGCGCATGCGCCGCGAACGCCGCGCGAAACGTCTCCGCACGGGCGATGAACATGCCCGCGTTCCAGAGATAGCCCTTCTTGAGGTAGGCGCGCGCCCGCGTCTCGTCCGGCTTCTCGACGAACCGGCCGGACGCCGGATCGACGTAGCCGAAGCCCGTCGCCGGATATTCGGGGCGGATGCCGAGCGTGACGATCGCCGCGCGCCGCTGCGCCCGCGTCACCGCCGTCTTGACAGCGCGCGCGAACGCCTTCGGCTTCGTCACCATCTGGTCGGCCGGGAAAAAGCCGATGACGGGATTCGCGCCGCCGCCCGCAACACCGACGCCGAGCGCCACCGCCGCGCCCGTGTCGCGGCGCATCGGCTCACCGAGGATGTTCCCCTTCGGAATCTCCGGCAGCTCGCGCCGCGTCGCCGCGACGAGCGCCTTGGACGTGATGACGAAGACGTCTTCGGGCCGCACGAGGCCGCCGAGGCGCGCGACGCTCTGGCGCATCAGGCTTTCGCCGCCGAACACGCGCAGGAACTGCTTGGGCTTCTCCGGCGTCGAGAGCGGCCAGAACCGCTCGCCCGACCCGCCCGCGAGGATGACGGCCTTGAACCGAGAGGTGCCTTTTGTCATTTCTTCTTGCCTCCGCCGAAACGGCCCTTGGACAGCGCAGCGCCCGCCAGCAACAGCGCGAGCCCCGGCACGAGAAAGACCTGATAGCGTTCGGCGGCGCGCTCCGCCTCCTCGTTCTGCTCCTTCGCGGCGACCTGCCGCAGGAACTTCCGGTAGATCGACCCCAACGTCGTCTCGGTCGTGCCCGCCGTCGCGAGCGCCACGTACCGCCCCTTCGAGGCTTCGGCAATCGCCTTCAGCGCCGCGTCCTCAAGTTTCACCTTCACGACTTCGCCCTTGTAGGTGAGGTTGCCGCGCCCGTCTTCGGACGGAATCGGCGCGCCGACGCGCGGATCGCCGAGGCCGACGGTGAAAATCGGGATGCCGCGCTTCTTCGCCAGTTCGGCGTTCGCCAACGCCTCGCCGCGCAGGTCGCCGCCGTCGGAAATCATGATGATCGCGTTATGGTCGTCCGCCGCCGGATCCAGCGCGTCGAGAGACGCGCGAATCGCGCTGCCGAGATCCGTCTCGCCGCGCGGCGCGGACTCGATCGTCATCTGCTCCAGCGCGCTCCGCAGGTACGCGCGATCGGTCGTGAGCGGACAGATCTGCACGCCCGTCCGCCGGAACGCGACGAGCGCACACCGGTCGCCTTTCAGCGAATCGATGAGGTCGGCGACGTCGGCCTTCGCGCGCTCCAGGCGGTTCGGCCGCACGTCCGCCGCAAGCATCGAGCGCGAGACGTCGATTGCGACGACGACGTTGCGCGAACGCTCGACGACCTTCTCCGTCACCTTGCCCCACTGCGGACGCGACGCGGCGAACAGCACAAGCGCGAGGCCCGCGAGCACGAGCGTCATCTGAAGCCCGACGGACACCGACTTCGGCACGGACAGCGTGATCTTCGTCAGGGCCTTCTCGCGCCGCGCGCGCAGGAACGCCCACCACAGCCCCACGAACGGAACAAGGGCGACGAGAACGAGAAAGAATGGGTTGACGAAACGCATGGCTTCAATGGTCGATTTTTCCTTCGCCGTGCCACGGGACGAATGCGGGCACCTGGTCCAACCCGGCGGCGATCCGCTGGCGCACGGCCTCGTAGACGAGAATCGTCGCCGCCGCCGAGACGTTCAGCGAGTCGGCGAGACCCAGCATCGGAATCCGCACGCGCAGCGCCGCGCCGTCCATCCATTTCGCCGTGAGGCCGTACTGCTCCGCGCCGAGGGCAATCGCGACGTTTCCCGTCAGGTCGACCTCGAAGTGCAGCTTTTCCGCATGCGGCGTCGCCGCGAGGATCTTGAACCCGCGCGCCTTCAGGTAGGCGAGCGCCTCGTCGCTCGTCGCCTCCACGATCGGCACGGAGAACATCGTGCCCGTCGAGGCCCTGACCACGTTCGGGTTGTGGATGTCCGTCGTGCGGTCGCAGACGATGACCGCCGCGACCTTCGCCGCGTCCGCCGACCGCAGGATCGTGCCGAGGTTGCCCGGCTTCTCGATCGCCTCCGTCACGATGACGAGCGCGTGCTCGGGCAGCTTCAGGTCCTTCAGCCGGATCGACACGTGCGGCCCGACCATGAGGAGCCCGTCGGGACGCTCCTTGTAGGCGATCTTCTCGAAGCACGTCTTCGAGCAGGTGTAGACCTCCGCGCCCAGCCGTTCGCAGTCCGCGACGAGCGTCGGCTCGTTCTCGTTCTTGAGGTAGAAGTCGGGACAGTGGAAGATCGCGCGCGGACGGTATCCGTTGTCCAGCGCGCGGCGGCACTCGCGGTAGCCCTCGACAATCATCTCGCCCGAACTCTCGCGCGTGGCGCAGCTTCTCAGCTTCACCACGTACTTGAGCTTCGGGTTGCTGGGCGACGTGATGTCCATTTACTTCTTCTCGATCGCGAACGCGCCGAGCGGCAGGCAGATGTCGTTGTAGAGCGCGCCGAACCACGGGGCGGAATGCAGGTAGCGCAGCTTGACCGGCGCCGCCACGCCCTCGGCCGCGACGACGAGATCCTTCCCCTTCACGGGGCCCATCCACCGGGGCTTGCCGTTGCGGTCCTTGCTCTCGACGAGATTCCGGATCTTCGCGGGCTTCCACGCGCCGTCCGCACCACAGACCTCGAAGCCGACGTCGACCGAGCCGCTGGGATTGTAGACGTACCAGCCCTCCGCGTCGTTGAACGAGAGGACGAAAGCATCGCCATCGACCTTCCAGCTCTTGAGCGTCGGCGAGTTGTCGCGCACGGACGCCCAGCCGTAGTCGCGGCGGAGCGCATGGAGCGCAAGCCGCTTGGCGACCGTGCGCTTGTCGTTCGGGTGGATGTCCTTCAGGTTGCCGACGTCGTTGATGACGGCCATGCCCGCGTTCGGCTCCTCCGCGTCAAACTGCGCCTGCGCCATCTGGATGTTGGCGATGCCGGCGTTGCCCCACGGCGCGAGCTGCACGAAGTAGAGTTTCAGGCCGGGGTTCGCGAACTCCTTCGCCCAGCCGTTGTAGAGCGCGTGCATCTTGTTCGCGTAGCGCGCGTACTCGCCCGCATTGTGGCAGCCCTGATACCAGATGAAGCCACGGCAGGCCATCGGCACGTAGGCGGCGACCATGCCGTTCCAGAGGGCGGACGGCTGCTGGATCCAGCTGCCGATCACGGCCGTGCGCATCTCCGGCTTCCACTCCTTCTCCGAGACGTTCTTCCAGTCGCGTTCCGCATCGAGACCCGCAAGGCCCGCATAGCCGGAGCGCGGCGTCCAGGCGTCGATGTTCGTGCCGCCCCACGAGCTGTCCACGAGGCCGATCGGGATGTCGAGCGCGTTCGCGAGCTCCAGCGCGTAGTAGTAGCCCATCGCGGACGGCAGACGCTTGCTGCTCTTCTTCCAGGCGTCGAGCAGTGCCGGCGTCATCTTCATCCATTCGGCCTTGTAGCCGTAGCGCGGCTCGACGGACGCGACAAGCGGCGTCTTCACGAGGCGCACGAACGGCTTGTCGGTGCTCATGAGCGTCAGCGCGCCCCAGCCGTCACGGTAGCGCGGGCTGCTGCCCCAAATCGGGCAGTCGGTGTTGGACTGGCCTGCGCACATCCAGACCTCGCCGACCAAGACGTCCTGCAGCTTGACGACATCCGTCTCGGCGCCCGCCGCGCGTTCGACGACGCGCAGGACGCGGCTTTCCTTCGACGCGGCCATCGGCGGCAGCTTCACCAGCCACGCGCCGTCGGACGCGGCGACCGTCTCGACCGTCGCGCCGGCGAAGGACACGGCGACCTTCTTGCCGGGGTCGGCCTTGCCCCAGACGGGCGCCTCACGATCGCGCTGCAGCACCATGCGGTCCGCAAACGGCGTGGCGAGTTCAATCTTGGCGAAAAGCGGCAGCGCACACATGGCGGCGGCCGACAACAACAGTTCTTTTTTCAGGTTCGTGTTCATGACGCTATTATACCAAATTTTCGCGTCCCCCCTCGGACGTCACGCGCGCCTGATTTCTGGGGCCCCTGAAAACGGCCGTTAGCGCCGTTGCGCCATTGTCAAATCGGCTTAGCCGCCGACGAGGAGTCCCGTCACGGCGCGCGCGCTGGCGGCGAGGTCGGCGAGCGAATCCGGGTAGGCCGTCGGCTTCACGACGAGCCAGTCCGTGCCGTCCGCCACCGCCGCCGGCAGGATGCGCCGCCAGTCCGCCAAGTCCCGCGCCGAGCCGACGCCACAGGCGCCGGGCCCCAGCGGGAAACCCTTCGGCGCGCCCGCCGTCACGCCGGGAATCGCCGGCATGACGTGCATTGTCGGGTTGCGGTGCGGATGCGCCGCGAGCCACGCGAGCGGATCTTCCCCCGCGAGCACGCACCAACCGGGATCGAACTCCTGCCGCACGCGCGGCGAGAACCGCGCGAACAGCTCTTCGCAGACCGTGCGGCCTGAGAACCGAATGCGGAATTCCTGATCGTGGTTGTGGTAGCCGACTTCGATGCCGTCCGCCGCGCAGACTTCCGCCGCGTGATTGACGACGTTCACCAAGAGATGCCAGTCGTTCAGATTTTCCGCGCTGCCCTTGAACCACGCGACATTGATGCGATCTGTCCCCGCCTCATGGCAGAGGCGAATCGTCTTCGCCAGTTCCGGCTCCACGAGCGCCGAGGGATAGAGCTGCAGCGCGACGAGCGTCAGCCCCGCCTCGGCGCACAGGGCCCGCAGCCCCTTGCCGTCCAGTCCGTAGAAGCGCCCCGTCTCGACGCCCTCGTAGCCGAGCGCCCGCGCGGCCTTCAGCGTGCCGCGATAGTCGCGCGCGCAGAGGTCGCGCACGCCGTAGACCTGAAAGGCGAGCCGCGCGCGCCGTCCGGGCGCGGCGACGAGCGGCGGGGCCGACGCGGCCAGTCCCGCCGCGCCGAGCCCCGTGACGAACGCGCGACGCGTCGTCATTCCGCGATCTCCTTCAGGAGCGCGCGCAGCGCATCCGCCTTCTCCTTCGCCTTGGCCGCGCGTTCGTTCGGCGAGTTCTCGCCGCCGAACTTCGCGTAGGCGTTGATCACGACGGGGGCCGGGGCCTCCAGTTCCGCGATGGCCTGCTTCAGCTCCGCAATCAGCGGCGCACATTCGTCGCTGCGTCCGAGCTCGCGCAGCGCCTTGACGCGCCAGTAGTCCATCTCGCCGGCCTTGATCCAGCCCTTGAGCGCGTTCTCCAGCTCGGCCGTGCAGCCCGCCGCGTCGCCCAGCGCCTTCTTGCACTGCGCCATGAAGTAGCGGCTCTTCGGCTCGCTGCCGGCGTCGCCCGGACGGCCCGCCTGAAGGTTCTCGGGATACGTCGTCGACTCCGCGAAGAACGCGAGCGCGGCCTTGTAGTCGCCCGTCGCCATCGCCGCGCGGCCGAGTCCGATGCAGGACTCGACGAACGGCTCCAGCAGGCCTTCCGCGCCCTCCCACACGTGGAAGCGCCGCGTCGTCAGGATCGCGTGCGCCGACTTGTAGTCGCCCGTCGCGTTGAAGAGGTAGGCGAGCCGCAGGACACAGGCGTCATACTTCTCGGCCGTCGCGCGATACTTCAGGAGCGTCGCGAGCCGTTCGGACGCCGACACGCCCAGCTTCTCCGCGAGCTTGTCGGCCTCTTCCAGCGTGCGGAAGTTGCCCGGATCCGCCGCGAGCGCACGGAGATAGAAGCCGTAGGCTTCGCGATTCGGGACGCCCGACGGCACGCCCGTGTTGGTGAAGTACGTGCCGGGATGCGAGAGGCCGAAGCCGAGGCAGCGGAGCGCGAGCGCGTGCTGCGGATTGATCTCGACCGCCTTCCGCCACGCCGCGAGCGCGGCGTCCTTCTGATCCATGTTCCAGAGGATCTCGCCGAGGAAGTAGTGCGTATCCGCCGACGGCGCGAGATTCGCCGCCGCCCATTGGAGGACTTCAAGCTCCTCCAGCCGGCTCGGAAAGCAGTAGATCCAGTCAACCGACGCGAGCGTGGGCCGTGCCGACGAGTTGCGCTTCGCTTCCGCCGCCGCCTTGAAGTAGGCGAACATCGGGCTGCGGTAGCTGTCGCACGCGGCGACCGTCTCCTTCAGCGGCAGCGCGCCCTCGGTCTTGAACGGCTTCTCCGTCCGCGCCTTCGCGAGCGCGGCGTCGCAGAGCGCGATGACCTCGTCGTAGCAGCCGACCGCCCAGTAGTCGCTCACGCATTCGAGGAGCTGCTGCGCCTTGAGGCCGCGATTCTTCTCCGCCTCGGCGAAAGACGTGCCGCCCGTCCGTTCGACGGCGCCCCAGTATTCGAGCGGATCGCACGCGAACGCCCGGTCGAGGCACGGCGCGGCCTCGGCGGCGCGGCCGAGATTCCGCAGCGCGAGGGCCTTCAGCGTCCAAAGCTTCGCCTCGCCCTGCCCGAGCGCCAGCGCGTCGTCGAGACGCGCCAACGCCTCGTCCCAGTCGCCGCGCCGCATCGCGAGGCGCGCGATTTCGACGTAGGACTCCTTCTTGTAGCTCTGCCGCCACGTGCAGCGCCAGAAGAGGTCTTCGGCGGCCTTGAGGTTGCCGAGGCCCCGCTCGCAGAGCGCGAGGTAGTATTCCGGCGCGGCGTCGAGGGCGCGCGTGTAGTTCTGGGTCGCGCGGGCGACGGCCTTCTCGAGGTAGGGCTTCGCCTCCGCGAACGCGCCGTTCTTCGCGAGCCGCACGCCCATCGCGAGGTTCGCCCGCGAATAGCCGGGGTCGATCTCCAGCGCGCGCGCGTAGTAGGGCACGGGGTCGATGAGGCCGTTGTGGAACTGATCGAGGCGGAGGCCGACGGCGTAGGCGAGCTCGGCGCTCGTGTAGGCCGAGGGCTCCTTCGGGTTCTCGACGACGGACGGCAGGGGGGCGTGCGGGTCGGGCCCGACGGGCGTGTAGGCGAGGAAGATCTTGCCGTCCGCATCGGCAATCGTCGCGGTGAACTCCGGATCGGCGGCCTCGGCCGCGACCTTGACGGGCTTGCACCACGGCGTGTCCGGGTCGAGGGCGACGTTCCGCTCCTCGAAGACGGGCGCGGCCGCGCCCTTGCGCAGGACGCGCACCGTGCAGCCTTTCAGCGCGCGCGTCGAATGGAAGCCGACCAGGAACTCCTCCGCCCCGCGCCGCTCGAAGTTCACCGCGCCGTCGACCGTGACGTTCTTCACGCCGCCGATGCCCTTCACGGGAAACCAGAACTGCGAGACCCGGCGCGTCTCGTAGGGCGCGATCCACGAGTAGTCGGGCTGGTTGTCGGACCAGCAGCCGACCATCAGCTCCAGATACGGGCCGTCGTGGTCGGTCAGCACCGTGTCCCAGACGTGCGCCTCCGGGAAGTTGCCCCAGAGGAAGAACTTCTTGCCGACCGTGATGTGGCGGTTCGAGACGTGGGCCGTGCCCATGTTCTTCTTGTGGTCGAGGCCCGCGAGCCAGGCGTTGTCGGGGTCGAGCGCGAAGATCGAGCGCGACTCGATCGTGAAGTTGCGCCACCACGAGAGATCCATCGTGCCGGAGATGTCGTCCGCATACTTCGAGCGCTGGGAGGGGATGAGGTCATGCGCCTCCTTGCGCGGGCCGATCGGGAAGGCCGTCCAGTAGTTCTTGTGGTGGTCAAAGCCGAGATGGCAGCTCGGCGGGAAGAGGATCTGGTAGTCGTCGCCGCAGTGGACGGACACGTTCGCCCAGTAGATCATCGACTCGATCCACGGCTGGCGGTTCATGAACACGTTCTCGGCCCGCAGGACGGCGCGGTCGGGCATCAGCGAAAGGCCGATCGTCCACTTCAGGCGGCGGCGCAGCTCCGTCTCGCCGATCCAGACCGTCTTCGAGCCGTCCGCGTTCGCGGCGAGCTTCCAGTCAATCGGCATCGCGGTCGTCGCGCGGTGGTGGTGCGGGAAGTTCCACTCGACGCCGCCGGAGATCCAGGCGCCGAGCATGCCGATCAGGGCGGGCTTGACGACGTGCTGGCGGTAGAACGTCTCAAAGCCCGTGGCGCGGTCGGTGAGGTTCAGGAGGTGGCCGCCGTGCTCGGGCAGGAGGCCCATGTGGAGCCAGCGGTTCTCCAGCGTCAGGTACTTGTACGTCTCGTCGGCCTTGCCGTCGAAGAGGACGTCCTGCATCGGATACGGGTAGACGCGTCCCTGCGCACCCTGGTAGACGCGCCCTGTGTAGAACAGGGGCGTCTTGTCGTAGCCGCCCGGCGCATACGTCGGCAGCACGATCGAATCTTCCTTGACTGTGACGGTGTTCTGAACCATCGTTTTACCTCCCCATGCCGTGCTTGCGACGGCCGACAGGGCGACAACTGATATCATCGTGTGTTTCATGGCGAGAAGTATATCATATTTTTCGCCTGCGTATCGACATCTTTTTACATAAAAAAATATGTTTTATCGGGCAGTCTAAGCTTATGAAGGGGACGCGCTTGTGCCGTCTAGGCGACAATCGACGCATTTTGGCCCGTCGGCCCGACAGTTCGCGCTTCGGAGCGGGAAGCTGCTCGCTCGGTCTCGTCGTTCGGGTTTGCGCTTCTCTTTGAAGACAACCGGTTGACTTCAGCCTGCCGTGCCTCGGCGAAACCACGGGCTGCGGGCAAGACTTCTCCGACGCCAGCAAACCCTCGCTCCTCACTCGCGTCCCTTCCCGCCCCTCCGCGCGCGACCGATCCAGCGGAGTTTATCGCGCAGAGTCGCAGTGTTCGCGGAGATTTTTTCACGCCGGGAATCGCAGCTTCTCGCGAAGCGGCGACGCAAGTCGCCTTTGGCTCGGAGGAGCCGACAGTCGCACGAGAGGAGCGCAGGGATCGCCTGTCGCCTCGGTGTTCTCGCTTGCGGAAACGCATTCTGCCGAGGGGAATGCCTTGTCACGCTTTATAGACTGACGTGTGGCGACAGGTGCGACTCCCGGAGCGACGGGTCGGGCGAGCTGTCGGGACGACGAGCCAGGATACGATTGTTGGCGACCACACATTTTTGATACAATATCCAACATGGATATCGTTCTCTTCTTTCAGTCGACTTTCGCCAAGAGCTGGCGGCTCAAACTGTGCGGAGCCTACCGCTTCGCCCAGGAACACAACTGGTTCGTCCAGATCGTGGACAACTACGCGACGCCCGGCGACATCCGCCGCGCCCTCGCGCACTGGAACCCGGTCGGCTGCCTCGTCGACCGCGCGCTCGCGCGGGGCGGCGCGCCCGACCGGATCTTCGGCGACCTTCCGGTCGTCTACCTCGACCAGCGCACGACACGCACCCCCTGCCGCCATCCGCGCCTCGTGCACGACTCCGCCGCCGAGGCGCGCCTCGCGGGCAACGAGCTCCTCAGCCTCAACTTGGCGTCCTACGCCTTTCTCGGCATGGAGCGCGGCTACTTCTGGGACCGCGAGCGCGAGGACGAGTTCCGCCGCCTCTGCACCGCCGCCGGCAAGCCGATGACCGTCCTCCGGCGGAAGAGCCTCGCGGCCTCCCTCGCCGCGCTGCCGAAGCCGTGCGGCATTCTCGCGGCAAACGACCGCTGCGCCGTCGAGATCTACCCGGTGGCCGCCGCGCTCGGCCTCTCCGTCCCGGACGACGTCGCCGTCGCCGGCATCGACAACGACGAGATGTACGCCGAGTCCGTCACGCCGGGCCTCACGAGCGCCGAGCCGGACTTCGAGGGCGCCGGCTACGAGCTGGCCCGCCTGCTCGCGGACGAAATCGCCCGCCACCGGCGGGGACAGGCCCCGCGCGTCCCGGCCCCGGTTCACGTCTACGGCGCGTTGCGCCTCGTCCGGCGCGGCTCGACCCTCGTGCTGCCGAAGCGCAGCTCTCGCATCGCGCGCGCGCTCGAATACATCCGCCGCAACGCCTGCCGACGCGGCATCTCGATCGACGACGTGGCCGTCGCCATGGGCTACTCCCGACGGTTCGCGACCCAGCGCTTCCGGCAGACCGTCGGCCACTCGATCCTCGCCGAGATCCAGGATCGGCGGTTCGAGGAGGCCCTGCGGCTTCTCAAGAACTCGCGCGTGCAGATCGAGGCCATCGCCGACCTCTGCGGCTATTCCGCCCCCTCGTTCCTCAAGCGCCTCTTCAAGAAACGCATGGGCCTCTCGATGCGCGCCTGGCGAAAGCAGAACGTCCGCCTCGACGAGCCGGTCAGCCAAGAGACGACGACACCTTGAAGACGGCCATGAGGATCGCGATCGCGACGAAGCCGACGACGCCGGCGATCGCGACGATCAGGATCGGCTCCAGCGCGTTCGTGAACGAGACGATGTTGCGATCCATGTCCTTCTGGTAGCGCTTGCCGATGTGCTCCAGCGACGACGCCATGTCGCCGGCCTGCTCGCCGACCGCGAGCATGTCGGTCATCATGCGCGGGAACGCGCCGGACGAGGCGAGCGGCCCGGAGATCGACGTGCCGTCCGTCACGCGCTGGCGCGCCGTCCGCAGCGCGTCGCCGATCACGGCGTTGCCGCACGTCTCCTCGCAGATCTTGAGCGCCTGAAGAACGTTGACGCCGTTCGTGAGCAGCGTCTTGAGCGTGTAGGCGAGCGACGAGTACGCGCCCGCCGCGACGATGCCCTTGATGAGCGGCGCGCGGAGCTTCCAGCCATCCAGCGCGCGGACGCCCGCCTCCGTCTTGATCCACCGTCGAAACCACCAGACGAACGCGGCGACGCCAATCGCCATGAGCCAGCCGTAGTGGATGAGCGCGTCGGACATCCCGATCAGGATGCGCGTCGGCAGCGGCAGCGCCGCGCCGAGCGAGTCGAACACCTTCTGGAACTGCGGGATGATCCAGACGAGCGCGCCGATGACGGCGACGACGCCGAAACAGAGCACGATGACCGGGTAGGTGAGCGCGCTCTTGATCTTGCCGCGCATATTGTCGTCGCGCTCGTAGTGCTCGCCGAGGCGGCGCAGCACCTCGACCATCGCGCCCGACGCCTCGCCCGCACGCAGCATGTTCGAGAACAGCGGCGGGAACGTCTTCGGATGGTGCGCGCAGGCGTCGGAGAAGTTCTCGCCGCGCACGATGCGGTCGCAGAGGTCCTGGCAGATGAACTTCTGCCCCGAGCCGTCCTCGCCCTGGTTCGCGAGCGCCTGAAGCGCCTGGCCGAGCGTCATGCCGGCCTCCAGCAGGTCGGCGAGCTCCGAGACGAAGAGCAGCACCTCGACGCGCTTCATGTCGGTCTTCGCCTTCGCCCCGCCGAGCTGCATGTTCCAGATCGACGCGGACGCCGCCGGCTTCCCAGCGGCGGGCTTCGCGGACGGCGTCGTCGCAGCCGCGGCCGAAACCGCAGCCGTCGCACCGGCAGACTTTCTCTTGGCGTAACCCATGCGGGGTATTATATCAAAACGGACGCGCTACCGACGGCGCGCGGCGCGACGGGCCGGGGCGGGACGCGGCGTCTCGCTCGGCACGAAGTCGATGCGGCGTTCGCGGAAATCGACGCGCGCGACGTGCACCTTCAGGCGGTCGCCCGCGCGCCACGTGCGCCCGCCGGGCACCGAGAGCGTCTGGTCGGACTCGTTGAACTTCACGTACTTGCGCGAAAGCAGCGAAATGTGGACGAGCCCCGACGCGGCGATCTCCGGGATGTCGACGAAGCAGCCGAACGGCATGCACTTCGAGATGACCGCATCGTAGTCGCGCACCTGCCGCGTGTCAAGCTCGGCCTCCAGCAGGCGGAACTTCTTGATCTCCAAGAGCGCGCGCTCGGCCTCCGTCGCGATCTCCTCGCGCTCGGTCGTGTGCGTCGCCCAGGTCGCGAGCTGCTTCGGCGGCACCTTCGCGTTCTTCTTCTCCAGGTACGCCGCGAGCTGGCGGTGGAGCGTCAGGTCGGGATAGCGGCGGATCGGCGAGGTGAAATGGGCGTAGTACTTCTTCGCGAGGCCGAAGTGCCCGATGGCGCGGGAATCGTAGACGGCCTTCTTCATCGAACGCAGCACCATCATCGAGAGCGTCGGATAGAGCGGGTTCTTCTTGATCGACTTCAGGAACTGCGCGAAGACCTTCGGGTTCTCGATGTTGCCCATCTTCACGCCGAGCCCGCGCAGTTCCGCGCGCAGCGTCAGCAGCTTCTCCGGGTCGGGCGACTCGTGCAGGCGCGCGAGGATCTTGACGCCATTCGTCCAGAGTTCCTTCGCAACCGCCTCGTTCGCCGCGACCATGCACTCCTCGATCATCTGGTGCGATTCGTCGTAGGGCCGCGTGACGAGGCCCGTCATCGCGCCGTCCGCGTCCAGCAGCACCTCGGCCTCCGGCATCTCCAAGTCGAGCGCGCCGGCGGCGAACCGCTTCGCGCGCAGCTGCTGCGCGAGGTCGCTGATCGCACGGATCGTCTGCACGCAGGTGCGCGGCGAGACGGACAGCGTCTCCGGCAGCAGCACCTTGCCGCCGCCCTTCGCGGCGAGGATGTCCATCACCTCCTCGTAGGCGAAGCGCGCCTGCGAGCGGATGATCGACTTCGCGAAGCGGCGGACGACCATCTCGCCCGACTTGTCGAACGTCATGAAGACCGAGAACGCGAGACGGTCCTCGTCCGGCACGAGCGAGCAGACGCCGTTGCAGAGCGCCTCCGGCAGCATCGGCACGACCTTGTCGCAGAGGTAGACGCTTGTCGAGCGCCGATACGCCTCGCGGTCGAGCGCGGAGCCGGGCCGCACGTAGTGCGAGACATCGGCGATGTGGACGCCGAGGACGCGGTTGCCCTTCGCGTCGGTCTCGAGCGACAGGGCGTCATCGTAGTCGCGCGCCGTCACCGGGTCGCAGGTGAAGATGAACTTCTTGCGCAGGTCGAGCCGCCCCGACTTCTTGACGTCGAGCGCCGAGAGCGTGCGCGCGACCTTCTTCGCCTCGTCCAGCACGGCGGGCGGGAAGGCCGTCGGCAACCTGTAGAACTTCATCACCGCCGCCGTGTCTTCGCGCGGCGTCTTCCCCGGCTTCGGGAAGCGAATTTCGTTTTCATCCAGTTTCATTGGCGTTCATTATACCATAAATCACGGCTTCAGCGGCCACAGTTGACAGCCAACGGGCGGTTTTGATATACTTCTCATCCGTTCGGGCGATTAGCTCAGTTGGTTAGAGCATTACCTTCACACGGTAGGGGTCACTGGTCCGAGTCCAGTATCGCCCACCCTTCCCCTTGACAGCAACGGCATGACCCTTCCTGCAGGGTCTTCTCGCGCCATGCGCGCGGCGAGAGGCCCGTCGCGGCGGTAAAGGCATAGCGCAGGGAACGCGGGTCGCGATAGCCGCAGCGCGAAAACACCGAATCGACAGCCACCTTCGGATCCGCCAGCAGCTTCTGCGCCTGGGCGACGCGGACGGCCACGATCTCGTCGCGGATGGAATGTCCGGCCACGGCGCGGAAGCGGTTTTCCGCCGTGCGCGTCCGCATCCCCATTTCACGCACGACGTCCGCCGCCGTGAGGCCCTTGCACGCATGGACGCGCACGTACTCGACGGCGCGGACGGCCCGCAGGTCGACGCGCTCGGTCGGACGCGTCGAATGCCGCCGCTCGATCGGCGACGAGCCGAACGTCAGCTCGACCGGCTTCAGCTTCGGGTTCTTGAACCGGCGGGCCAGCAGTCCGGCGGCCAACCTGCCCGACCGCTCGAACGCCGGCGCCACGCTGGAGAGCGTTGGCAGCGTGTTCTCGCAGACCAGCACGTCGTTGTCGATGCCCATGACGGCCATCTCCTCCGGCACGGCCACGCCCGCGCGCTCCGCCGCCCGCAGGACGTGCACGGCCATCTCGTCGTTCGCCGCGAGGACGCCGCAGGGCTTTGGAAGGTTCGCGACGAACGCCTCCAGCCGCGCGGCAAAGCCCGCGAAGGTCTCCGCCCGCCGGCCCTCCCACACGCGGAAGACATGCCCCCGCTTCGCGCGCCGCTTCATCTCGCGCCGAAAAATGGCCTCGCGCTCCATCGACCAGTCGCGGCGCGCCCTGTTGTAGTGGACATAGCCGTAATCGGCGAAGTCGCGCGCGAAGAGTTCCGAGAGGGCCTTCTTCACGACTTCCTCGGAGTTGTGGCGCACGGCGAACGCCTGCGCGCCGACCTGTGCGGCGTCCGCATCGCAGAAGACGGCCGTCAGGCCGTCGAACGCCGCCACCGAACAGCCCCGATGGCGGAAGACGCCGCCCTCGACGATCACGCCGTCCGGCTTCCAGTAGGCGAGCACGGGCTTCACGCCGCGCGGCAGATCCCCGACATCGACGAACTCGACGTGCCAGCGTTCCTGACGGGCGACGGCGTAGATGCCCGCGAGGCGCAGCCGCCACATCATGAACGCGCTCTCGTAGAAATAGACGACCGTCTTCATGCCTGCCGCCGCATCAGCTCGCCCGAATCGCCGCGACGCAGCGCGCCACGACACCGCGACGGCGTTCGACCGCCGCCTGCGCCCGCGCCCCCAGTTCGGACAGGTTCACGTGTACCTGTCCTTTTGCGGCATCCGACGATTCGACTGTCTCCCGAATGCCCCTCTCCAGTTCCGCCGCGTCCTTGACCTGACGGATCGCATCCGCCGCGAGGAGGTCGCTCATCACCGGACGGAAGTTCTCGGTGTAGGGGCCGACGAACGTGGGCTTGCCGCAGAGGCACGGCTCAATCATGTTCTGCGACCCGTGCGCGCAGAGCGACTTGCCGACGAACACGACATCGGCGAGGCCATAGAGGCCCATCAGCTCGCCCGTCGTGTCGGCCAGGAAGACAGGGGGCTTCTCTGAAGGATGAAGGGACAAGGAAGAAGGATGAAGTTCTGAATCGTTCTTTTCCTTTCCTCTCGACCTTCTCACGCACGCGAAGCCGAATTTGCGAATGTTCGCCTCGACCGCGTCGGCCTTCTCGAAATGGCGCGGCGCCAAGACGAGAACCAACGGTCGCCGTGCCTCAAGCCCCTCCCGTTTCTCGCGTCCCTCTTGTCCCGTTTCCCGACTCGTCAACTTCCGGTAAATCTCCAGCAGCACCTCGTCCTCGCCCGGCCACGTGCTGCCGCCGAGCAGGATGCGCGCACCCGCCGGCGCACCGTTCGCCGCGAGCCATGCGCGCAGCTCCGCCTCCTTCGCCGGATTGCGGTGCGCGACGTCGAACTTGAACGAGCCCGTCACCTCGACCGTCTCTTCCGGCGCGCCCGCCGCGACGAGCCGCGCCTTGTCGAGGTCGCTCTGCGCGAAAATCTTCGTGAAGCAGCGGAAGACGTCGCCAAAGAAGCATTTCGCGAGCCGATAGCGCGGCGCGCTGCGATCCGAGACGCGCGCGTTGATGAGGAAGAGCGGAATGCCGTACTTCTTCGTCTGGCGGATGAAGTTCGGCCAGATCTCGCTTTCCGTCAGCACGATTGCGCGCGGACGCACCGTCTTCAGCGCGCTCTTGACGAAGTTCGGGAAGTCGAGCGGATTGTAGATGAGCGTGTCGTTCGGCCCGACTTCCTTCTCCGCCATCTTCCAGCCGGTCGAGCTCGTCGTCGAAAAGCAGAAGCGGACGGACGGCTCGACCGCGCGCCACTCGCGCATGAGCTGCCCCGCGACCTGCACCTCGCCGACGGACACGGCATGGATCCAGACGGGCGCATCCGTCGACAGACGCACGTCGAACGGGTCGTGTCCGAACGGGACGACCGACGGGAACAGCCCCGCCGGATAGAGCGCGAAGCGGTCGCCGAACCGCGCCGCGTAGCCGCCGCGCCGCAGCATCCGCAGCAGGAACCCCGGCAGAAGAAAAGGATAGACGACCGCGAAGAGAAGATTATAGACGGCCCACTTCATCCTCAGCACTTCAGCGAGCCGAACGGACTCAGCGTCGTGCCGGCGGGGACGTTCGTCAGGACGGGCGTGCCGCAGGCGACCGTCGCGCCGTCGCCGACTTTCATGCCGGGCGCCGTGCAGCTGTTCGTGCCCATGAAGACGTCCGCCCCAATCGTCGTGTGGCCGGAGAGCGAGACGCCCGGCGCGATGTTCGCGAAATCGCCGACGACCGAGTCGTGCCCGACGCCCGCGCGCGCGTTGATGATGACGAACTTGCCGATCTCCGTGCCGACGGACACGACCGCCTCGACGGCGATGAACGTGCCGTGCTTGAACTCCGTCGTCGGCGAGACCTGCGCCGAGGGGTCAATGAGCGCCGGGAAGTCGAAGCCGCGCAGCTGCGCGTAGATGCGGCGGCGGATCGCGTTGTCGCCGATGGCGATGAAGACGGACGCGCCGGGGTTGTCCTTTGCGGCCTTCTCGACCGAACCCAAGAGCGGATAGCCCTCGAAATTGCCGCTGGCCTTCGTCGGATCGTCATCCGCAAAGCCGACGACGCGCCACAGCGGCTCGCCCGCCGCCGCGTTGATGCGCTCGACCGTCCACACCGCCTCGCGGCCGAAGCCGCCCGCGCCCACGATGAACAAGTCTCTCATGGCGGGCTGACCTTACTTCGCCGCCGTCTTCGGCGCCTCGTAACGCTGGACGAGCGTCTCGGTCGCGTCGATGCGCGCCGTGGCGACCTCGTCATCCTTGTTCGCGTCCTTCAGCGCCGCGAGACGCTTCAGGGCCTCGTCCTTCTGGCCTTCCTGCGCAAGGCACCGCACGGCGCCGAGCTGGGCCGTGAGCGTCAGGTAGCCGTTTGGGCTCGCCTGCACGAACGAATCAAATGCGGCCAACGCCTCCGGGAACTTCTTCAGGGCCTCAAGGCACTGCGCCTTGCCGACGGCCGGCACGTCCGCAAAGCCGTCGGGGGCCTTGCCGTCCAGCGCCTCGTACTGCGCCAGCGCCTCCTCGTAGCGGCCGTTGTCGAAGTAGTTCTTCGCGAGGCGCAGCTTCAGCGCGCCCGCCGTCGCCGTGCCGGAGAACTTCGAGACGGCCTCCTCGATCTCCTCGGTCGTGTAGGCGTTCACGGCCGCGTCGGACGCCGCCGCCTTCATCGCCGCGCGGTGGTTCTTCCAGCCGTACCAGCCGCCCACGGCAATCGCCGCGACGAGCAGCCAGATGACGGTCTGCTTGCCGTCCTTCTCCCACCATTCGACCAGCGGAATGAGTTCGGGGTTCTTCTTGAGATTCATGCGTTCGTTCCTTTCTCTTCTTCTGATTCCTCTTCGTACGGGCGTTTCTCCTCGTAGAGATCGGCCCATTCGTTCAAGACCTTTTCGCTCCGCCCCTCGACGCGGGCGACGATGCGCGCGTAGTCGAGCGCGTCCAGGAAGTCGCGGTTGTAGATGAACCGCTGCTTGCCGCGCGACGGCGGCTGGGACAGGCGGCGCAGCGACTCCATCAGCACGACGCCCGTGAAGAACGTGGCCTTCGGCGTCGCGAGCGGCTTCGTCAGGTACTCCATGATGCGGCGGCTCGCGCCGTCCTTCCTCTCCGCCCGGAAAAACGCCGTCATCAGCACGGCGGCGCGCAGGGCGTTCGAGACCTCAAAGCCCTTCTTCGCCATCATCCGCTCGTAGGCGTCCAGCCCCTTCAGGTACTGGAACGTCTTCGACTTCGCGCCGCCGTCGCGGTCGATGAACGCCGCAAGCTCCGGCACGAGGTCGCCGAGGAGGCCGTATTCGTACATCTGGCGGAACGCCTCCTCGCTGTGCCCGTAGGGGAAGAGGCGGAACACCTCCTCGCAGACGCGCGGCACGGCCGCCGTCAAGATGCAGCGGTGATGCTTCCGCATCGCCGCCGCCGTCTTCCGCTCGATCGTGAAGCCGAGGCGCGACGAGAACTTGATCGCGCGCATCATGCGCACGGGGTCTTCCTGGAAGCGGATCGCGGGGTCGCCGATGGCGCGGATGACCTTCTTCTCCAGGTCCTTCATGCCGCCGACCCAGTCGATGACCGAGTAGTCGCGGATGTCGTAAAAGAGGCCGTTCACCGTGAAGTCGCGGCGGTAGGCGTCCGTCTCCGGCGTACCGAAGGTGTTGTCCTCCTGCGGGCCCTCCGCCGCGTGCTCGATGATCTCGCCGACCGTCTGCGAATTCTGGCGGAACGTCGCCGTCTCGATCACCTTCGTGCCGAAGCGGATGTGCGCGAGGCGGAAGCGGCGGCCAATCAGGAAGCAGTTGCTGAACACCCGCCGCACCTGGTTCGGCTTGGCGGACGTCCCGACGTCAAAGTCCTTCGGCTCGCGCCCCAGCAGGAGGTCGCGCACGCCGCCGCCCACGAGGTAGGCCGTGTAGCCCGCGTCGGAGAGGCGATAGAGGACTTTCAGCGCGTCCGGGTCGATGTTCTTGCGCGAAATGCAGTGCTCCTGTCGCTTGTAGACGACAGGGCCCTTGCTTTTGCGCTTGAGGAAACCGAACATCGACGCGAACCGCGCCCTTTCACGAGTCGCCAACGGCTCAGCCCTCGGCTTCGAGCGCCGCGTCGACCTCGTCGGTCGTCTCCATGTTGTGGTAGACGTCCTGCGTGTCCTCAAGGTCTTCCAGCATCTCAACGAACTTGTTGATCGCCTTCGCGACCGCAACGTCGGAGACCGGGTTCGTCATGTTCGGGACGAGCCCGACGTTCGAGTTCTCCTCGTCAATCGCGATGCCGGCCGCCTTGATCGCGTCGCAGACCGCGATGAAGTCGTTCGGCTGGCACTTGACCGTGAAGCCGCCGTCTTCGGCGATGACGTCCTCGGCGCCCGCCTCCAGCGCGACTTCCATGACCTTGTCTTCGGTCACGCCGTCCGCCGCCGGAATCATGATCTGGCCGAGCTTGTCGAAGAGACGCGACGCGCTGCCCGGCTTCGCGAGCTCGATGCCGTTCTTCTTGAAGACGTTCGAGACTTCCGCCGCCGCGCGGTTCTTGTTGTCCGTCAGCACGCGCACGACGATCGCCGTGCCGTTCTTGATGCCCTCGTACTGGGCGTCGACCATTTCGGCGGACTCAAGCTCGCCCGTGCCCTTCTTGATCGCGCGGTCGATGTTGTCGTTCGGCATCTGCGCCGCCTTCGCCTTCGCGATGAGCGTGCGGAGCGTCGGGTTGTTGTCGGGGTTGCCGCCCTTCGCCTTCACGACGATCGTGATTTCCTTGCCGAGTTTCGAGAAGATTTTGCCCTTCTTCGCGTCCGCCGCGCCTTTCGCGCGCTTGATTGTCGCCCAGTGGCTGTGACCTGACATGTTTTGTGTCCTTATTTAGGTTTGGAGGTTTGGAAAGCTTGGATGGTGGGGAGTCAGACCTTGTGGCGGTAGGTGATGCGGCCCTTGCCGAGGTCATACGGCGAAATCTCGACCGTGACCTTGTCGCCGATCGCGATCTTGATGAAGAACTTCCTCATCTTGCCGGAGATGTGCGCGAGAACCTCGTGCCCGTTCTCGAGCTGAACCTTGTACATCGTCGCCGGGAGAACCTTCGTGACGGTTCCCGTGACTTCAATCGCCTGATCTTCTTCTTTCGCCATGCGCAAGAGCCTTGTTTGGTCTATAATTTTGTGTATTGTATCATTTTTCCGCACACGCGGCAACCCGACGGCGTTCCGTCAGGCCTCGTGGAAATGGTAATATCTAACGGGTCAGCAAAGAAGAGAGGAAGGCCATGGGGATCGAAGAAGAAGAAAGACAATC
>CAKURH010000061.1 GCA_934675625.1 uncultured Kiritimatiellota bacterium
GCGCCGCCCTTGCCGCCATAGGTCTTGCCCCGACGATAGCCCGCCGCGTCGCCATCATGGTTCCAGGCTCCCGAATAGGCACCGTCCACGTACCGCTCCCCGTCCGCATGCGCGTCGGCGTCCCACGAGCTGCTCTCCGCCGCGTCCCGCCCGCCGGCCGCAGCGCCGCCGAAAGCCTCCACCCGCCCCTTGCCCACGAGAATCAGCGTGGACGACGACGGAAGACGCAGCCCCGGCGTCCCGGCCGTCGCGCCCGACGCCGGCGCGCCGCGCACGGTCAGCGTGACGTTCTCCGGCAGGTAGATCGCGACCGTCGCCCCGTCCGCGACGGAAAGGCCCGCCTGCCCGACGCCGCCCGCGAAGCTTTTCGACGCATTGAGGTAGTAGACGCCCTCGGACAGGGTGGCGCCCGAACCCTTGGCGGACAGATCCGTCGCGGCGAAGAGGCCTTGCGCCGCGACCGCAACCGCGCCGCAGAGGCACATGCGCCGCGCCGCAAGGCGGAAGTCTGGACGCCAGCCGCGCACGAACGGTGAGCCTATGCGAGGGTGAGGATGCCGCTCAGCCCCGTGATGTCGAGGACTTCCTTCACGGCCGGCTGGACGCCGACGACCGTCATCGCGCCGCCGCCCGCCATCATCTTCTTCTGGGCCGCGAGCAGGCAGCGGAGCCCCGCCGAGCTCATGTAGGGCACGCCCGAAAGGTCGAGCGTCAGCGTCTCGCTGCCGGTCAGCTTGAGGCCGGCCTCCAGTTCGGGGGCCGTCGTCGTGTCCACGCGCCCGGTCACCGCAATGACCGTCTTCGCGTCCTCTGTCGTCTTCTTGATTTCCATCGTTTCGCAGTCTTTCCGCGTTTTCGCCTAAAAGGGGATAGGCGAAATTATACCATATTTTGGCCCGTCGGCCCGACAGCTCGCGCGTCGAAACCGCACGTCCCTGTCGTTTCCATTCGTCAAGATACAGCCCCCTCTGCGTTCAAGATTCATGACGCAAAGAATCCGCAAAGCGGCGACGCAAGTCGCCTTACACTGTCAATATGGCATCCCCATACGGAGGTAGTTTAGCATCAACAGACAATTTGGCACTTCCAACCATCGCCCAAATGACGATGTGCGTATCAAGAAGGCATCTCATGCGGACACTCCTTCAAACAGCGTCGAAACCTGCGCATCAAGTCGATCGAACTCTTGGTCAAATTCATTCGGCAGCTTGACCTCATCACGCATGGAGCCGATCTTCACACGACTCGCGCGCGTGCCAACGGCTACCGCATCGCCCTCGGAAGAGCCCCTACCCCGCAAAGATCCCTGAATACCAATCACAAGCAAATAGGCACGAATCATCGCATCGAGCGTCGTCCCATTGCGAACGGCGTAAGATTCCGCCTGACGCACAACGTCAGGCTCAACATTTAGCGTATAACTCATCGCTCCATTTCTCCTTTGCCACAGGGATGCCCATCACATTTGTTCCCCCGCAACCGAAATCATTATATCACAAAGCGAACCGCGACGGCAATTGCCGCCGCAGATTTTCTTTTTGCGCCCCCTGCCGCGCACTCACCCCTCGAACGTCAGGCCCATCGTGAGGATGTTGCGGCCGTTCCGGCGCGCGTAGGTGACGGGCGACATCGTCTTCTTCACGATGAGGATGCCGAGACCGCCGATCGCGCGCTCCGTCGCGTCCAGCGTCGTGTCGGGATCGCGCTGGCGCAGCGGGTCGAACGGCTTGCCGTCGTCGCAGAAGACGAGCCGGACGGCATCCGGGAACTTCTGGTGCTCGACCTTCAGCGTCCAGTCCGTCGCGCCCGAGTGGCGCACGATGTTCGCGAAGATCTCGTCCGCCGCGACCATGAGCGTCGCCTGCGCCTTCATCGGCACGTCGGCGAGCGCCGCCTCCAGGTCGGCCGTCGCCTGCGCAAGCCCCTCCATCGTCGGCGGATACGTGTGCTCGACCGACGTGGGGACGCCCCGGTAGCGAATCGCGAGCTGCGTGCAGTCGTCCGCCTGCTCGACCGCCCCGGCATACGCGGCGACGGACGCGAGCACGCCGTCGAGGAGATCCTTCTGGCAACACGGCGCGGCCTTCAGGAGCTCCAGCAGCCGCGCTTCGCCGAAGAGCTCGCCGGACGCATTCGGCTGCTCGGTGATGCCGTCGGTGTAGAGGTAAATCGCGTCCCCCGGCGCCAGCGAAAGCTCGCAGCTCCGGTAGGGGACGCCCGCCAGCGCGCCGAGGACGAGCCCCGGCTTTCCGCGCAGGTAGGCGACCTCGCCGCCGCGCCGGACGGCGGGCGGGTTGTGCCCCGCGTTCACGTAGGTGACGCGCCCCGTCTCGACGTTGATCTCGCCGATCCACGCCGTCACGAACATGTTCGCCTCGTTCCCCTCGCACAGGGCGTCGTTCGTCTCCGCAACGACGTCCGCCAGCGGCTTGCCCGTCTGGGCCGCGCTCTTCAGCAGCGTCTTCGCGCGCATCATGAACATCGCCGCCGGCACGCCCTTCCCGCTCACGTCCGCAACGAGGAACGCGACCGTCTTCGGCCCCGTGAAGTAGAAGTCGTAGAAGTCGCCGCCGACCTCGCGCGCCGTCTTCATGCTCGCGTAGATGTCGAACGACGTCTCGTCCGGGAACGGCGGAAAGACGTTCGGCAGCGCGGAAAGCTGGATGTCCGTCGCCATCTTGAGCTCGCGCTCGGTCTGCTCGCGGATCTGGCGCCGCACGAACGCGGAGACGACGAAGCCGACGAGCAGCGCGACGAACGCGAGCGCGACGGCGTTCAGGACGGCCGTCGTCGAAATCAGCACGTTGCGCGTGACGGCGGCGGCCGACCGGGGGATCATCACGTAGACGGGGAAGCTGTCGATCTCGCGCAGCCGCCAGTGGAAGTCGTCGCCCGGCCCCGTCCACTGCGTGCCCTCGCGGTTCGGGCGCGCGTAGTCGGAGAGGACGAGCCCGGACGGCGTCACGATCACGATGCCGCCCGTGCCGCCGACGTGCCAGTTGCGGGAGAGCCCGACGAGCGACGAGCGCGCGAGCGCGCGCAGCGAGGCGCCATCGCAGCCAATCTCGACAAAGCCGCCCTCCGGCCGCCACACGCTGACGTACTTGCGCCAAGACCCCTTCGCCGTGTTGGGCTGGAACGCCTGGCAGAACTCCGTCACCGGCTCGTTGATGAGGCACATCATCTCGGCGGCCTGCCCCTCCGCCGTCGCGAAGTCGAAGCCGATGTAGTCCGGCTCGGACGCCTGCCTGATGACGCCCTTCGCGTCCGCGACGCAGATCTCGGTGACGCGCAGCTCGCGCGCCAGGGCCCGCAGGGAGAGGATGTCCGTCTTTGCGCCGTCCGCCAGCCGCTCGCGCACCGCCATCGCCTGGCGGACAAGGCGCGCGTTGACGCGCGAGACGATCTCCGCCTGCACGTCCGCAAACGCGCGGTCGATGAGCTTGTCGGCCTCGCGCGCGGCGAGGTAGCCGTGGACGCCCCACGTCACCGCGAGCGAGACGGCGAACGCGAGGAGGATGCTCAGGGCGAGCTTGAGGTTCAGACTGCGGCGCGCGGTCATTTCGTCTTCTCCTTCTCCGTCCGGATGACGGCATTGGCGGCGGCCAGGACGTCCGGCCGGCGCTTGTCGACCGCGACGCCGTAGCCTTCGCGCGTCTCAAGGGGCGAGGCGATGAGCCGCCCGCCCGACTGCGCCGCCCAGTTCCGCAGGGGCACGGCATCGAAGAAGATGGCATCGACGTCGCCCCGCTTCAGCGCGGCGACGGCGTCCGTCGCGCGCGCGAAGCGCATCGGGTCGGCGCCGTGGTTGCAGAGGTAGAGATCGCCCGTCGTCCCCGGCTCGGCGCCGACGCGGAAGGACGCGATCTGCGACATCTGCGGACGCGGGCCGTCCGCCCGGTAGAGGAAGCAGTTGCCGCTCGTCGCGTAAGGCTCGGAGAAGTCGACATCCAGCCGGCGCGCCTCGGTGATGGTGATGGTCGCGATGGCGAAGTCGGCCGTGCCGGCCTTCAGCCGGGGGATGAGGTCCTCGAAGTTCACGGCTTCGCAGACGAGTTCGCGCCCCAGCTTCGCGGCGATCTTCCGCGCGAGGTCGACGTCCGTCCCCTCGCACTGCCCGGCCGCGTTCGTGTGGGAGCACGGCGAATCGGTCGGGTGCGTGAGAAAGACGAGCGGGCGCGACGGGTCCGCCGCGCGCGGGTCGGCGCGGGACGCCGCGCGGTCGCCGCAGCCGGCCAGGGCCGCCAGCAGTCCGGCACAGAGAAAGCGAGTCAGGTTCATGTCCATGGCTGTCGTTCGGTTTTCAGGTCGCGAGGTCGGCGAGGCTCTCGCGCAGCTTGAGCTTGGCGCGGTGGATGCGCACCTTGACGAGGTTTTCGGTCACGCCCGTCTGGGCGGCGATTTCGCGGATGCTCAGCTCGGAGATGTGGAAGAGCGTGTACGCCTCGCGCAGGACTTCGGGCAGCGCGCCGAGCGCCGCGAGGATGCGCCGGCGGAGGAAGGCCCGGTCGCTCGGCAGCGTCGCGGGGGCCGGCACGGACTGCTCGGGGGCGACGGACGTCTCCTCGCCATCCACGATTGCCGTCGCGAAGACCTCGAAGCGGCCGTGGCGGGCGCGGTCGTTGCGGATGTTGCGCGCGATCGTGTAGACGAGCCCGCTCACGGCGGCCTCGTCGTCGAGGAGCTGGTCGCGCATCTTCCAGAGCCGGACGAACGTCTCCTGCACGATTTCGCAGGCATCGGCGTAATTCGCGCCGTTGCCCATGAAATAGTTCATGAGCTTCGGCGCAATGTCCCGGTAGTGCTGTTCGATTGTCTTCACGTCACTTCAGCCGCCGCCGACAGCACGTCGCGGCCGCCTTCGGCAGTCTCACGGATTCTCCCGCTCGTACTTCTCGCGGATGCGCAGGAAGAGCCAGCCCGTCACGGGAACCGTGAAGATGTAGAGGATGCCGAGCGAGCCGATCGCGAGCCAGAAGTTCGAGACGAGAAACGCGACGAGCAAGAGCAGCCCCGCAAGGACGAACGGCAGCTGCCGCCGGGGGACGTGCAGGTGCTTGAGGGAGATCGTCGGCAGGCGCGAGGCCATGAGCGACCCGACGAACAGCAGCATGAAGACGCCCGTCCACGGGTTCTGCAGCACCGTCGCCAACGACGGGGACAGGCCCTTCGCGTCGAGCGCGAGCGACAGCACGGCCGGCGACAGGAGCATCCAGCAGCCGCCCGGCGCGGGCACGCCCGTGAAGAAGTGCGTCCAGTACGGCGCGGTCTCCTGCTCCAGCATCGTGTTGAAGCGCGCGAGCCGGAAGCAGTCGCACATTGCGTAGTAGAGCGCGCAGCCGAGCACGATGCGGATGAACGGCCGCGCGACGACCGAGCCGTCCGCCAGCGTGTGGTCTGGCCCGCCCGTCATCCAGAAGTACATGAACATCGCCGGCGCGACGCCGAAGTTCACGAAGTCGGCGAGCGAGTCGAGCTCCGCGCCCAGCTTGGAGCTCGCGTTCAGGAGCCGCGCGATCCGCCCGTCCATCCCGTCGCAGATGCAGGCGACGAGCAGTGCCCACAGGGCCGGCAGGAACCGGCCCTCGGACGACAGCGAGATCGACGTGATGCCCGCGCACGCCGCAAGCGACGTCACGAGATTCGGGACGATCGCGCGCAGCGGCACACGATCGTGCCGCGCCTCGCGCGGACGGCGGCGGCGACCTCTCAAGCGGAAACGGCTCATTTCTTGTTGGAGACCGAGATGCGGATGCCGCCCTCGGCGGCCGGCGCGGGTGGCGGCGGCGGTGGCTGCTGCTGGGCCTTCGCCGCGTTCTTGCGCGGCGGCCCGATCAGGCAGAAGTGGATGCGCCCGTCGGTCTTCGGCGCCTGCTCGACCGAGCACTCGCCCTGGATCATCGACAGGACTTCGGCGATCTTGTCCTCGCCGATGTCGCGGTGGGCGTTCTCGCGCCCGCGGAACTGGAGCGACAGGCGCACCTTGTTGCCGTCGGCGAGGAACTCGCGGATCTGCTTGAGCTTGTGCTGGATGTCGCCGACGTCGGTGCCGGGATGGAACTTGATCTCCTTCACCTGCGTCGCCTTCTGCGACTTGCGCTGCTGCTTCTCGCGGATGGACTGCTCGTACTTGAACTTGCCGTAGTCCATGATCTTGCAGACCGGCGGCTGGGCGTTCGGCGTGATCTCGACCAGGTCGAGCCCACGGCTGTCGGCCAGCTTCTGCGCTTCGCGCGTCGCCATGACGCCGAGCATTTGACCCTGAGCATCAAGAACGCGAACCTGCGGCACGCGGATCTTGTAGTTGACACGAGTGAACTGTGCGATAACCCACCTCTTTTATTTGGTTTGTGATTCGCGTATTCTACCACATTCCGGTGGCAAATGGCAAGTGCGCGGCAGGGCGCGGACGAGCAGGACGCACCCGACCAGCGCGCAGAACGAGGTCGAGGCCGCAAGTCCCACATGCCGCCAGTCCGGCGGCAGCGCGACGATCGCGAGGACGTTCAGCGCGGCGTTGAGGCAGACCGTCCGCACCGTCACGCGCAGCGGCGTCTTCATGTCCTTCTGCGCCTGGAAGAACGGGATGAGGCACTTCTGGATCGAGAAGAAGCAGAGTCCGAGCCCGTAGACGGACAGCGCGCGCGCGACGCGCACGGTCGCCGTCGCGTCGAAGGCGTGGCCCTCGTAGACGAGCCGCACGATAAGCGGCGCGCCGAAGAACGTAACGAGGGACGCCGGCAGCATGACCGCCGTCATCTGGAGGATCGCGCGCTTCAGCGCCCGTCGCGCGCCCGCCGCGTCGCCCTTCGCGAAGTGTCCGGCGAACGTCGGCAGCAGTACCGTGCCGAACGCGACGCCGACCACGCCAAGCGGCAGGTCCATCAGGCGCTCGGCATAGCCGATGACGCCCGCCGCCCACGGCGCGGCGACCTGACCCAGAACCTGGTCGAGCAGGTAGTTGACCTGAATGGCCCCCGCGCCCAGCGCGCCAATGAGCGTGTTCTTCCAGACGAGCCTGAACTTCTCGTCGCGGAACGCGGCGAACGGCGCGAAACGAAAGCCGTAGCTCCGCTTCCGCATGCAGTGAAAGAGGAACGCCATCTGCGCGGCGCCGCCCGCAAGAATCGCCCAGCAGACGACCGTGACGCGCGCCGCGAGCGAAAGGCCGGGGAAAAAGCAGAGCGCCCCCAGCGCGGCAATCCAGACGACGTTCAGGAACGCCGGCATGAACGCGCCCTCGACGAAACGGCCGAGCGCGTTGAGGACGCCCATGCCGAACGCCGCGCCGCAGATGAAGATCATGTAGGGGAAGAGGATGCGCACGAGCTTCAGCGTGAGGACGGCGCGCGGCGAAAGCGACACGACGTCCGCCGCCGAGAGGCCGAGCGCGACCGTCAGTCCCAGCACCGTCAGCACGACGACCGCGCCGAGGATCAGGAAGACGAGTGTCAGCACGGCGCGCGCGAGCCGCCGCGCCGACTCGACTTCGCCCGCCGCGACCTCGCCCTTGAAGACCGGCACGAACGCCGCCGTGAGCGCGCCCTCGCCAAAGAGCTTGCGCGCCATGTTCGGCAGCGCGAACGCGAGCGTGAACGCGCTCTGCTCGACGCCCGCGCCGATGAGCCGCGACTGCAGCATCTCGCGCACGAGGCCGAGGACGCGGCTGAACGCCGTCAGCCCCCCCACCGTGAACACGTTCCGAAGCGTCTTGCCGAACTTCATGCGAGGCTCCTGCCGCAGACTTTCCCCCGGGCGCAGCCCGTCAGGCCCCTTCGCCCCGGCAAATCGCGGCGCCCGCCGAGCAGCCGAGCCGCGTCGCGCCCGCCGCGACCATCGCCTCCGCCGTCGCGCGGTCGCGGATGCCGCCCGCCGCCTTGACGCCCATCTCCGGCCCGACGGTCTTCCGCATGAGCCGCACGTCCTCGACCGTCGCGCCGCCCGCGCCGAAGCCCGTCGAGGTCTTCACGAAGTCGAAGCCGACCTTTTGCGCGATCTTGCAGCCGCGCACGACCTCCGCCTTCGTCAGGTTGCAGCATTCGAGAATCAGCTTCAGCGTGACGTCCGAACGGAACGTGCGGCACGTGCGCACCCACTGGAGCAGTTCCGCCTCGCACGTCGCCGGCGCGTACTTGAGCAGCCGCTGGTTGACGACGAGATCCAGCTCGTCCGCACCCGCCTGAATCGCGTCCGCCGCCTCGAAGCACTTCGCGCGGTTCGTGTTCGCACCGAGCGGAAAGCCGATCACGGTGCAGACCTTCACGCCGCTGCCGCACAGGAGCCGCGCCGCCGCCGTCACTTCGGCCGGGTTCACGCAGACCGAGGCGAAGCCGTAGCGCCGCGCCTCCGCGCAGAGGTTGGTGATCGCCGCCTTGTCGCCGGACGGCTTCAGGAACGTATGGTCAATGAGCGGTGCAAGTTTCATCCCTGTCTGTCTCTCTCCTTCAGTCGAACTTGAAGACCTGCCCCGGGACGGGGGCGACGGCGTTCGCCAGCCCCTTCTCATTCATGAGCTCGACCATCGCCGCGACCTTCTCCGGCTCGCCGTGGACGGCGAAGGCGTGGCGCACGTTGTCCTTCACCTCGTCGATCCACTCCGAGAGCCCCTTGCGGTCGGCGTGGGCGGAGAGCGCGTTGATGACCTCGACGCGCGCCTTGAGCGGCACCTCCTCGCCCAGCACCTTGATCGCCTCGCGCCGCTCGACGATGCGGCGGCCGAGCGTGTTCTCCGCCTGGAAGCCGCAGATGAGGATGATGTTGTCGGGGTCGGGCGCGACCTGCCTGAGGTGATGGACGACGCGCCCGCCCTCGCACATGCCGGACGCCGCGATGATGACCATCGGCCCCGGCAGGTCGTTGAGGGCCATTGACTCCTCCGGCGCGCCGACGAACGTGAGGTTCGGGCACGTCAGCGGATCGCGCCCGGCGGCGATCATCGCGCGCGCCTCGTCGTTGTAGACCTCGCGGTGCGCCGCGTAGATGCGCGTCGCCCTCTGCGAAAGCGGCGAGTCAATGTAGACCTTCAGCTCGCGCGGCAGCTTCCGCTTGTCCGCGAGCCGGTTCAGGTAGTAGATGATCTGCTGCGTGCGGCCGACCGAGAACGCGGGTATGAGCAGCTTCGCGTTGTGGCGGTCGATGTGCTTCAGGTACTGTTCGAGACGGTACTCGACGTCGTCCGCCGACGGATGGTAGCGGTCGGCGTATGTCGATTCGCACAGGAGGATGTCCGCCCCCGCCGGATACTCGAAGTGGCGCAGGATCGGCTGGTTCGGCTGGCCGAGGTCGCCGGAGAAGAGCAGCCGGTGGTTGTGCCCGTGGTCGGAGCGGACGTCGAGCTGCACGAGCGCCGAGCCGAGGATGTGGCCCGCGTTGAAGAACTCGAGCGTCACGCCCCGGCAGATCTCGCGCGGCTCGTGCAGGTGCGTCGGCACGAAGAGTTGCATGAGCGCGTTGATGTCGCTCTCCTCATAGAGCGGCTCGAAGAGCTTCTTGCCCTGGCGGCGGCGCTTCTTGTTGACGTACTCGAGGTCGCGCTTCTGGAGGAAGCACGAGTCGCGCAGCATGACGTCGCAGAGCTCCGTCGTCGACTGGCGCGCGAAGACGCGCCCGCGAAAGCCCTGGCGGACGAGCTGCGGCAGGTTGCCCGAATGGTCGATGTGCGCGTGCGAGAGGATGACGTAGTCGATCGTCTTCGGATCGACCGGCAGGTTGCGGTTCTTCTCGAACGCCTCCTTCCGGTGCCCCTGGTAGAGCCCGCAGTCCAGCAGGATCCGCTTGCCGTTCGCCTCGACGAGATGCATTGACCCCGTCGTCGTCTGTGCCGCGCCATAGAACGTGATCTTCATGTGTTCGCCTCCTTGGCGGACATTATAGCATACTTTCGGCTGGCGCTGTCAGTAGCTGCCCTTCATCTTCAGCACGGCGAAAGCGTCGCACACGAATGAGGCAAGTTCACACCTTCACCTCTTCGAGGCGCACGAGGTCGCGGCCGCGGAACTCGTAGCAGATGAAGTGCACCGGCGTCCCGCCCGCGAGCGCGGGGAGGTTCGGGTCCGCCGCGTACGCCTTCAGCTGCGCCAGCGCCTCCGCGTGCTTCGCCGCGAGCTCCGCGTCCGTCGCGTCCGCCTTCGAATGCTTAAGTTCGACAACATAGCTGTGGTTCGGAGTCGCCGGGCCCGCATTCCGATCGGGGAACAGCACATAGTCGGAAAAGCCGTACGGATGCGCGAATTCGGGGCGCACCATATAGCTGCTGTTCATCGTTAGGTAGGCGCGGATGTAGCCATTGATGCGCGCCTCTCCGCCGATGCCGTCGCGGACGGAACCCGAGACACGATACTTTTCGGCAAGATAGGAAAAGAACGGACGCCACTCGCCGTCGCGCGCGAGGCCGCGGAAGAGACGGGAAAACTCCGTCAAGTCAACCGGGTCGGCGTCTTTCCCATAGACACTGCGCATATACTCGAAGATCTGGCGGCGCACGCACTCGTTCGGGACGCGGTAGAACGTCTCGTTGAAGTCAATGCGCCCCATCGTGACGATGCCGTAGTAGTAGTAGAGCGACTTGAAGTTCCTCTCGTCGCAAACCGACTCAATCGGAAACGATTCGACGAGCGGGAACGTCGTTTCGCCTGCATCCGCCAGCTCTTCCGTCAATGGCAGGATGCCGTCGAACGTCTCGGCATGGTGCTGCGCGGCAAGAATCATGTTCAGCTTGTTCCAGTCGCTGCGAATGTTGCCGTCGATGAGATTCCGTGGCGGTGCCCCTGTGGCAACGAGCTTCCCAAGGTAATAGAGCGCCATGTCGCAGTTGTAGAGAAACTCCTTTCCGACGCACGCTTCCGCAAAGCAGTAACTGTCATACCAAGCCTTGACCGTGCTGAGGTGCGGCGCGACATCGTCCGTATATTTGCCAACGCCCTGAAAATCCACAAAGAGCTGCCGCGTCTCGTCTGCCGTGAAGCCGACCATCGCGTGGAATTCCGCCTCTAGCGAGATGTTCGTTGCGATGTTGAAGCCGCTCGTGAGGTCGTCCATCGTCACGGGCGAGACGCCCGTCATGAAGATGCGGTCGCACGTGCCCTTGAACTTCTTGAACCAGCCTCGGTAGAAGCCCGTGCCGTGCGTGATCTCCTTGTAGGGAACCTTCCCCGCCGTCGAGACAATCTCGTTCGTGAAGTTGTCGTACTCGTCCACGATTACGTAGATGCCGAGAGCAAGATTTCTGGCAAGGTCACACAGGCGGCTGTATTTCGCTTCCGCCCCCTGCATATGCAAAATCTCGTTCACGTCCGCAAGCGGCGCAAGGGTCTCCCGATGCCCGAAGATGAAATTGTAGAGGACCGTGTCCATGTAGGCCTCGAACTTCTCCGCCCACGTCACGCCCTGACAGACATTGACTTGAGAGAAGTCGAGCGAAAGGACGAAATAGCGGTTCGCGTTCGCCGTCGGGTTCTTCCCGATGTCGAGCCCGCCGAAGAGGCGGTCGAAGTTCGCCTTCTCCGCGACGTCGTAGTAGCACCTGAGCGTCTCGCAGAGGAGCGACTTGCCGAACCGGCGCGGCCGCACGAAGAAGAGGAAGTCCGCACGATTCTCCATCTTGCGGATGAACGCGGTCTTGTCGACGTAGTAGCGGTTCTCCAGACGAATGCGCTTGAAGTCCTTGACGCCGTAGGGCAACTGTTCCGATCTCATGCCGCACATTATATCAAATTCATCGCAGACTGATTCGCCCGGGCATACACACGATGAGGATTGTGCGACCACTAAAAGAACCTTCGCTGATGATACATGAAACGGCGCTTGCCAATTTGCAAAAAGCGACGGCTCGTCTTAAAGTCTTGGACGCGATGCACTTCAATCAGTCCGAACAGCGAGAACATCTTCTTGTCCGAATGAGCCGCTTTCTTCACCGCTTCAATCCAATGTGCTTCGCCCAATGCCATAACATGGTCATATTCCCACTGGAGTGTCTTTGCTGTCGCGACGGACATTCTCTTCGTCTGTTTGGCCGTATTTGTCGTATGCCAACGGTAACGGAACGTATGCGTGTCTATGGAACAATACTTGCAGATCTTTGACAGCTGAAGATGAAGCCAGAGGTCTTCAAGTGGGGCCTCTCTTTGATAGGGCAGCACACAATCAAGGTAGCTTCGGCGAACCAGGAATCCATTGGCAACGTGGTTGGTCTCAAGGAACGCCTCGTATCGTCCGAATCGCTCCGAATGGCCCACAATCCCCGTTCGCCACTCCAGATACTGGTTAAATGTCGCGTAATGCCGCCCCGTCTCGTCATAACAGACGTTTCGGTCTTCATCCCAAAGACAAGTTCGCCCGTCCCCGTCCATCAACTCGTTCTGCCCAACAACGACGCCAACGGACTCATCCTCCAGCAACGGTCTCATCAAGGCCGAGAACGCACCCGGCAAGTACATGTCGTCCGAGGCGATCTCGGCGATTACATCGCCCCTCGCCATCTCACAAAGACGGTTGAGCGTCACGCATGTGCCGCCATTCACCTGTGTCGCAGCCTCCACTCGTTCGAATCTGCCGCTCTTCCGCGCCTCTTTGCCCAGAATCTGAATCGCTTTCCACGTGCCGTCTGACGAACCGTCATCAACAATTACAAGTTCCATGCGCGGCCAGTCCTGGGCCATGACGGAACGAATGCAGGCGCCTATGTACTTCTCGTGGTTATAGGCGGGAATAAGGACTGATATCAGCGGACAATGCCTGTCTTTCACATCCTTCATCCCATTAGTTTCCCTTCCTTTGGAATGAGATGACGCAGTCGACTCTCGGCCAAATGCGAAATAAGACCTTGCGATGATGCGCACGCTTTGTCCTGACAGCAATGCCATCAAGGAAATGCCATTCCCAATTCGTCTTCAAGAAGTCATAGTCATTCATCCTTCGTCCAACGTTTTGCACAATGATCCCTCCTCCAAGATTCTGTTCCGTGTCGTGTCCCTGCTCGAAATGACAATAGCGAAGATCAAAATGCGCATTGCCAAATCTCTCCGAACAAGTCTCGACCAACTCCTTCAGAAGTTCAATCGGCACATCAACAGGCGTCGCCAGCACCAACAGGAACGAACCCCCTCTCTCGAAAGCCGATACAAGACGATTCGCACGCTTGTGAATCATTGCGAACACGGCGTCATATTCGCCGGGCTCATCGATTGTTCGGTGAAAGTGATTGACAAAACGATAGCCTGACCCCGTGTCAACATATTGTCTGACATCCGAATGCTCTTGCGAGTACTCCTTGTCACCTGGTCGAATCTCCTTGAGGTTCTCCTTTTTCAGAAGATTCGGAAAACCTCTGGCGACCTCGTCAATCCAAAAGCGGACGGGTCGTGCGTCAACCAGATAACACCAGTCAAAGGGCAAAGAAACTGGGCGCAATCCTCGGAATCTCAGATTGTGCGCCGCCGAACAATTCCCTCCGAGGGAAACAACTAGATCATATGTTTTCTTCTGATTGTCTTTCATCATTCAAAGTGACTTTCCTTCTCTATGCCCTGCCGCAATCGCCTTGACGAATGCTTGTGCCCTATCGTTCCTCTATTGACATGAAAGGCTCAGGCACATGGCCAGCAGTATGCAAATCGCCAAAGCCAGCCAGAGCCTAACGATTTTCAGATGGTGCACTTTCTTTCTCAGAGACAGTTCTCTGCTGGAGCACCGACTTCTGCTGCATCCGTCCCAGTCCAACCCCAGATAGTCATAGATTGTCCACCAGATTTCGTCATAAGCAACGACCGTATTCCACGGTTTACTTCCCGCATAGTGAATAATTTTAGGATGCAGCAGCGAGTCGTAGAGTTCAGCTTTCGAATAATGGCTTATAAAGTCCGCCTGTTCCATACATGAGCGCAGATACGGATAGCAAATGTAATTAAGAGGAAGGAATGAGACTTTTCCTGCACAGGCGATGTTAATGACATCCTGATCGTTCCATCGTTTGACAATGGAATCGTCATTGACAATCTCAATCATTCTTTGTTCTAGGTTGTCATCCCTGATCTTCTTCAAATTCATCACCCAGATTCCACCGGCGAGATAAGAGTCTTTCAGCATCTGGTAGTGCGTTTCATTGAGATGGGATAACTCATGCGGGCTGAACTTCATGAAGGCATTCTTGACACCCGCGACATAGGCATTCGAGATATCGACCTCCCAAAGCCCGGATATGTCATCCGCAAAGACCACATCTACATCAGAGTATATGATTTTGTCGCATTGAGGGAAGAACCTCGCGCCAAAGCAGCGAACGACCGTATCCGACGTGAACTGGCTTCTGGTCTGATGTCCGTCCCAGCTACCAGCGGCCCATTCTCGCGACAGGAAATCGCCGGTGTCAATGAATTGGAGATTGCCCTTTCCGCTGTGACGGACAATCCCAGACAGCAACGCTTGGTTTTCCGGGGATATATCATGATGCAGCACGCGCATCTCCCAGAAAACATCGCCGCACGTCCGATCCAGTAACGACCAGAATGCAACTGCCGCCGGATTGACGTAATTGTTGTCAAAGGTGAAGAATATGGGAATGCGACGAACACTCATAGGTGAAGGCTCCTTTGACTGCTTTGCGTTGACCGGGGACTCCGCGCGTCAACGTAGCCAACAACCCGAGCCGGATTCCCCACGACTATTGCATACGGCGGCACATCAGCCGTCACAACAGCCCCCGCACCAATCATCGCACCTTCTCCAATCCTAACCGGCAGGATCGTTGAGTTGGCCCCTAAGGACGCCCCTTTGCACACAATCGTCTTTTCATACGATTTCGGCCACTGGCGACTGCGCGGGAATTTGTCATTCGTGAAAGCGACGGATGGCCCCACGAAAACGTCATCCTCCAACGTCACGCCTGACCAGACAGAGACATTGCATTTTACCGTTACCCGATTCCCGATGATAACCCCATTTTCAACAAGTGAATTCGCGCAGACATTACAGTCTTTGCCAATTTTCGCGTCTGGAAGGATAACGCAGAATTGCCAAATCCGCGTTCCTTCACCAATGTCCTTAGACTGGACATCAGACAGAGGATGGATGAACGGTTTCTTCATGGGTCGTTTCTCAAGACTTTGCCGAACAGTTTCTCAGGAACTCCCCGTAGTCCCGAATGTAGTCCGCCTCATTGTAGTGTTCGCTCGCAAGGACCATGACGACGCAGTCGGGCGAGAAGTTCGTGAACTCACGCCAGACGTTGTTTCTGATGTGCAGCCCCTTGGTCGGCGAGTCGAGATGATAGGTCTCGCGATGCGCACCGTCGTCAAGGATGAAGTCGCACGAGCCCGACGTGCAGATCACGACCTGCTCCAGGTTCCTGTGCGCATGATGGCCGCGCACGACATTCGGTTCCGTGCCCCAGATGTAATAGACGCGCTTGATCTCAAACGGGAAGTCTGCGCCCTTCTCAAGCGCGACCAACGACCCCGTCTTGTCGCCGTGAACCGAAAACGTGAGAAGCTCACCTATCATGCTTTTAGGTTTCCTCAAATCCATTTCTGTAAGCGCTTGTGCAGTTTGTCTTCATCCACAAACCTGTTGAGAATGGGAATCTGACTTGTCGTCAGCCTGCAGCCGATCTTTAGCGCCTTCAGCACGCCAAGACGCGGAAGCTTGTAGGCGCCAATGATTTCGTGGTTCTCTGAGAGGAACGAAGAAATGCTTCTAAAGTACTGATCCCAAGACACCGAAAGCGAGTTTCCGTGCAGGATTTCATCTCTTACGGCAAGAAGCGCCAAGTTCAATTCCTGATTTGCCGCATTCACAAAAAACGGTTTGTCCCTGCCAAGATAAGCATGGTAATCGATACAGCTTTGCGCTTGAATAAGATGCCTTTCCGATTGGGACAATCGACACCAAATGCCCGACGGAGATATTCGATAAACGCCAGACGGCCTATGAACACAATGAGCCTTTCCTTTGGACAAGTGCATCACAAAGCGCCCTGCATCTCCTTCAAAAGAACGTTCATGAATCGTGCCAACTGCATCTGCGACGATTTTGGGGATTCCCTGTCCATAGATGACATTACGGAACACGGCCCCCGTTGTCTGCGGGATCAGAACTCGCCCTCCGATGTAATCGGCAAAGTCAAAGTCCGTCTTTTTCGAGTTCGGAAGGAACAGGTGCGTACGCCCGTCATCTTCCAAGCAGACGACATCCCTGAAGTAGACAGCGTAATCCGCATGTACCCGCAGGAAATCGACAGCATCCTGAAGGTAATGCTCGTCTGTCCAGAAGTCATCGGCATCAAGGAGTGTGAAGTACTTCGTATGGAGACGCGCTTTGGCGCGAAGGACATTGGCGAGGTAACGACCGTTCGTCTCGTTGAGTAAGGTTTCTATCCTTTCCGGATAACGCGACGCATACTCGGCTATGATGGCACGGCTGTCATCTTGCGTCGAACAGTCATCGGTAATCAGCAACGTGAATGGGAAGCCCGTCTTCTGCATGAGGACGGACTCAATCGCCTGACGAATGTACTTCGCCTGATTATAGCACGACATGATGACTGTCAGGAGTGGCGCACCCACGTGATTGTTCTCCAGAAGCGACTGCAACAGCTCACCTTCCTATTCGCATGCAAACGCATTCACGGCCGCGACAACCGCCGAAACCTCGTCGTCCGTCATCACGGGCGAAATCGGGAGCGAGAGCTCCGTCGCGTGAATTTCCTCCGTGACGGGCAATGCGAGCGTGTGCCACTCCGTGTAGGCGGGCTGGCGGTGCGGCGGAATCGGATAGTGGATGACCGTCTGGATGCCGCGTTCCGAGAGATGCCGCTGCAAGTCGTCGCGGCGGTCGTAGAAGACGGTGAAGACGTGAAAGACGTGCGGAAGGAGTCCGCTCCGCAAGGCATCTGCGCCCGACGGGTTCGGGTTGTCCGGCAGACGAATCGCGTGATTCGAGATCTCAGCGCAGTAGCGTGCGGCAATCTCGGCTCGGCGACGGTTGTCCGCATCAAGGTGCGGCAGTTTCACGCGCAGCCACGCCGCCTGAATCTCGTCGAGGCGGGAATTCGTGCCGCGATACGGAAAGTGATACTTCACGTCGCTCCCGTAGTTGCGCAGCGCGCGGATCTTCGCCGCCAAGGCCGCGTCATTCGTCGTCACCGCGCCACCGTCACCAAGGCAACCGAGATTCTTGCCCGGATAGAACGAAAAGCCTCCGGCATCGCCCAGGTTGCCGACGCGCCGCCCGCCGAACGCGGCCCCGTGCGCCTGTGCGCAATCCTCGATGACCTTCAGCCCGTGGCGCTGCGCCACGTCCCAGACCCTCGTCATGTCCATTGCGCGACCGTAGAGGTGCACGACCATGATCGCCTTCGTCCGCGCGGTGACCTTCTCTTCGATCTTCGCGGGGTCGATCAGGCATGTCACCGGGTCGGGCTCGACGAGGACAGGCCTCGCGCCATTTGCGCTGACGGCAATGAGCGAGGCGATGTACGTGTTCGCGGGCGCAATCACCTCATCGCCCGGGCCGATTCCCATCGCCTGCACGATGAGTTTCAGCGCATCCAGCCCGTTCGCGCAGCCGACCGCGTGCCGGACGCCGCAAAAGGCCGCGAACGCCCGCTCGAATGCCGCGCACTCGTCGCCGAGCAGATACCAGCCTGAGTCGAGAACCCGTCTCGACGCCGCGTCCAGCTCGGCGCGGAAGCGTTCGTTCACCTTCTTCAGATCGAGAAACTTAACCATACGACGTCCGGGGATGGTGGGGGCGGTCAGAGGCGGCGCTTCCGCCGGACGACGACCAGCGGAATGAACCCGAAAACGAAGACCTTCGTCAGGCTGGGCGTGCGCACGACCTTGAGGAGCCCCGGGACGCCGAACAGCCTGACGCGGCTCACGAGCGGCGCGCGGACGAGGAACTCGTCGTGGAGATCCGGCAGGTTGCGCGCGGCCCAAAGGCGGGCGAGGTCGGCCGCGACGGACATCTTCGCCGACTGCGCCGCGGACGTGTTGCCCCCGTGCCAGCGGTAGTCCAGCAGGACCTCCGGGATGTTGTGGAAGCGCACGTGGGGGACGAGCTTCAGGAAGAGGGCGTAGTCCTCCGCCGGCGAGAACGCCTCCTCGTAGCGGACGCCCGCCGCCTTCAGGGCGGACGCGCGGATCATCGCGGCGGTATGCGAGACGCAGCACCCGCCCATGAGGCCGAGGCGGATCTCCCCGTCGTCCGCCGCGCGGCGCATGACCTCGCCCGACGGGATCACGCGCGTCCAGCTCGACACGACTCCGCATTCTGGGTGGGCGTCGAGGTAGGCGACCTCCCTCTCGAGGCGCGTCGGGCGCGAGATGTCGTCGTGGTCGAAGACCGCGAGGTACTCGCCCCGCGCCATGTCGACGAGGCGGTTGCGGGAGGGCGTGATGCCGAGGTTGCGGTCGTTGCGCGCGTAGCGGATGCGCGCGTCGCCGAACTCGCGGACGACCGACTCGCGCGGATCGTCCGGGCAGTCGTCAAGGATGACGAGCTCGAAGTCGGCGTACGTCTGCGCCAGGACAGAGCGAATCGCCTCGCGCAGGAACGCGGGGTTCGTCCTGTAGACGGGGACGAGAACAGAGACTTTCGGCGGCTTCATGACGCAATCCTGTTTCCTGTTTTCCGTCCGGGCCCATGCGCGCAGACCCCAAGGCGACGGCGACGCAAGAGCCCTTGCCTCGGACACCGCGTCCGAAGATTGCGCCGCATCTCTAGGCAATCCGCGCCCCGTTCCAATTTCCTTCTAATTTCCGGTTTTGAGAATAGGCTGCGGAACTTTCTCAAACCCCTTGAAATCGGGCTTCTGGACGCGGCGAATCACGTCTAATTGACTTCTAATAGATTTTGGAACTTACGAGAAGTCCCGTTACGGAAAGTTCCGTATCCGCTATTGACCGAATGACGTAAATTTTGGTAACATATCGTCCATGAAATCGCTCAATCCGTTCAAGTTCGGCAAGGAAGTCGGGGGCTATCAGTTCTACGACCGACAAGAAGACGCCCGCTTTCTGCGTCGAAAGATGGTCGATGGGTCGTCGAATGTCGTGCTGTTCGCGCCGCGCCGATACGGGAAGACCTCGTTGGTTCAGAAGGTTCTGCGCGAATTGGCGTTGTCCGACGGCATCCGAAGCCTCTGCTTTGACCTGACGAAGACACCGACCGTCAAGATGTTCTGCCAAGACTACGCAAATGCCGTCTTGGCCGCGCTGAAGGGGCATGGCGACCTCTCCCAGGCGTTCATGCGCTATCTGGCGGTTTGGAATCCGACAATGACGATCGATCTCGCGGGCGTGGTCAAGTTCACGTTTCATGCGGACGCCCGTTTGGACCTGATGACGGAATCGATTACCGACGTTCTCGACCTGCCCGAACGGGTGGCCCATGATCTCGGCGACATCCCGTTTGTCGTCGCGTTTGACGAGTTCCAGGAAATCGCCGAGATCTCGAGGGAATTTCCGCTGGAGAAAATCTTTCGGAGCTGCATCCAACGCCACAGGAACGTGCGCTACGTCTTTCTGGGCTCGAAGACGCACCTGATGAAACGCATGTTTGGCGATGCCGCGCGCCCGTTCTACAACTCGGCCTGTCCGATGCCCCTGGAGAAGCCGCCGGAAGCGGAAAGCCTTGAATTTCTCCTTTCGCGGTTTCGCGACGCGGGGCTTGAACTCGCGGATGCGGAGGCCCGCACGATTCTTTCGGATTCGCAGAATGTCCCCTATCACCTTCAGGAACTGGCATCCGGCGTGTTCGAGCAAGTCACGCAGGGCGGGCGCACGTCCGTCACGGCGGCGGACGTCCAGTGCGCCATCGACGAGATCGTCGCGCGCAACGCGGAACTGTACGACGTGCGCATCGGCACTTTCTCCGACACCAAATATGCGTTGGCCTGCGCGTTGGCGTCCGAGCCGACGGCTGTCTTCGACGAGGGCTACCGTCGGCGGCATTCCCTGCCCGTTTCCTCAACGATTCATGCCGCCTTGCGAGAGCTTGTCGAGACTGGCATCGTCGATGAGGGTCGCGCGCGAAAGCTCTACCGACTGGCCGATCCGTTTCTCGGACGCTACCTCCTTCAGCCGTCGGCGAAGGTGTTCGTCTGACGCGCGAGGTCGAGCCGAAGCCTCGCGGGCGATGAGGGAAGACAGATTCAGAACTCAGATTCGGGAATGCCGGACTGGCGGGCGATGTTCTTAACCGTGCCAATCTTGATAAGCGTATTGCGCCCGTGGTAGGGAACAGTCACAATCATGACGACACCGGGCTTGTGAAAGTGCCGATGCGAACCGACGGCACGGATGAACTCAAATCCGTGAGACTTGAGAGCCTTTGCGACCTGCGCGTATGTCTTCGGCTTCATGCGTAGACAGATACAAGACGGTCGCTCTTCTTCATTGGTTTTCTGCCGCGCATAGCCAGTTCCCACGCGCATTGAAACCAGCCGTTGACGGCATCGGCAATCATGTCGCGAACTTCGTCAAGCGTCTCACCCTGCGTAACGCAGCCCGGCAGAGCCGGAACTTCAGCCCAGTACCCTGTTTCGGGCGGTTCGCACTTGTGGATGATTGCCTTTATGTCCTTCATGCCGCACATTATACCATATTTATTTGACCTGATTGGCGTTATTCGGCTTCGTGACCGTGGCGCGAACGGGTTTAATTGTCGAAGCCGATTGCCCGCTCCGTCCGAAGGGCTACACGGGCGGGATGGCGCGCGTCACGGCCTCGGCGAGTGCGGCGTCTGACGGCTGGGTGTAGCGCGCGTGCATGCCGCCGCCCGCGTGGCCCGTGATCGCGTCAGTGACGTGCGGCGGCACGCCAGCCTCGTCCATGAGCGAAATGAACGTCGCCCGCAGTGAATGGAAGCTTGCGCGTCCGCTGCCGCGCTTGTGGATGCCGCAGGCCCGGAACGCGCGGCAGATCGCCTTGGTCGGACAGTGCCGCGCCCGCGCGGAGAACAGGAACGGCGAATCGTCGTCCGCCGCCGCGAGCAGCCGCCGGATGCACGCCTGTGCGCAGCCGATCAGCGGGATGCGGAGGAGCCGCCGCTTGCTGTGGCGCGTCTTGTTGGGCAGGAGCGTCAGGAAGCGTCCGTCGGGCGTCACCTCGTCCCGTTCCAGCTCGGCGACGTCGGAGAGCCGGAGCCCCGTGCAGTAGCCCAAAAGAACCATGTCGGCATACGCCTGTGCCAACGGATCGTTGCGCCGGACGAGGAAGTGGCGGATCACGCGGCGCACCTCGTCCGTTTCGAGACGGCGGTAGAACTCGTGTTCAAGGCTTTCGCCAAACGTCCGCGCGCCGCCGGGGCCGAGCGACCAGATCGTCTCGTCCCATTTCAGGACGCGCCAGACGCGGCGGTAGAACATGATGAGGCGCGGCGTAGAGACGTAGCGCGTGCACAAGTCGGACACGATGCGCCGCGCGTCCTCCGCCGTGAGGGAAACTGGCGCGCGGTGTGGCGGCGCGGCCTCGGCGAGAATTTCCAGCCAGCGGCGGGAGCTCGCCTCGCTTGTGGCGGAGATGGGCGCGGACGCACGCTGGCGGAAAGCCGTCCAGAGCTTCCGCCACGGGACGGGGACGCGCGCCTTCCGCGCATCGAGGCGTTGGCGCGCCGCATCGCCGAGGCGGACGAGCTGCGCGAGCCAGTCCGTCTCGTCTGTTGCGTCCTGTGGCGCGACCTGTGCGGCACGACGGCGCGCGACACGCAGGTTGCTCGTCTTCAGGGAAATCCATTTCTGTCGTCCGTGCGTCGTCAGCACGAGGTAGTAGCGACGCCCTTTTCGCTGCAATGAGCCAGTAAACGTGTTCATGGCGCAATAGTATACGGTAGGGCGTCCGCCTGTGTTGCCCGTGTTTTGCCGAAGACGTGAACGAAAGACGATGAAGATGTCGGGCTGTGCGAACGCTGGGCATTCTATTCTCTGTGCCCCCTCTGTGCCAGCGGCGGAGCCGCGCCTTGCGGCAAAGGAACGAAGTGAAGCGGCGGTTGAAGCGCCCTCCAGGGGGATTTGATCGCTGCTTCGTTTTCAAGCCTTAGCCGCAAGGAGGGCGCAAAGCGGGCGCAGGGGGAGGGCATCAGTCGAAAAATGCAGAGGGCATCAGCCGAAAATGACGGCAACTGAAAAACTTTTCGGCACCCCCTTGACCAATCGACGTCCGATTTAGTATAATTCACGCCGTCTTTGAACGTGAGAGGGGATTCGGACGCGGTGTCCGGGCCTAGGGTATCCCGGGCATCAATGAAAGTTGACCCTCTTTTCGGGAGAAGGCCGGTTGCGGCACGAAGCGAAACTCAAACCTTCGGGCAGCGGCTGAATGGCATAACATGTGTGTCGACCGTGTTCACGCGGGTTCAACAAAGTGGGTCGGCAAGATACCGCCGAAATGAAAGGATCAACCGGGCAGCTCCGGTCTTGGCAAGGCGAGCGTTCGCCGAACCGGGAGAATCAGCAAAATAGGAAAACAAACAACATGAAGAAACTCATGATTGCAGCCGCTCTTGCGGCAACGGTTGGGGGTGCATTCGCAACTCCCTGCACGCCTGAGGATACGCCGGCTGGTGACTGCGCGTCGGTCTACTCGTTCAAGCTGAACGTCAAGACGACGAAGGGTGTCACCCTCAAGGGCGGTACGGTCGGTTC
>CAKURH010000062.1 GCA_934675625.1 uncultured Kiritimatiellota bacterium
ATCCTGTCCAGCCAGTTGTCAAAGAACGAGTCCTTCTCCACCTTGAAAGAAGAAACTGGTTCTACATTATACCTTTGATCGAAGACTGGTTGCCAAAGTCCACAATGGAATCGCGCCAAAGTCCACAACGAAATTACGCCAAAGTCCACAACGGAGTTGACGGGAATCTCGCGCATTTGGTATCATACCCGCGTGAAAGAATATAAAAATAGGATTTTCGATAGGCTTTTGGCCGATGCGCTCGATGCCAAAGGCGCAGTGCTCATTGAAGGCGCGAAATGGTGCGGAAAGACGACAACTGCCGAGCAGATCGCGCGAAGCGTCGTCTACGTGAACGAGCCGAAGAAACTTCGGCAGAACCTCATAATGGCGCAGACGAATCCCGAACGGTTGCTGGAGGGAGAATCGCCGCGGCTGATTGACGAATGGCAGATTGCGCCCGAACTTTGGGATGCTGTTCGATTCGATGTCGATCATTCCGATGCAGACGGAAAGTACATCTTGACGGGGAGTGCTGTTCCGTTGGATGAGGAGGCGAAGAGAAAGATTCACCATTCGGGTACGGGGCGTTTTTCATGGCTGAGAATGCGGCCCATGTCCCTCTACGAAAGTCAGGAGTCGTTGGGCAGTGTCTCGTTCGCGGACTTGTTCGCCGGAAAGGAATCAATCGGCGAAGCAAAGCCGTTTACGCTGGAGGAAATGGCCTATCTGACTTGCCGAGGCGGATGGCCGAGGGCGACGGACAAGGTCGGCCGGTCGGCCTTGCGGCAGGCGTTTGACTATGTTGACGCCGTGGTGCGGGCGGACATCTCGCGCGTTGACGCCGTGAAGCGAGACCCGGATACCGCATTGCGCATCATGGCTTCCCTGGCGCGGCTTCAGGGCACGCAATCGAACCTGAGCGTGATCAGGGCTGACCTGGCGCCAAACGGCATACGAGGTTCTGTTCATGAAAACACGATCGCCTCGTATGTCGGGGCGCTCAAGAAGATCTTCGTGATCGAGGACATGCCGGCGTGGTGTCCGAACCTTCGTTGCAAGACGCCGATTCGCACGACGGACACACGCTATTACACCGACCCTTCCATCGCGACGGCTGCCTTGGGGCTTGGTCCCGACGACTTGATGAACGACTTGACGTCATTTGGCCTTTTCTTCGAGACGCTGGTTGCCCGCGACCTGCGGACTTATGCCGAGGCGAACGACGGCAAGGTGAGCCATTATCACGACAAGAGCGGACTCGAATGCGATGCCGTGATGCATCTGAGAAACGGGAAGTACGGACTGATTGAAATAAAGCTCGGCGGCGAGAAGCTGATTGCCGACGGAAAGGCTCGGCTGAAGATGTTGGCGGATGAGATTGACACGAAACGCATGAAAGAGCCGTCGTTCCGCATGATTGTCGTCGCGACGGGCGATTATGCGTACCGGGACATGGACGGTACGCTGATTTGCCCCGTCAGCAGCCTTAAGCCATAGCTGAAAGTGCCCAGTTGACGGGACGCAACGACATGATGTATAATGATGCATCATAAACGATGAAGAGAAAGGTGCATCATGTCGGTCATAACCATTCATGCCGAAGACCATTTGGCGGAGGCGGTTCGCGCGTATGCGGATCGTCTCGGCAAGAGCATGAACTTCGCGGTGAAGGAACTCCTTTCGTCTGCCTTGGGGCTCGTCAAGCCGGCGAAACGCCGTCACGACTTCTCGGAGTTCTGCGGCATTCTCAAAAAGTCGGATGCCGATGAGATCAGGCGGAACCTGAAGGCCTTTGACAAAGTGGATGCGGAGCTTTGGAAATGAAGCGGCTCGTGCTGGACTCGAATGCGCTGATTTCGCTCTTTGACGGAGATGCGTCGGTCGCGGACGCCATGGCAGAGGCCGAACGCATCTTGATACCGGCGGTGGTCTTGGGCGAAGTGCGCTTGGGATTCAATGGTACCCGTCGAGCCAAGGAAGCCGAACGGGCGCTGAATCGGCTTTTGGAGCGTCCGAACGTCGAGGTCTGGCCAGTGACCGAAGAGACGGCCTCCTTTTTCGTGTCCGTCATGCGCCTTTTGCTGGAGAAGGGGACTCCGATTCCGACGGATGACGTCTGGATTGCCGCCGGTGTCCTGGAGGCCGGTGCCGTTCTCTTTTCTCGGGATCGTCACTTCGAACGGATCCCAACGCTGCGGCTCATCGGCTAAGAGTCCTCGTCACGGCCGTGCAGACGCGTGTCGGCACGAGAGGCGCTCCGAACGCCACGGAAACGTGACGATACATGCCCTCCCCTGTTCGCCCTTTGCCCACGGGCTTGTCGCGTGTTGTGAAAAATCGAATAAAATTCTTGTCTAAAAACAAATGCTTTTGATAGACATTTGAAATGCTGTTGTGGTAAAATGCCCTCATGTTGATTCAAGAAAGCACGGAAGGCCATGCAACACAAGCCGAGAAAGACGCCTAATGCAAGCGAAGTCTCGGCGAAAAGCGTGTGTGCGGGGCTGCTGCTGGGACTGATGTGGCTCGGCGCGTCGGCGGCAGGCTTCGAGATGCCGGCCTTCAAGCTGCTGGCCACGCGCCGGTACGTGCTGGACAACGAGCGCGTCTTGGCGGAACTGCGCCCGGAGACGGTCTTCTGCGCGGACGTCCAGCATCCGCCGATGGCCCTTTCCGTAGCGGCACCGCGCGTCCGCTACGGCGCGGGGCGCGTCACGCTGTCGGCGGGCGATCAGGCGGCGGTTGGCGCGCTGACGGTTTCGGGGTGGCTTCCCGGCGCGCACTATTCGGCGGACTGCGAATCGCTGACTCCGGGCGCGGCGGCCGAACTCGTCTGGTCTGACCTGAAGGGCGAGGTCGTCCTGCGCGTGACGGCGGAGCCGGGGAAGCCCGTGGCGTTCGCCGAGACGGTCAACGGCGCGCCGGCCGCGTTCAGGCTTGAGAAGCCGGAAGCCGTCCCCGCGCCGCCCTTCCGCCTGTCGGGCGTGGTCGCCGGGCCGACGATGCTGATCGCCGCGCGGAAGGACGGCGTTGTCCGCTATCTGGGTTCGGTCACGTTCGCGGACGCGCTGGACCTCCGCTCGCGCCGCTTCCTGGGCACGCTGAAGTTCGGCGTCGGCGCGCGCCTGCCGCCGCAGGGCGTCGCCGTCTTCTCGCGGGCGGCGATGGCGCTCACGGCCGGCACGGGGCAGGCGGACTTCCGGATCGTGACGGACGGCCCCGGCTGCCAGCCGTACCTTGAGAACGGGCGGATGTTCTGCACGTTCTCCGCGCGCGCCGGATTCAAGTACGTCAAGAGCGTGGCGAGCTTCGACCCGGCGTTGCTCGACTTCCGCATGGAGGGCGTGCTTTTCACACGCTACGGAGAAGACGACGACCTCCTGCGCAATGATGCGGTGAACCACCTGTTCCATGACCGCGCGTCCGGCTCGTGGAAGGCGTGCGGCGTCGTGTGGTCGACGGCCAGCAACGACCTGAATCCGAAAACGCGGAAGGGAAGCGGCCTCGCGGTGATGGAATGCCGGAAAACTCCGCTGCGGGGCATCACCGTCCTGACGGCCCGCCCGCTTGAGCTGGAGGGCGGCCTGAAGAGCGAAGACCCCTATTTCACGTTCGACGCGAAGACGAACAGGTGGCGGCTCGCGACTTCGACGTTTGTCGAGCAGGGCCTGCGTCCGTGCCTGTGGGAGGCAGATCGGTGGGACGGCCCCTACAGGCGCATCGCCGGCCCCGGGGCGTTCGATTCGACGGGGTGCCAGATCATGGACTTTGCGGGAAGGAAGTTCGTGATGACGGCGAACGTCGACCGCCGGATGCCCGTCTACGACTATCCGACGCTGGCGTACCGCGGTGAGCTGGAGCTGGACGTGAAGCCGTTCGGCGCGGCCTGTCCGAACGGGCGCGTCTTCACGGCCTTTGCCGAACTGCCGGAGGGCTACCCCTATCGCTATTTCATGATGACGATGGACCGGCAGAACTTTCCCGGCATGCCGAGTCCGAACTGGACCTACGGCGGCATCTACTTCTACGGAGCGAACGAACCATGAGCGACAAGTCACTGAAGGGGAACGGCAAGATGAGGGTTGGTTTCAGGGCGTTGCCCTGCGCATTGGCGCTTGGGGCGGCGTGTCTTGGCGCGGGTGCGTCGCCGAAGGATGACGTCCTCGTGCGGCTGTGCCAGACGGCGGAATCGCCCAGCTACTACTGGGCGTGGACCTATCCGTGGCTGAACCATGGCGACTGCAAGGGCGACAGGCGCCACGTCGTCGAGAAGGACGGCCGGTTTCTGCCGAAGCCGACGGACGAGGTGACGCTCGAAAGCGTCTACCAGAAGTTCTCCGGCGGCCGCCGTGCCGTCATCAACTATGCGGATCTCGCGTCGCTTGTCGGCACGTGGCATCCCGACCGCTACTATCGCGTCAACCGGGCGGGGATGATGGCCGTGGTCAAGCGCCAGTGGAAGGAGTTCGGCGGCGTCATGGTCTTCAACTGGCACATGGATCACCCGTACTGCACGAACGGCTACCCCCAGGCCTCCTACCGCTTCAAGAGCGACGGCGAGAACCGCAACGTCATCCGCCAGATCCTGGACGGCACGGGCGAGCCGTGCGGCGCGGAGACGATGTTCGCGCGGAATGTGCGGCCGGCGTTCGCCAACCCGCGCGACTGGTTCTTCGCGTCCCTGAAGGACGTGGCGGACTTCTTCAATGGCCTCATGGACGAAGACGGGCGGAAGATTCCCGTCATTCTGCGCTATCCGCACGAGTGCGACGGCAAATGGTTCTGGTGGGGGCGGACGTGGTGCACGACAGACGAGTTCCGCCGATTCTGCCGGATGGAAGCCGATTACCTGCGCAAGGCGTGCGGCGAAGGCCAGATCCTGTTCGCCTACACGCCGGACAAGACCTGGAAGGAGTTTGGCCGCGAAGGCGATTCGGCGAACACGTTCTTGGCCTACTATCCGGGCGACGCCTACGTGGATATCCTCGGCATCGACGACTACTCGATCGGAAACGGCGATGACAGGCAGGTCGAGAACAGTCTTCGGCAGACGGTGAGCAAGTTGCGCCTCCTGACGGATTTTGCCGTGGCGCGTGGAAAGGTCGTTTGCATTTCCGAGTCAGGCGGCGACAGGAAGCGCGACGACTTCTTCACGTGGCTGCACCGAGCCGCGACGGCTCCGGGCGTGAAGGTCGCCTTTGTCAACACCTGGGCGGGCCGGTACGGCTCCCTGCCGGCAACGTCGGCCTCCGAGGCGGACGAGAAAGCTTTTGCGGCACGTCCGCAGGTGCTGATGGAAGACGCGCACAACAGGCTGAATAGAAAATAAACCAACACACAACGAAACCGATACACAAAAGGAGCAAAAACAATGAAGAATAGGATGAAACATAAAGTTTTCGGGGGGGGGGGGGGGGTATGAATGCCCTCTTCCAAGGATGCCTTTCGCTGTCCCTTGGCGTGGGCCTTTCCCTGCTTGCGCGGGCTGAAAGCGGCACGTTCACAAATCGGTCGTCAGCGGTTGACGCCAAGACCTTTGGCGACACGTCGCAATGGGCAGGCGAAGCGGGCGGGACGGTCTCATCCCTTCCGTATTCCACGACGGGAAGGACGTCCGACACGATGACACTCGTCGATCTGGACGGCTTTCAGGACATTCGGCTTCCGGGTTCGGCCTTGAACATCGGCACACTGATTGCTCCTTCGCCCCTGCGGACGATGTCTTTGGGGAAGGGCGGTGCGCCTTGCTTCATTGGCGATCCGACGGGTTTTCTTGGCCTCTTCGCGCCGCAGACGCGCGGCGTTCAGCTGGAATCCGAATCGACGGTCGCGCAGACGCCGACATTCGCCCCCGTGCAGAGCGTGTACGGTGTGCGCTTTTCGAACACGGGCGCGGCGAACGACGGCGTCATGCGGGTGAAGGAGGTCTTCGGCGGCGCCAAGATCGGCATCAACGAACGCGACAGCTACACGGGCGACGCGCAAGGGACGGTGGAAATCGAGAAGGCCGGGCCGAACCTGTCGGTCTTCGTCTCGGGCGGGCAGTCGGGCGCGGCGCGCGGCGGTGTCGCATTTCGGGGGCAGGTCTATGCAAGTGCCGCCTTGCCGGGCGAGCCGTGGCTGCACCTTGACGCGACGGCGGAATCGTCGCTTGTCCGTGGTGAGGACGGCGCGGTATCGAAGTGGGCGGACGTGCGCGGCGAAGGCCATCCCTTTGCCGACCGCATCACGAGACAGCTGGCGACAAACGTCGCGGAAATGCCGACCGTCAAGTCTGTGGACGGGAAGCCCTTTGTCGACTTTGGCGCGAATCAGGGCCGCAACTATGCCGACTTCACGGGCGGCAACAACGATCCGACGTCAGAAGAAGTGGCGCGTTTTGGAAAGCCGGCCGCATTGAAGCTGAGCGCCGAAAGCCAAGACGTGCGCGACGTCTTCTACGTCTTCCAGGAAACGCAGCGCACGAACGCGATTCCCTGGGTGCTGGGCAACTACGAAAGCGCGAACTTCGGCTTTGCGCGCGGCGAGCTGGGGCAGCTGTTCTCGGAGAAGTCCTGTGCGGGCGTGCGGACGGGGCGTGTTGCAGTTGATGGCGTGCGCGTTCCGCATACGTGGACGGACGACTGGAGTTACCGTCCGCATCTCGTCTCGATTGGCGGCTCGACAAACATGGCGGTCAGCGCACTGGCGATCTGCGGACATCAGGTCGGCGGCACCTATCGGACACTGGGCGGTGTGCGCATCGGTGAGTTGCTGGTCTACACGAACAAACTTTCGGACGCGGAAGTCGCACAGGTCGAGAGGTATCTGCTGAACAAGTGGATCCCGACGAAGTACCACCCGACACGCGATCTCGATCTGTTGAGCCATCAGACGACGGAGGTCAAGACGACGCTGACGGTCAATGGAACGGGGACTTTTGCCATTCGGGACATCCGCTTCAACCCGGATCAGGCGGAACTCGTCAAGGACGGCGACGGCACGTTGGTCGTCGATCGGGTGACGCCGCAGAACCTCCCGGTCACGGTGAAGGGCGGAGCCGTCGAGTTCCGCAAGCTGGACGGACGCCTGGACGCGGAAACCGCGCAGCCGGCGGCCGATCCGTACCTGTGGCTGGATGCGTCGCAGGCGGAAGCGACCATGCAGACGGAATGCGTCGAATACGCGGATGGCACGACGACCAATCGGGTGCTGACGTGGCGTGACGTGCGCCCCGAACAGACGGCGTATGCGGCGACCGTGCTGACGGAAGGCAAGGCCCCGATCGTGGTGCCGAATGCCCAGAACGGCCTTTCGGTCGTGGACTTCGGCCCGCAGGTGGCGTCGAAGGGCGGGTATGCGGCCTTCAAGCTGTCCGATCCGCCGCGTCCGCACGGCGGAAGCACGGGTGTTCGGCAGTGCCAGTTCCTGGAGGGCTTTGTCGTCTACCGCAAGACGGACGAGAACGCCTATGCGCTGCCGATCGCCGCGCAGGGCCAGCGACTGGGCGCCTCAAAGGGCGTCCTTTGCGACCGTAGCACGAGCTCGGACGGGTTCATGGCGGCCAATTGGCGGCAGAACGGCGTGCCGTTGAACTATCAGGATCATGAACTGCTGCCCAAGCTGAGCGAGCCGACGGCGTTTGCGGTCTACTCGGTCGCGGCAGCGACGCGCACGCTCAATGACCTTGTCGGGGAACTGCGCATCGGCGGCCTGACGGACGATTCGCTCGGCGGCGGCGGACAGGTGGCGGAGATCATCTACTACAGCCGTCGGCTGACGGCGGCGGAGCGCCGTGACACGGAGGCCTATCTCATGCGGAAATGGCTCGGCCGTCCGCACCCGGAGGCGGCAGACGCGACGCGCGTGCCGACCTTGACCTTCGCGGACGGCGTGGAACCCGTCGTTGCGGCGGACACCGATCTCGTCGTCTCGAATCTTGTCCTGTCCGAATCGGCTTTCGCGAAAAAGGGCGCCGGAAAGGTGTCCGTGCCCGCACAGGCGCTGCAGGGGATCGACTGCGACGTCCGCGAGGGGAGCCTGACCCTGTCGTGCGCGTCGATCGCGCCGGAGCGCACGCCGGTCCTGCGGTTCGACGCGAGCGCGGAATCGACGGTCGAAAGCGCGTCCGACGGCGTGACCCGCTGGCGCGATGCGGACGGCCGCCTGTTCGCCGCCCAGTCCGACGCGAACGCCTCCGGCCAGCCGGCCTACGGCACCAGCGACGGTTCGGACGGGTTGTTGGCCGGCAGCCGGTTCGTCGATTTCGGCGACTACCGGGAAAAGGCGGATGGCGCGATCGGGGCCCGTATGCTGTGGCGAAAGACCAAGGCGGACGGGACGGACGACGGCAAGCTCTGGAACGAGGGCAAGTTGCAGGAAGTCCACTGCGTCATCGCCAAGTCGGGCCCGACGATGCCGTTCGGCGACGCCTCGAACATCTCGACGGAAGGCCATGTGACGCCGCGCTTCACGCGAAGCGGCAACGCCCTGTTCAACACGTCGCGCACCGAGCGCGGCTACAGGGGCGCGACGAACGTCTGGTGCCTGGTCGATGGCGACTACGCCTGGCGCAACAACGCTTGGTCGGCGGACGATTCCTCTGATCCGGGGACGACATTCCATGTGGTCTCGCTTGTCGTGCGCAATGGCTGGAAGATGCGGGGCAGCTGCCTGTCCAGCGACTGGGCCGGCAACTTCGGCGGCGGCATGAAGATGGCCGAGGCGATCTTCTTTGAGGGGACGAACTCGACGCTGGCGGCACAGGCCATCCATGCGCATCTGCTCAAGAAGTGGCGCGGATTGGGGAATGGCCGTCCGCAGGGCGAAGTGAAGCTCGGCGCCGTGACGGTCGCCGACGGTGCGACGTTGGCGTCGGATTCCGATTTGACGTTGTCCTTCCGGACGATTTCGGGCGTCGGCGCCGGCGCGTTCAGGGCCGCCGGCGGCGTGGCCCTGGAAGACGGCGGAACGCTGGCCGTCTCGTGGCTCTCGCCCAATCGGTTTTCGGCCGTGGCGATTGACGGCACGTTCGTCTGCCCGCGTTCGGCGACCGTCCGGCTGGACGGCATCACGGGATGTCCGCTGGATGAACTCGTCGGCGATCACCTGATCCTGACGGCGGGGGCTTTCGGCGGCACGGAAAGCGTCCGCGCCTGGAAAGTCGATGACGCGGGGCTGCTGGCGGGGCAGGACGCCCGCGCGCGCGTCCGCCTTCGCGCGGACGGCATCCACCTGACGATCCGGCGGCGGCCGGGCCTGGCGGTCATCATCCGATAGGGGGCGGTCATGACGAACTGCAGGATCCTGCTGTCGCTTGTGGCCCTGACCGCTTCGGCGGCCCTTGCGGACACGCTGGAGGAGGCGTTCAGGACGCCTCCGCCGGCGGCGCGTCCGCAGGTCTGGTGGCACTGGATGGGCGGCAACGTCACGGAGAGCGGCATCCTGCGCGACCTGCGGGCGATGGCCGACGCGGGAATCGGCGGCGCCACGGTCTTCAACATCCGCGCGCACGCGGCTTGTGCGCCCGTGATGGAGAACGCGGCGAATGGCCGGTTTGCCTACCGCAACGACGAGTACTGGCGGCTCTTGAAGGTCGCCGCGCAGGAGGCGCGGCGGCTGGGCCTTGAACTCTCGCTCCACAACTGTCCGGGATTCTCCGTCTCGGGCGGGCCGTGGATCACGCCCGAATTGTCGATGCACAAGCTGACGTGGACGAAAGCCGAGGATCCCGCGCGACTCCGCGACCCGTGGCGGATTCTCCATTTCGGCATCCTCGGGACGTGGCCCGTCACGAATGCCGAGGGGCGCGTGACGTGGTATCGCGCGGCTTACACGGCGACGGGCAAGAGTCCGTCGCCGCTGCCCGAGGAGCTGGACGGCCGCGCGCTGGAGGTGGACAAGCTGTCGGCGGCCGCAACGGGCGTCCACATGGATCACGTCCTCGGCCCGCTGAAGAAGCGCTTGGGCGACCTGCTCGGAAACGGACTGGACGGCATCGTGATGGACAGCTACGAGGCCGGCGCCTGCAACTGGACGCCCGGCATCGTCGAGGCGTTCAGGCAGCGGCGCGGCTACGATCCGTGGCCGTGGCTGCCGGCCCTTGGCGGCGCGCCCCTGCCGGACGCCGGGCGCTTTCGCGAGGACTGGCAGAAGACCGTCGAGGAGCTTTTCACGGACAATCACTATCGACAGATCGCGTCGCGTCTCCATGCCGCCGGGCTGAAGTTCCATCTTGAGCCCTATGGCGGGCCGTTTGATCGGTGGGAGGCCGCCGTGTTCGCCGACGTCCCAATGGTCGAGTTCTGGCTGCGTCCCTTTCGGGGCATCCGCTCGACGTTCGGCGGCTACCCGTCGGTTCCCGGCGCCGTCGGGCGAGCGCTGGGGCGGCGGATCGTGGCCAGCGAGGCGTTCACGACCTCCGCCAGCCGGGAGGTCGGGACGTGGACGGTCGCGCCGCGCCACCTGAAGGCCAACGGCGACGCGGCCTTTGCGCGCGGCATCAACCGCCTCGTCCTGCACCACTGGGTGCATCAGCCCCTTGACGCGAAGTGGAGCCCCGGCATGACGATGGGACAGTGGGGGACGCATTTCGGCGAGAACCAGACGTGGCATCAGATGGGCAAGGCCTACTTCGCCTACTTGGGCCGATGCCAGGCCCTGCTCCAGTCGGGGGAAGAGATCATCGACCGTCTGGTCTTGAACGGCGAACCGCGCGGCGACGAGCGGCTGGACGCGATCCCGGAAAGCGTCTTCCTGACGGGGCTGGACGTCCTGCCGGACGGAAACGTGCGCGTCCGCACGTCAGGGCGCGTCTACCGAACGCTGGAGCTGCCGAAGACGATGACCGCGCCGTCGCTGGCCGTCGCTCGGAAGCTGAAGGCCTATGCCGACCGGGGGGCGCATGTCTGCGCGCCGGACTTCACGCGGGCGCAGGGCCTTTCGGGCGGGGCGGCCGGAGACGAGGAGGTGCGGGCGATTTCGCGCGCCCTGTCAGGCCGGCGCAACGGGACGCTGGAGAAACTGGGCATCCGTCCGCCAGTCGAGATTGTCACGAAGACGGGGCGCGATGCGCTCCTGTGGACAGCCCGGCAGAAGGACGGCGTGCCTTTCTTCTTCGTCTGCAACGTCACGACGAACGAGGTGGACGTGCGCATGTCGTTCCGCGCCTCAGGGGCTGCGCCCGAATGCTGGTATCCGGCGGACGGACGGATGGCGGCGGCGGCGAGTTGGGCGCCGGAGAAGGGGCGCACGCTGGTTGACCTGCGGTTCGGGCCTGAAGAGTCGGTCTTCGTCGTCTTCCGAAAGCCGAAGGACGGGAAGGCGCCGGGCCTCGTCGGGCTTTCGGCCAGGGAAAAGCCGATCAAGAAGGTCGCGTTGGACGGCTTGTGGACGGTGGACTTCGAGAAGGGACGCGGCGCGCCGGACGAGCCCGTCGTCATGGACGGGCTGGAATCCCTTTCGGATTCGCGGCTGCCCTGCGTGCGCTACTTTTCGGGCACTGCGACCTATCGGAAGCACTTGGACGTCTGGCAGGTGATGCGCCTGAAGAACGTCCCGGACGCCCGTCGGTATGTCCTCGATCTCGGCGATGTGCGCGAACTCTGTTCCGTGAAGGTGAACGGCGTCGATTATGGCGTTCTGTGGCAGCCGCCCTATCGCATGGACGTGACGGACGCGCTCGCGAAGAGGTTTCGGGACTTCTCGCCAGACGATCCGAAGCGCCGCGAACTGGACATCGAAGTCCGCGTGGCCAACACGTGGCGCAACCGGCTGGTCGGGGATCACCTGGAGCCGGAGGACTGCCTGTGGCACGAGCCGAACAACGCCGGAAGGGGATTGCGGCGGCTGCCGGATTTCGTTTTCGGGCGCGGCGAACGTCCTTCGTCCGGCCGCGTGGGATTCACCGTGTGGGACTATTTTGGTGTCAACACGCCGCTCTTGCCGTCCGGCCTGATCGGCCCGGCGACAGTTGAAATATACAGGTAAGCAGAAAAACGCAAACAGGAAAAGCAAGATGATGAAGATGAGAAAGATGATCGGGGCGGTGTCGCTGGCGGCGCTGTCGTTCGGGGCGCGTGGGGCGGACGGGACGGCGGCGGACGCCGGCTGGTTCCGCGACGCGGGCTACGGCCTGTTCATCCACTGGGGGCCCTATGCCGTGCCGGCGCAGGGCGAGTGGTACCTGAACAACACGCGGATGGATCCGGCGGAATACGCGAAGTTCGCCGACCGCTTTACGGCCGAGCGGTTCGACGCGAAGGACTGGGCGGCGAAGGCGAAGCGCTGGGGCGTGAAGTATGTCGTGTTCACGACGCGTCACCATGACGGTTTCGCGATGTGGGACTCGTCCGTGAACCCGTTCAACGCGATGCGGCGCGGGCCGAGGCGCGACGTCCTCGGCGAGCTCGTCCCGGCGCTCCGGGCCGAGGGGCTGAAGGTCGGCTTCTACTACTCGCCGGCGAACTGGAGCCGGAAGGACTACGTCGGCTACCGCGTGCGCGGATGGCCCCACGGCAAGCCGTGGCCGGAGACCGAGAGGCGGAGCTTCGTCGAGTACTGGAAGTCCGAGTTCGCGGAGCTGATCGGCAAGTACGGCGCGCCCGACTACGTCTGGTGGGACGGCTGCATCCCGGGACGTGCGCTGGAGGGTGAGGCGCTGCTGAAGGACTTGAAGGCGCGCCATCCGCAGACGTTGCTGACCGACCGCTTCGGCAAGCCGTTCGACGTGCGCTGCTGCGAGTGCGAGATCCGTCCGCCGAAGGAGCGCGGCGTCCTCTGGGAGAGCTGCATGACGCTGAACGGCTCGTGGGGCTATGTCGCGGGCGACAAGAGATGGAAGTGCCCGGAAGAGGTCATCGGCATGCTGCTGAAGTGCCGGGCGGACGGCGGCAACCTCCTGATCAACGTCGGCCCGAAGGCGGACGGCACGATCCCGGAGGGGTCGGTGAAGGTGCTGGACGAGGTCGGGCGCTTCCTGTCGCGCGAGGGCGTGGCGGATGCGCTCGCCGTCTATCCGGACGCGGTTGCGTCGCGCGGTCGCCCGACGGCCCTGCGGCGCGTCTTCGACAGGGCCGAGCGCGGTGGGACGGTGCGCGTGGCCGTCCTCGGCGGCTCGATCACCGAGGGCACGGCGGCGGGCGGGGCTGACCGTGCGTGGGGGGCGGTTTTCGCCAGGGGCTGGCAGGATCTCTTCCCCAAGGCGAAGGTCGAGTTCCTGAATGCGGGCGTCGGCGCGACGGGTTCAGCCATCGGCGCGTTCAGGTACGCAAGGGACGTCTCGCCGTTCAAGCCGGACATCCTGGCCGTCGAGTTCTCGGTCAACGACGATGACGACGGACTGGCGCGCCAGACGATGGAGGGCGTCATCCGGCACGCGATGCGCGAGGGGACGGCGGTCGTCCTCCTCGGCATGACGCGCAAGGACGGCACGAGCACGCAGGCGAAGCACCTCGCCGCCGCGAAAGCGTACGGCGTCCCGTTCGTGAGCTACCGCGACGGCCTGATGCCGCGAATCCGGTCAGGCAAGTGGAAGTGGGCGGACTTCGGCGCGGACGGCGTCCATCCCAACCGGCGCGGACACGCGCTTGCGGGCGAGCTCATGAACCTCTTCGTGCGCGACGAACTGCGGCGCTACACGGAGGAGCGTACGGAGCGGCCGACCGTGCCGTCGCCGGCAATTACGATGCCGTTCGAGAAGGGCTCGTTCACGCCGTTTGCGGAGGTGAAGCTGACCGAGAGCTGCGGATTCGTCCCGTATCGCGAGGGACGCGCGCGCTGGGGCGAGGGCCTGATGTCGACGAATGTCGGCGACCGCGTGTCCTTCACGTTCACGGGCTCGACGGCGGCGTTCCTCTACCGCAAGGGCGACCGGACGGACGGCATGGGCCGCGTGAAGGTCGTCGTCGACGGTACGGAGCTGCCGGAGCGGCCGAGGGGCTACGCGAAGGGGCTGTCCTGGTGGTTCACGCCGCCGTTCTGGCTCTGTCAAGGCAAGGCGGGTACGCACACGGTCGAGATCGAGACGCTGCCGCCCGAAAAGTCGGGCGACCCGGTCGGCTTCCGACTCGCGGCGCTGATGGTCTCGCCATAGCAGCTTGGCATTCGCGGGGACTGGCCCTTCGTCCTGTGGGGGACAGACCCCTCGCTATCCGCCAATTGCGAGGAGGGCCATGTAGAGCCCGGTGCCGACGGCCATCGAGAGCATCATCTGGCGCTTCCAGAGCTGGAGGGCCATCGTCACGGCCGTGCAGACGAGCGTCGGCACGAGGTGTGCGCCGGTCGTCAGCGGCGTGCGCAGGCAGTAGACGACGAGCAGCCCGAACACGGCGGGGCCGAGCCACTTGCCGAGGTAGGCGACGAACGGCGGCGTCGGCCGGTCGGGACGGAAGACGAGGAACGGCAGAAAGCGCGTCAGCATCACGCCGGCGACGACGAGCAGGATCGAGAGCGTCAGCTGGACGGGCGTCAGGTTCATGCGAGTTTCCTCCGCAGGGCGACGAGGCTGATCAGGATGCCGCCCATCGCGGGCAGCATGAAGTTCTCCGCGCCGCAGGCGACGAGCGCGAGAAGGGAGACGCCGAGGCCGATCAGTAGTGCGCTCACGAGCGTCTGGAAGCGGTGCGGATCGACGTCGGGCGGCGGCGTGTTCTACGAGGTGCCGGCGGACAACGCGGGCGGCTTTGCGGCACTCAGGCCGGTCGCGCTCGCGAACGGGCCGGTCTGGTCGATCGAGGCGCGGCTCGGGCTCGTGTTCGTCAACGGCCGGCCGAGGGCCCTCGACTCGCTCTGGAGGAACGGCACGGCGGCCAAGGCCTACTGGCTCTGGCGCGACTGGACGCGCTTGCCAGTACGGTAAGCGATATGGTATACTTCTCATCATAACGGTCGTTATCATAATAACGGTTATGATAACGGCCATTTCGGAGGAGTGCCCATCATGAAGTTCTATGGTCGAGAGGACGAAATCAAGTCGCTGCGGCGAGAGGACGAGCTGTCTCTGCGGACGGCTCGCTTTACGGTCGTTACCGGACGCAGGCGCATTGGCAAGACGGAGCTGATCAGCCAGGCGCTTGCGCGCACGGATGGAACCTACCTCTATCTTCTTCTTGTCCGGCAGGGCGAGAAGTCTCTTTGTGCGGCGCTTCAGCGGTCGATCGAGGAGCAGCTGGGGCCGAAGATTGCGATTTACGGAAAGGCCGAGCGGCTGATCGACTTGATGAAAGTCGTCTTTGAGTTCGCCAAGGAGACGCGCCTGACGGTCGTGATTGACGAGTTTCAGGAGATGGACTACATCAACAGCGCGTTTTACGGTGATTTGCAGGGGCTGTGGGATCGCGTTCACACGACTTACAAGATTCATCTGGTCGTGTCCGGGAGCGTCAACCGCATGATGAACAAGATCCTGTTCAGCTATTCCGAACCGCTGTACGGAAGGTGCACCACGCACTTCAAGATCAGGCCGTTCCCCGTGTCGGTCCTCAAGCAGATTCTGCGCGATGCCCATCCGAAGTTCAAGGCGACGGATCTCCTCGACTTGTGGGCGATTACCGGCGGCGTTGCCAAGTACGTGAAATTGCTGATCGATGCGCGCGCCTACACGCGAACGAAAATGCTGGAAACGGTCTTCGCCCTGAATTCGCCGTTCTTTGACGAGGGCCGCGCAGCGCTTGTGCAGGAGTTCGGCCCAGTCCACGCCAACTATTTCTCGATCCTGAGTTCCATCGCGCTTGGCCATACGCGGCTGTCCGAGATCGAGCAGGATGCCGGCATGCAGGTGACGTCGTATCTTGGGAATCTGGAGAAGAACTACGAGCTTGTCAAGAAGGTGCTGCCGATCTTTGCCGCGCCGTCCGTCAAGAACTCGGCGTATCGGATCGAGGACATGTTCTTTCTGTTCTGGTTCCGCTACGTCTACCGAAACCAGGACTACATCGAGCTTGGTCGGTATGAGGCGCTTCGGGCGAAGGTGGCCAAGGACTTCGATGCATTTTGCGGATTTGCGCTGGAAAGGTATTTCTTCTGGAAATTTGTCGAGGAAGCCGGCTACACGCGCATGGGCGGATGGTGGGATCGGAAGGGCGAGAACGAGATTGACCTCGTGTGTGAAGACGAGCTGTCAAACCGTCTGGACATTTACGAGGTCAAGCGAGACCCCGCGCGGTATGATGCGCTGGCCTTGCGCAAGAAAGTGGACCGCTTCCTCGAAAAGAACCCGGAGAAGTCGTCGCGGCAGCTGTCGCTCCGCTGCCTTTCGCTGGAGGACATGTGAGTCTTTATTGAAAGTTAACCGATTAGGTGTGCGCGGGCGCCCCCTTTGGTGTATAATATCCACATCATGGGGAAGCCAGTTGTCTATCTCTCGAAAGTCCGTGAGCTGCGCGAGGCGATTCGCGGCGGCGCGTATGCGGATGGCGTGTTCCTGAGCGAGGCTCAGGTCATGCGCAAGTTCGGCGTCGGACGCCAGACCGCCGTGCGCATCCTCAACGAGCTGGTGAAGGACGGGCTGATTGTCCGCCGTCGCGGCGCGGGCACGTTCCTTTCGCGGCTCGGCCGCCGTACGACCGGGCGGCTCGGCCTTATCATCCACGGGAGCGACTACTGTGAGTTGTTCGCGCCCGTCGCGAAGCGGATCTCGCAGGTCTGCCAGTCGTGCGGCTACAGCCTGATGTTCGGCGACGTGTCCTCGCTCGGCACGGTGGGCCGCGCCCAGCGGGTTCTGCAGCTCGTCGACAAGTTCCTGTCGGACGGTGTGGACGGCGTCATCCTTCAGCCGATCGAGCTGGTGCCGAATGCGGCGGAGATCAACGACAAGATAGCCCGCCGCCTCACAGAGGCAAAGACGCCTCTCGTGCTGTTGGACAGCGACATCGCGCGGCCTCCGGCGCGGAGCTCTTACGATCTTGTTTCGGTCGATCACTTGGCCGTTGGACGTCGCCTTGCACAGCATTTGCGCGCGACGGGGGCACGGCGTGTCGTCTACCTGACGCAGAGGAATCGTGCGCCATGCGTTCTGGAACGGCAGACGGGCGTGGCGTTGGGCTGCGCGGGCCTGCCGTTGCCGGGCAAGGCGGTCTTTGCCGAGCCGGACGACTTCGCGGCGGTTCGTCGGATGCTGAAGCGAGACCGACCGGACGCCATCGCCTGCTACAACGACCGTCAGGCGGCCCTGCTCCTGCAGACGCTGGCACGGCTCGGCCTACGTGTGCCACAGGATGTCCGCGTTGCCGGATTCGACGACGTGCAGTGTGCGCGACTGACGATCCCTCCGCTGACGACGATGCGCCAGCCGTGCGAGGCGATTGGCTCGACGGTCGTCAAGCTGCTGATTGAACGTATCAAAGACCAAACGCGGCCGGCACGAACCGTTCTGCTGGATTCGCCGCTGGTCGTGAGAGAATCGACGTGCAATCCCCAAAAGGGCAAAGGAAAAGGCAAAAGAGAATGATGAAAACCGTTTGGATCTCACTTGGAACGCTGTGCGTCGCGTCGGTCGCGGGTGCGGCGGACGATGGGGCGAAGGCGATGCTTTCGCGCGTCCATGCGAAGGCCGAGGCGGATGTCGAGACGGCCTACTGGGCGCGCGGCGCGATCGTGGACAGGAACCCGTTCTCGGCGCAGTCCGTCGACCTCTCGGCCGACCTCTCGCCGTTCGGCTACGTCGGCGGCTACGCCTGGAGCGTGTCGTCGATGTTGCGCGACGGGCAGTCGGCGACGCGGCGCAACGCCTACAACGAGGTCGACTACGGCGTGTACTATGGCTACGCACTGGCGCTCGCCGACGGATGGGCGCTCGACTCGACGGTCGCGAAGAAGTGGGTCACGCTGCCGGGGTATCGTCCGCACGCCCACACGATCTCGGAGTGGAACGTCTCGCAGGCCCTGCGCAATCCGTATGCTACGCCATACTACCTGCTGCGCCGGGCGGTGGACGGGCAGGAGTGGTGCTACTGGGATGTCGGCCTCGAGCGCAGCTGGCTACTTCTCGACCGGCTGACGCTGACGGCGCGCGTGTTCGGCGAGCTGGGCGACGCGCGGCACTTCCGGGCGCAGTACGGCGCGAACCCGAACGCGGCGGACGGCCGCTATTCGCACGGGCTGATGGCGCTCAACCTCCTGCTGCGCCTCGACTACGCCGTGACGGACTGGCTGTCCGTCTTCGCGTTCGTGCACCAGTTCGACGTGGTTGCGTCCGACGCGCGCGACGCGCTCGACGCCTCGTCCGCGCCCGAGTCGATCAAGGACCTGACGATCGGCGGCGTCGGACTGACGTTCAAGTTCTGAGTTGCTCAACCTCCGTGTGTGGTTAAGATTTTTACAAAGGAAATATGTCGATGAACATTCTGCTGTTAGCCGCGACGATCTTACTCGAATGCGAAAGTTTCGACAATCTTGGGGGATGGACGGTCGAAACGCAGTCCATCCGCCAGGAGGGGTCGAGCTACCTGATGGCCCACGGCTATGGCGTGCCGGTTGCGGACGCCGAAACGTCGATCCGGGTTCCCGAAGACGGCACCTACGCCGTCTGGGCGCGGACGCGCAACTGGAACGCGCCCTGGACGGGCGGCGCGGCCGGCCGCTTCCAGGTCGTCCTGCGCGGGGCGGGGACACCTGCGTGGACGAGTGCGGAACTGGGGACGGAAGGGGCGGACTGGCATTGGCAGCGGGCCGGGGTGGCGACGCTTAAGGAGGGGGCCTGCCGTGTCGCCCTCCACGACCGCACGGGGTTCAACGGACGCTGCGACGCCCTCTTCCTCGCCTCCGCCGGGGAAGAACCGCCCGCGCACACGCCTGTCGGCGCTGTCCGCGACGATCCGAAGGAATGGGGGCTCGTCGTCGTGGGCGGCGGCTTTGCGGGCTGCTGTACGGTGCTCGCCGCCGCGCGCGAGGGCGTGCCGACCCTCCTGTTGCAGGACCGCGAGGTGCTGGGCGGCTGCAATTCGAGCGAGGTGCGCGTGGGCCTCGGCGGACGCATCCACGCCGGACCCTACCCGAAGCTGGGCGAGGTCGTCGCCGAGATTCAGCCGCTCTTCGGCGGGGGGCGTCCGCTCGACAAGCGCTTCTACGAGGACGACCGCAAGGACACGGCCTTCCTCATCCCCACGCTCTGGCGCGGCGTCGCCGGCGTCGCCCCCGAACGCCGTTATCGCCAGCACGTGTTCGCCGTGGAGATGGATCCCGTGCAGACGAACCGCATCGCCGCCGTCCTCGCTCGCGACACGCGCTCTGGCGTGGTGACGCGCGTCAGGGCGCGGCTCTTCTGCGACGCAACGGGTGACGCCATCGTCTCGCGCCTCGCTGGCTGCGAGACGATGTACGGGCGCGAGGCGCGGGCGCGCTTCAACGAGATCAGCGCCCCCGTCGTCGCCGACCGCCGCGTGATGGGCATGAGCGTGCAATGGCTGACCGAGAGGAGGAACGAGAAGGTGCCGTTCCCGGATATCTCGGACTGGACGTTGCCGATCGACGAGACGACGGGCTACTACCAGACGTCCGGCTCGTGGGAACAGGAGTCCGGCTTTGAACGTGACATGGCGGACGAGACGGAGCGCATCCGTGACTACGCGCTCCTTGCGATCTTCTCGAACTGGCACTGGCTCAAGAACCGTTCCGCCCGCCGCGCGAACTACGCCAACGTCGCGTTCTCGTGGATCTCCCCCATCGGCGGCAAGCGCGAGAGCCACCGCACCGTGGGCGCGTACGTCCTCAACCAGAACGACCTCGAAAACCACGTCGCCCACCCCGACGGCACGGCGGCGGTCACGTGGGACATCGACCTCCATTTCCCCGACCCGGAGAACGCGCGGAAGTTCAAGGAGCCGTTCCGCAGCGCGGCCTACCATCGCGGCTTCGGCGCGGACTACCCGGTGCCCTACCGCTGCCTCTACGCGCGCGACTGCCGGAACCTCTTCCTCGCCGGGCGCGACATCAGCTGCTCGCACGTCGCGTTCGCCGCCGTGCGCGTCCAGCGGACGCTCGGGATGCTGGGCGAGGTCGTGGGCCTTGCGGCGGGCATCTGCCACCGCCGCGCGTGCCTGCCGGCGGACGTCTCCGCGACGGGGCTCGACGAGCTGAAGGCCGCGATGGCGCGCGGCGTCACGCCGCTCCCGCAGTTCCACGGCTACCACAACGGCATGGGCGAGAAGTACGACTTCAACCGACGCGGCTGGGCGCACGTCTATCCCGAAGGGCGCACGAACAATCTGCCGGACGCCCTCGCGGCGGACATCCGGGGGCTGGGCTTCATCCACCGCAACGAACACCCCGCGCTCGCAGACCGGCGGCGCCGCCTCGTCCTCGTGGACGAATCGCGCGCACGCCTCCACTACTACGATTCGGCCGATCCGTCCGCTGGATTTGCCGTTCCGATCCGCAAGCCCGGCTGGGACCTGAAGGCCGTAGGCGGCACGCGCTACCGCACCGTCTGCCGGGGCGGCTTCCAGGTCACGGACCTCGCGGCGCGGAAGGTCGTCGACACCTTCGACTTCCCGATCTTCCGTTCCGCCGAGCCGACCGCCTGCTGCGACCTCCCGGACGGCGGGTTCGTGTTCTCGGTCAACCCCGTCGGCCCCGACAAGGGGAAGGCCATCCACTTCTGCGTCTTCTCGCCGGACCGCACGATGACCCGCATCATCCGCCTGCGCGGGTTCGTGAACGCGCGCTCCTTCGCGCCCGGACGGGACGGCGAATGGCTCGTCGCCCACGAACACGGCTTCGCGCGCGTGCGCTTCCCGGACGAGGGACGGGACGTCGCGGCGGTCCTCGTGAAGGACTACCCGCAGCCGGCCGGCCGCAACTCCTTCGACGTGCGCCCCGCCGCGCACGGGACGGGCTTCTGGACGACGACGGGCTACGGCGCGGAGCTGCTGCGCGTCGCGGCGGACGGGACGGTCGTCCGGCGCATCCGCGCCGAACAGGGCGGCAAGGCGAACTTCTTTTATGCCCAGCTCACGGAGCGCGCGGACGGCAACGTCTACGTGGCGAACTGGACGGGGCATGGCGCCGAGGACTCCTACCGGGGTTGGCAGGTCATCGAGTTCGCGCCGTCCGGCGAGGTCGTCTGGCGGCTCGATTCGCCAGAGCGGTTCGGTTCCATTTCGGGCGTCCTGGAGATTGAGGGAGAACGTATGAGGGTCAGACATGAGTGATACAGTCTGAATGATACAGTTCCGCGCGCACGGCGAGTTCTCGGCCATCAACTGGGCGAAGGGCGCGGGCGGCTGGATGCGAGACGCGATCGCCGTCCCCTGCGGAAAATTCTAATGCCTGTCGCGTACGGGGAGTGTGGCGGCGTTGGGGATTGATTATAAGAAATGTGGGGGCGGAAATTTGATATAATGTGCGGCATGAAGCGAAAGATGAAAACGAGCGTGGCAGTTGCCGTTGCGGTGGCATGGGCGGTTGGCGGCGCGGTTGCGGCGTCCGAAAACCCGATGGCGGACGAATCCCTTTCCTGGAAAGGGAAGTCGGTCGTCTTCCTCGGCGATTCGATCACCGACAAGTGCCATGTCGGCTGCGAGACGAACTACTGGGGCTTTCTCTCCGCGCGCATGGGCTTCTCGGCGCACGTCTACGGCAAGAACGGCTGGCAGACGGACGGAATTCCGAAACAGGTCGCCTGTGCCCATGCCGACCTGGACGAGGACGTGGACGCCGTCTTCATGCTGATCGGCACGAACGACTACAACGCGGGCGTCCCGCTCGGCGAGGCGTATGTGCAATCGACGGAAGTCGTGAACAGGAACGGACAGCCGGTCGAGCTGAAGAAGCGCGAGCCGTCGTTCGACACGGCGACGTTCTGCGGACGCCTCAATGTCGCGCTGCGGACGATCAAGACGACGTACCCCCGGACGCAGGTCGTCGTGATGACGCCGCTCCATCGCGGCTTTGCCGAGTTCGGCCCGAAGAACGTCCAGCCGGACGAACGCTATGCGAACGCGCGGGGGCTTTTCATCGACGACTACGTGCGGTGTGTCCGCGAGGCGGCCGCGCGCTGGAGCTCGCCCGTCATTGACCTCTATGCCGAGGCGGGGCTACTGCCGAACGAACCGGTCTACGCCGCCTGTTTCGCGCGCGGCGGAAAGGGCGATTCGCTTCACCCGTCGACCCTCGGACACGAACGCCTTGCGCGCGTCATCGCGGCGCGTCTGGCGTCCCTTCCGCCGACGTTCCGGTCGCGTTGACAAGGCCCTTAGTGGTAAGTGCAAACCCTCGGACACGGAATCCGTGGGGACAGGTCCCCGTTATTTTGACCGTGAAAAAAGTTGACATGTCTTTTGTGTCAGAGGGGTCTGTTTTGTGGTATACTGTGCGCATCCAAAACAAGGAATCTAAAACGAGGTCTATTATGAGAACGAACATGAATGAGAACAAACCGTTGTTGGCTCACCTTTCCGTTAGGGGGGGGGGGGGGGGGGGG
>CAKURH010000063.1 GCA_934675625.1 uncultured Kiritimatiellota bacterium
CGAACACGGAAGTCAAGGGCCCCTTCGCCGAGGGTAGTGCGGGACTCGCCCGCGCGAGAGTAGGGCGCCGCCGGCTTCATTTTCAGCGTCGGAGCGTAGCGCAGCCTGGTAGCGCGTTTGCTTCGGGAGCAAAAGGCCGAGGGTTCAAATCCCTCCGCTCCGACCAATATCAGGAAACGCCATTCCGAGACGGAATGGCATTTTTTATGTCAGCGAAGAAGTTCGAGAAGCTTGCCATTGAGGGCGGACGGAAGGTCTGGTCGCGCGGCTTTCCGCCGTGGCCGCAGTTCGACCGACGGACGGATCGGGCCGTTCTTGACATTCTCCATTCGGGCCGGGTCAATTACTGGACGGGGCCCGTGGGGCTTCAGTTCGAGACGGCGTGGGCCCGGTGGCTGGGCGTCTCGCAGGCGGTCGCTGTCTCAAGCGGCACGGCGGCCCTGCATGTCGCGCTGGCCGCATTGGGCATTGGCCCGGGCGATGAGGTCGTCTGCACGTCCTATTCGTTCATCGCCTCGTCCTTTTGCTCCCTTCAGTGCGGTGCCTTGCCCGTCTTCTGCGACGTCGGCACGGATCACCTCATTGACCCCGCGAAAATCGAGGCTTGCCTGACCGCGCGCACCAAGGCGATTGTCGTCGTCCACCTGTATGGTGTGGTGGCGGACATGGATCCGATTCTGAAGATTGCGAAGCGGCATGGTCTGTTTGTCGTCGAGGACTGCGCCCAGTGCATCGGCGGCGTCTACAAGGGGCGAAAGGTCGGCTCAATCGGCACGGTCGCCTGCTTCTCGTTCTGCCAGTCCAAGCATTTCACGACGGGCGGCGAAGGCGGCATGGTCTGCTGCAACGACACGGCACTGGCTGGCGAGATCCGCGCGCTACGGGATCACGGCTATGAGGCGAAGGCCAAGCTAGGCCTCATGGTGGCCGACAGGCGTCCGCTTTACGTGCACCGTCGCGTCGGCTACAACTTCCGCCTGACGGAGATTCAGTCCGCGATTGGCCTTGGCGAGCTTCGGCGGCTCGACAGCTGGAACCTGCCGCGTCGACGGCGGCTTGCGCGGACGCTGATTGACGGGCTCGCGGGGCACCCCCTCGTCAAGCATGCGCCGGTCGATACGCCGGCCCGCCAGAATGCGTTCTGGCTGGTGCCGTTCGTGCTGGACACGTCGAAGCTGAACGTCACGATGAAGGCTTTTGTCGCCGCCGTTCAGGCCGAGGGCGCGAGCGTACAGACCGTGCACTGGCCCGAAATGTATAAGGAAGAGGCGTTCACCCGTCCGTGCGGATTCGGCACGGCCAACTATCCGTTCCGGGATCCGGCGCACCGTCCGATCGACTACACGGCGTTCGACTGCGCAACGGCGCGTACGCTGGCCGAGGCGACCCTCTCGTTCTGGGTGCATCCGACTTACACGCTCGCCCATGTCCGCGCGGATGTCCGTGCGTTCGAAAAGGTCGCCGCGCGGATGATGAGATGACGGATTTTATGCTATAATACCCGCCATGGGAATCAGAATTCTTGGAACGGGGAGCTACCTGCCGCCGAAGGTGGTGACCAACGCAGACATCGCGGCGGCGCTCGACACGTCCGACGAGTGGATCTTCTCGCACACGGGTATCCACGCGCGGCACATCGCCGGCGAGGGCGAGACGACGTCCTCGATGGCGACGAAGGCCGCGCGCGCGGCGCTGGCGACGGCGAACGTGGCGCCGGAGGACGTCGGCCTCATCGTGCTCGCGACCTCGACGCCCGACTACAACACCTTTCCGTCGACGGCCTGCATCGTGCAGGGCCTTCTCGGCTGCGTGAACGCGGGCGCCTACGACCTGCTGGCGGCGTGCGCGGGCTTCGTCTACGCGCTGGAGCAGGCGCGCGGGTGGCTCGTCTGCAATCCGGGGCAGAAGGCCCTCGTCATCGGCTCGGAGTGCCTGACGCGCATCGTGGACTGGACGGATCGCAGCTCGTGCATCCTCTTCGGCGATGGCGCGGGCGCGGTCGTGCTCGAAAGCGACAGGACGGCGGGCGAATCGTCCGCGACGACGATCCTGGGGGCGGACGGTTCGGGCCGCCACTTCATCCAGCGCACGGGCGGCACGATGACGTCGCTGCCGTTCGACCCGGTGACGGGCCTCCCGACCGCCGCGCCGCACGCGCCGCGCGCCACGCTCTCGCTCATGGGCCACGAGGTCTTCGCGTTCGCCGTGAAGACGATGTCGCGCGTGACGCAGGAGCTCTGCGCGCGCAAGGGCGTCGAGACGTCCGCGCTGGATCGCGTCTTCGCGCACCAGGCGAACGGCCGCATCATCGAGGCGTGCGCGCGCCGCATGAAGCTGCCGCTGGAGAAGTTCTGGCTCAACCTCGCGGAGACGGCGAACACGTCCGCTGCGTCCATCCCGATCTCCCTCGACCAGGCCGTCCGCGCGGGCGAGCTCACGGACGGCATGAACGTCGTCCTCGTCGGCTTCGGCGCGGGCCTCACCTACGCCGGGACTTACCTGACCTGGCCCCATCTCTGACAGACCCTGACATTTCACACACGAAAGGAATCCAAACCATGAAGAAAGTGATGATCACCGGCATTGGCATGCTCTGCGCGAGCGGCAACGGCAAGGAGGCCGCCTGGGCCAGCATCAAGGCCGGCAAGCCCGGCATCGGCCGGATCACGAAGTTCGATCCCTCCCGCTGCACCTCGCAGGTCGCGGCCGAGGTGAAGGACTTCCAGGCCTACGCCATCGACTCGGGCCTCATCGACAAGCGCGAGGCGCGTCACATGGCGCTCTTCTCGCAGTATGCGGTCGCGGCGGCGGTTGAGGCGTGGAAGGACGCCGGCTACACCGCCGAGGCGAAGCCCGACATGGATCGCGTGGGCGTCCTGATCGGCAACGGCATCGGCGGGCTGGACGTGACGGGGGATAGCTACAAGGTCCTCTTCGACCGTGGGCCGGACCGCGTCTCGCCGCTTGCGATTCCCGAGCTGATCTCGAACGAGGCGGCGGGCAACATCGCGATCGCGCTCGGCGCAAAGGGCCCGGCGCAGGTCGTCGCCACGGCGTGCGCGTCGTCGACGGACGCTCTGGGAATCGCGCTCGACATGATCCGCGCGGGGCGGGCGGACGTCGTCGTCGCCGGCGGCACCGAGGCGGCGATCATTGAGTTCGCGATTGGCGGCTTCATGAAGATGAAGGCCCTCTCGACGCACTACAACGACACGCCGGAGACGAGCTGCCGTCCGTTCACCAAGGGCCGCGACGGCTTCGTCATGGGCGAGGGCGCGGCGGTGCTGGTTCTCGAAAGCGAGGAGCACGCGCGGGCGCGCGGCGCAAAGGCCTACGCCGAGCTCGCGGGCTACGGCGCGACGTGCGACGCCTACCACATCACGGCGCCGGATCCGTCCGGGGCCGGCGCGATCAGGGCGATCGAGATTGCGCTGAAGGACGCGGGCGTGACCGACAAGACGACGGTCGACTACATCAACGCGCACGGCACCTCGACGCACCTCAACGACCAGATGGAGACGAAGGCGTTCAAGACGATCTTCGGCGAGGAGGGCGCGAAGAAGATCAACGTGTCCTCGACGAAGTCGATGCACGGCCACCTCCTCGGCGCGACGGGCGCGCTGGAGGCGGCGATCACGGCGCTCGCGATTCAGGAGGGCTTCGTGCCGCCGACGATCAACTACGACGAGCCCGACCTCGACGTCGACACGGCGAAGGGCGAGACGCCGCTCGACCTCAACTACACGCCGAACAAGGGCGTCGCGCGCGACATCCGCGTCGCGCTCTCGACGTCGCTCGGCTTCGGCGGGCACAACGGCGTCCTGGTCCTGAAGAAGGCGTGAGGAAATAACCGAATAATCGAATAATCGAATAATCGAATTAGCGAATAATCGAATTGGTGAATTGGTGAATCTGTTTGCCTTGGGATAACGATCATGGAGCTTCCGCAGTTCAAAGAAGTCTACAACCGGAGCGGCGAGTCGCTGCTGCCGCACCGTCCGCCGTTCCTCTTCGTTGACCGCCTGCTGTCGGCGGACGAGACGGGCGGCATCGGCGAATACACGTTCACGCACGAGAAGAACGACTTCTTCAAGGGCCACTTCCCGACCTATCCCGTCGTGCCCGGCGTTGTGCTCATCGAGGCGATGGCGCAGGTCGCGGGCGCAGTGGTCGTCGCGCGCGGCGTCCTCGGCGCGGACGCGACGTTTCTCCTCGCGGCGGTCACCGACGCGCGCTTCCGCCATCCGTTCCGTCCGGGCGATCGACTCGTGACGGTCGTCGAGACCGTGCGCGCGAAGAAGCCGCTCGGCATCTTCAAGTTCAAGGGCTACCTGAACGGCGAGGCGGACGCGAAGGGGCTTCCGGCGGTCGAGTGCTCCGTCAAGTGCATGATGGGCGACGGGGGCCACAAATGATTCGGATCGTCAAGGCGGGCGACCGGCGGATTGCGGCGTTCAACGCGCGTCCGGCGTTCCCCGAAGAGGCCGAGAAGGCCGCCGCCGCCGCGCTCGCTGACATCCGCGCGCGCGGCGACCGCGCCGTTTTGGATCTCGTCGCGAAGTTCGAGGGCTTCAAGGCGCGCACGGCGAAGGATTTGCGCGTCGATCTCGCGAAGGTTTCCGAGAAGGGGATTGACGCGAAGCTCGTGCGGGCCGTGAAGGACGCGCATCGGCGCGTCCTCGCGTTCTCGAAGGCGTCGCTCCGCGCGCCGTGGTCGATGAAGACGCCGAAGGGCGGCTCGGCCGGCGAGTTCTTCTCGCCGATGGATCGCGTGGGCGTCTACGTGCCGGGCGGCACGGCGCCGCTCGCCTCGACGGCGGTCATGACGGTCACGCTCGCGAAGGCGGCCGGCGTGAAGGAGATCGTCGCCTGTACGCCGGCGGGGAAGGACGGCCACGTGAACCCCGTTCTCCTCTTCGCGCTCAAACTTGCGGGCGCGACCGAAGTCTACCGCGTCGGCGGCATCCAGGCGATTGGCCTCATGGCGTTCGGCACGAAGACGTGCCGCAAGGTGCAGAAGATCGCCGGGCCGGGCAACGCCTTCGTCACGGCGGCGAAGCGGCAGGTTTACGGCTACGTCGCGATTGACCAGGTCGCGGGGCCGAGCGAAATCGCCGTCCTCACCGACGGCTCGGTCGACAAGCGGTGGATCGCGGCCGACCTCCTCTCGCAGGCCGAACACGGCTCCGGGTACGAGAAGTCGCTGTGCGTCTGCACGTCCGCCGCGTTCGCCGAGGAGATCCGCGCGGAAGTCCTCGCGCAGGCGAAGACGCTCTCGCGTCGCGCGCTCGTCGCGCGCGTCATTGACCGGGACGGCATCCTCATCGTCGTCGCGAAGAGCGTCGCCGAGGGGCTGGACGTCGTGAACGCCTTTGCGCCGGAGCATTTCGAGATCATGACGAAGGACGCGCTGAAGGTCATGAAGGGCGTGCGCGCCGCCGGTGCCGTGTTCGCGGGCGCGTGGACGCCCGAATCGGCGGGCGATTTCGTCGCGGGGCCGTCGCACGTGCTGCCGACGGGCGGCGCGGCGAACATGTTCAACGGGCTTACGCCGGACGACTTCCGCCGCCGCCACAGCTTCGTCGCCTTCACGCAGGCCGACCTCGCCCAGACGAAGGCCACCATCGAGGCGTTCGCCGCCGTCGAGGGGCTGGACGGGCACGGCCGCGCCGCGACCATCCGCTTCGAATGACCTTCCTCCAACGCCATGCCTATGACATCGGCGGCGCGTTGGCGGCCGTCGTCTGGCCGTTTCTCGGACGCCGCCGGCGGATTGCCGTCGACAACATCCTGCGCGCGAAGGTCACGGACGACCCGAAGGAGGCGCGGCGGATCGCGAAGCGCTCCCTCTGCCACCTCGCCGGACACATCGGCGAGGCGCTGTTCGTGCCGTCGGTCGTCACGCGGGCGAACTACCGCGAACATCTCGACACGTCGTGCGTGTCCGACGCGAACGTGAAGCTGCTGCTGGACTCGCCCGGCCAGCCGATCCTGCTCGTCTCGTCCCATCACGGCGTCTGGGAGGCGGCGACGAACATCCTCTCGTTCGCGCGGCCGATGATCGCCATTGCGCGCGTCCAGAACAACCGCCTTGTCGCGAAGTGGATGAAGAAGCACCATTTTCGCGGGCCCGTCACGATTGTGGACAAGAACCACGGCTTCACGCCGGCGGTGCTGGAGCAGTGGCAGCGCGAGGGCGCGGCGATGACGATCCTGATGGATCAGCACGCGGGACGGGGCGCGCCGCTCACGTTCTTCGGGCGTCCGGCGCGGACGTACACGACGGCGGCGCGGCTCGCGATGCGGACGGGCTGTCCGATCGTCGTCGGCTCCTTCGTGCGCGTCGCGCCCTACCGCTACCGCCTCGTCGCGTCCGGCGACCCGATCGTCCTCTCGAAGACAGACGACCGAAATGCCGCGACGCAGCTGCTGAACGACCGGCTGGAGGCGGCAATTCGCCAGTATCCCGAACAGTATCTCTGGCTGCACCGGAGGTGGCGCGATGACTAATGCGACGTTCTCGCTGATCTGCGATTTCCTCTGTCTCGGCCTGAGCTTCGTCTTCCTCTGGTCGACGTTCCTCGTCCTCGTCGGGCTCATCAAGCCGGCGAAGCCGCATCCGAAGGCCGCGCGCAAGCTGAAGTTCGTCGTGCTTGTCTGCGCGCGCAACGAGGAGCCTGTCATCCGCCTGCCGGTGAAGAGCGTGCTGCTCTCGAAGTATCCGGTGGACTGCCGCGAGGTGATTGTCCTCGCGGACAACTGCACCGACCGCACGGCGGACATCGCGCGCGCGGCGGGCGCGACCGTCTGGGAGAAGACCGAGCCGAGCCACGGCAAGGGCGACGTGCTCGCGTGGGGCCTGCGGAAGCTGCGGGCCGAGCGCACGTGCGACGCGGTCGCCGTCTTCGATGCGGACAACATCTGCTCCGACGGCTGGTTCGACGCGGTGAACGATGCGTTGCAGGACGGCGAGACGGTCGTGACCGGGCGCCGCCGCTCGTCCAACGCGCGCGCGAACGTGATTTCCGGCTGGTACACGGTCTACTGGGACATGATGAACGAGCTCTCGAACCGTGTGCGGACGAACCTCGGCCTGTCGGGCAAGCTGACGGGCACGGGCTTCGCGTTCCTGCTCTCCGCGCTCGGGCCGGAGGGCTGGTGGACGCAGACGATGGTCGAAGATGTCGAGTTCACCGTCCAGACGAACTTGCGCGGCGGGCGTGTCGCCTACGTGCCGGAGGCCGACTACGCGGACGAGCAGCCCGTGACCGTGCCGTACATGTGGCGGCAGCTGCGCCGCTGGGCGACGGGCGGCTGGCAGGTCGTGCGCCTGTATTCCCCGACGTGGCTCCGGGCGCTGCGCGCGCATCCGTCGCTGCGGCTCTTCGACAGCTTCTTCGCGATCCTGACGGGGATGTCCGTCGCGTTCATCCTTCTCTTCAACTTCCTCGCGCTCTTCGTGCGGCTCGCGTGCGGCGCGGCCGACTCGGCGGCGGTTCACTTCTTCTTCGGGGTCTTCCTCTTCGTCTTCGTGATGGGGTGGTTCACCGCGTGGGCGGCGGTCGCGCTCTCGCCCCAGAAGCGGCGGCCGCGCGTCGCGTCGATCCTGACGTTCCCCGTGTTCTCGCTCGTCCTCTCGGCGTCCGTCCTCTACACGCTCGTGCGGCCGACGCGCCGCTGGAAGCCGATTCCGCATGGCGAGGGGGCCGCTCTCGCGGTAAAGAACGAAAAGGCGGAGGGGTAGTTGGCGATGGTCGAAGTCATTGTCTTAAGCGTGGTGCAGGGCGTTGCGGAGTTCCTGCCGATCTCCAGTTCGGGGCATCTTGTCCTTGGCCGTTCGTTGCTTGGGCTGGGCGATGTCGGCTTGCGGCTCGACATCTTTCTGCACGTCGGGACGCTTGTCGCCGTCTTCGCGTTCTACGGCGCGACGGTTGGGCGGCTGGCGAAGGGGCTCGTCGACACGGCATCGTCCGCGAATCGCGCGGCGGCGTGGTCATATGTAGCCAAGATCGTCCTTTCGGCCGTGCCGGCGGGCGTGGTCGGGGTTCTCTTCAAGGATGCGATCGAGACGACGTTTGCCGCGCCGAAGATGGTGGGCGGTGCGCTGCTTGTCACGGGCGTCGTCCTCACGGCGACGCGCTTTCTGCCAAAGGGCGAAAAGGACGTCTCGTTTCTGCGGGCGCTCCTCATGGGCGTCGCGCAGGCCGTCGCGATTCTGCCGGGCGTGTCGCGTTCGGGCCTGACGCTTGCCGCCGCGCGCGCGGCGAAGGTGGACGCTGCGAAGTCCGCCGAGTTCTCGTTCCTCATGAGCGCGCCGCCCATTGCGGGCGCGGCGCTGCTGGAAATCCTGAAGGCCGTTTGCGCATCCGAGGCGGTGGCCGTGCCGGAGGTCGGCTGGGGGCTTTGCGCCGTCGGCGCGGCGCTCGCGGCCGTCGTCGGCTACGTGGCGCTCAAGTTGCTCGTAGCATCGCTGAAGGGACGCTGGTTCTGGCTCTTCGGGCCGTATTGCCTGCTCGTCGGCGCGCTGACGCTGGCGTTTGCGTAAGGGAGAGAAAATGATGTTGGTCGTGATTGGCTGTCTTGTCACGGCGATGCTCGTCGCCGCCGTCGCCTGTTTGTTTCTGCGGGCCCGGCTCGCGGCGGAGCGGCGGTTCGCGGAGGAGAAGGAGCGGACGCTTGGCGCGAAGCTGGAGGCGATCGTCGCGCAGGTCTCGGATGTGACGGCGCGGTCGCTGGCCGCGCGTGAACAAGAACTCGCCGCACGGAACGCCGAACAGGTGCGTCCGCTTTTCGACCGGATGAAGAGCGACCTCGACGCCTTCCGTCAGGCGGCGACCGCCGCGCAGACGGAGAACGCGAAGCTCGGCGCGTCGTTGAAGACGCAGATTGAGGAGGTCGGCAAGAAGGCCGAGGGGCTGGGACGTCAGGCGGATGAGTTCGTGACGGCGCTGAAGGGCGGCAACAAGGTGCAGGGCAATTGGGGCGAGGGCATTCTCGCGAAGACGCTGGAGGACGCGGGCCTCGTGAGAGGCGAGAACTTCACGGAGCAGGAGGGGACGCGCGCCGATCGGCCCGACGTCACCGTTTTCGATGGCGCGGGGCACAAGATCTTCATCGATGCGAAGGTCAACATCACCGACTTCATCGACGCGGCCAATGCGGCGAACGAGGGGCGGGCGGAGGCGTCCGCCGCGCTCCTGAAGAAGCACGCCGCCAGCGTCCGCGAGCAGGTGAAGCGGCTCGCGGCGAAAGACTATCCGAAGAGCCTGGGCGGCGCGGAAGTCGTCATCATGTTTCTGCCGAGCGAGGCGACCTATTCGGCGGCGGTCATCGCCGACCCGTCGCTCATCGGATTCGCGAACGCGCAGCGGGTTGTCCTCGCGACGCCGCAGACGCTGCTCACGCTGCTGACGCTCTTCCGCCTCGGCATCGTCCATCAGCAGGTCGAGAAGAACAACGCCGAGATCCACCGGCGCGCCGCGCAGGTCATTGACCGCATCGACGCCGCGTTTGTCGCGTTCGAGAAGGTCGGCAAGGCGCTGGACGACGCGACGGCGAAATATCACGAGACGTTGCGCAAGCTTGGCCTGGAGGAAGGCGCGCAGAACGTCCTGACGCCGGCGCGGGAGCTGGTTCGCCTGACGGACGCCGCCGCGAAGCGCAATGCCAAGTCCCTTCAGGACTGAACCGCAGAAAGCACGGGCGTATTGACCCGTCCGCAAACCTGTATTTACAGGTTGTGCAGGGAGTCAAAAAATATGATATAGTTCTCGCGTGATGACGAGAACAGGCGAGAACGTGCGGCGAAAAGCCCGTCGAAACGGCGGGGCGGCCGCGACTGCATCAGGCGCGCGAGGGCGCGCCGAGACGCGCGCGCTTGGAATCAATACCCCCCCCCCCCCCATCTTTTAGCTGATGCGCCTGTAGGCCCTCTCAACGGGCGCTCCGGCGATGCTGCACGCGGCCTTCCGGTCGCCCAGGCCTTTGTGACCTTTGCGTCAGAACCTTTGCGCTGGAAAGAGTTTCCGGGGGCAAGGCACGCTCGCTCGGGACGCGTAGCCAATCTCCCGCGACGCGCCCCTTGCCCCGCGACGCGGCTCGGAGTTTACCTATTTTGCGTGCGCACGGACATGCGCCGAACAACCAAGAGACAATCCGAAAGGAAGGAATCCTGACAATGAAAACGACAAGGCTAAAGGAAAAGACGCAGGCGGGAACTCCGCACGCACGGCCTGACGAGGGGACGTGCGCCTCGGCGCAGCCGCCGAGGTGCACGTCTCGACTCCGCCGACGACTCGGCGGACAGCTTGTCGCGCTCGTCCTGGGCGCGGTCGCATGTCCGACGGTCGGTCGGGCCGATCCCGAGGACGTGGTGACGTTCGACACGTCCACGGGCGACATCACCCATTCGCAGCCGTTTGGCGCTGGCGTGAAGTCCATCGTCAAGGACGGCGACGGGACGCTGACGCTGACGGTGGCGTCGCCGGACTTCCCGGCGGCGAGTACGGTCGAGGTCCGTCAGGGCACACTGAAAGTCTGTCACGCGGATGTGTTCGGCCGGTCGGCGGGGGTCTCCAGCGGGCTGGGTGCGGCGATCACGGTCAAGGAGGGTGCGACGCTCTTCCTGAACATCCCGCCGCGTGCGGACGGCACGGCGACGACATATCCGCTCTTCGCGAACCACCCGATCACGGTCGGCGGTTCCGGCGTCGGGGGAAATGGGGCCATCCGCTTCGAGCCGACGGGCAACACCCTCTGCGACGGCCTTCTGGGGCCGCTGACGCTGACGTCCGACACGCGGATCTCCAATACGGTGCGCATGGGATTCGTGCCGCATGAGAGTGTGGCGGGGTCGGAATCAAAGCCATTCGATCTGGGCGGGTTTACGCTGACGCTGGACGGGTCGCAGGGCGTCTTCTTCCACAATCTGACCTTGCAGAACGGCAACATCCGCGTCAATGAGAAGAGCCAGCTTTGCCTGGAAGCCGGCGGAAACTTCCTGGATGCCGACAAGCCGGGCGAGATTCGCCTGAACGGCGGGCAGCTTCGACTTTATTCGCTTTCCAGTCAGGCCGACTGGGGTAAGAAATGGAAGATCGTCTTCGAGAAGTCGTCGTCGTTTGTAGGAAACGCTGCGCCCAATGGCTTTGCGGGCGATGTCGAATTGGCGAGCTATGAGAACATGTTTGATGTCGCAGAGAACGGGCGGCTGACGTTCACGGGCGGCACGTATGGCGGACGGGCGACATTTGCCGGCTTGGTGAACAACCCTCGGACGGGCGTAGTCGAATTCCGAAATGCGGTCGTCTCGAACGACGTCTTCGTCAGCCGGGGCGTCGGGATGACGTTTGATGGCGGCACCCTTGACGTCGATCAGTTCGATGTTGGCACGCTGGGCAACTTCGTGAACGGCGCGACGAACGTCTTCTGCGGCGGTGTCCAGGTGAATGTCCGCACGAAGGAAACCCCTTTCTGGAATGTCCAGTCGGTCAGCCAGCTGGGCGCGCTGGTCTTCTCGAACTGCACGGTACGGGCGGGGGGCTCGACGGAGAAGCAGATTCGCCTAGCCGTAGACCATGTCGACTCCAAGGGGCTTGTGCGAATCGGGGACGGGGGGTCGGTCGACCTTTCCATTGGAGCCGTCGGGCAACGCGGACGAGGACTGGTCGTCCAGGACGGCGGTGTCGTCACAAACCGCCGTGACGCGGTGGAGGTCGGCGGCATCAGCCAGACGCCAGACCGCAAGACGGTCTGCAAGGGACGCGGTTCTTACGCGCTGAAGGGTGGCGAATGGTTCTTTGCGCGCGGGCGCCTTTTGCTCGGTGCCAATCGCGGCGGACGCGGCTGGCTCGTCCAGACGGGCGGACGGCTCGTCTACGCGCCGGAGAGTTTGCCGTTGCTGTCGCTCCGGACGGTCGGCTACGGCGAGTATGCGCTGCTGGGCGGCGAGTTCGTCTCCGAGCATCCGACAGAACTCCAGCTGTCCGCGTCGGGGGTTGAGTCGGAGATCATCGACGGCACGTCCGCCGGCGTCCTGACGCTCACGGGCGAGGGGACGCGCTTCGCCACGAAGGGGTGGCTCGCCACGTATTCGACGAACACGGCCGAGACGGTCGTCAACCTCCGCGCGGGCGCGACGCTTTCCGCCCAGGCCTTCAAGTGCCGCACGACGGCCGGCGCGGCGGAGAACGCCTATCCGGGGGCGAAGGTCTTCGTGAACCTCGACGGCGGCGTCATCCGCCCGGCGGGCGGCGCGTCCCTGGACGCGGCGTTCTTCAGCTCGTCGCGCAAGCCGAACGCCGTCACGCTGTACGACGGCGGCGTCGTCTTCGACACGTCCGACCGCACGCTCGCGGACGGCACGCGTCCCGACGCCACGCTGGGCGCGCCCCTGCGGAAGGCGACGGGCAAGGGCCTCGCGACGGTCTCCCTGCCGACGGACGCGGCGTTCGCGCGCGAGAAATACCTCTCGCCGGCGCGTGTCCACATCCGCTCGACGGCCTCGGGCCGGCTCGCGACGGCGCTTGCGACGTTCGACGGCGACACGCTGCAATTGACGGGCATCACGGTCACGTCGCCCGGCTGCGACTACGACGAGGCGACGACGGCCGTGGAGATCGAGTCGGCGACGAACAACAACGTCCGCTTCGCCTGCGCGTTCACGCTGAAGGCGAACGCCGGCACGGGCGGCGTCACCAAGCGCGGCGCGGGGCGGTGGGTCCTGGACGCGGCGGACGAGTTCGGCGGCGACGTGACGGTCGAGGGCGGCGAGCTGAGGCTCCCGGGCGGCGCCTCGCTGGCCGGGCGGCGGATCCGCCTGACGTGCGCGGCGCTCTTCGGCGACGGGCTCGTGTCGTGCGACGGGACGCTGGACGTCACGGGCGCAGTCCTCGAGATCGTCGATCCCGCGAGCCTGCCGGACTACGCCGGCCACCGCCGGGGCACCTTCCTGTCCGCCTCGGCGCTCGTCGGCCGCCTCGCGCTCGCCGCCGACTACGGGAACTTCACGCTGACGCAGGCGGGCGGCCGGTGCCGGTTCGGCTTCGCGCGCGGCGCGGCTATCGTCATCCGCTAGGAATTGTCATTCGCAGAAAAGAATAAGGAAAGACGGCATGATGAAGATTCGGATGGCGGGGGCGGGCTTCTGTGCCCTTGCGTTGCTGGGGTCTCCGGCGGTTCTCTTCGGGGACACGGCGAAAGCCTCCCTGCCGACGTCGGGCGTGTCCGCCGACCTGCGCGAGCGGACATGGCGCGTGCGTTGCGAGAACGTGTCGTTCGAGGCGCAGGAGACGTTTGAAGGGCGGGCGCCCGCGTACACGGTGCGGTACGTCGGCAGCAAGGAGAAACGCGAGGGTCGGCTCGAATTGGCGACGTTCGCCTACCTTTGGCTGCTCGACTCGTGGGTGCCGCCCTACATCGGCTGCCGCGTCCGCAAGGTCGCCTATTCGGTGTGGCCGCTCGAAAGCGCGGGCGGCTGCGAGCCGACGCTGTGGATGCGCCGCCCGTGCCTTCGCGAGGACGAGGGCAGCTGGAATCACACGCAGACGGGTTGGTGGCCGACGCTCCGTCCGGGCGTCTGGAACGCCGTCGAACACGACATCGCTCTCGTACCGGGGGAGCGGTTCGGCGGCCTCGCGTTCCAGTTCCGTGGGGGCGAGGGGGCGTCGTGCGCCTTTCGCCTGGCGGATGTCCGCCTCATCCTTGACGACGGCAGCGCCTACGAGGTCTTGAACCCGGATGCGCCGCGCTACTTGACGGGCATGAAGAAACCGCTTCGGACGACGCCGCTGAAGGCGCGACCCAAGCGCCCCGTGCTCCAGTTTGGACTTGACGCCAAGTGGCTCTACTGCCATCCAGACCAGATCTCGGAGGTCTCCGCCTTCATGAAGCGGCACTTCCCCGAATACGACATCGTCCTGTCGTCGGGGCGTCCGCCGGAGCCGGCGTTCCTCCCGATCCTGTCCGCGCTGCCGGACAACCTCTTCTACGAGTGGCAGAAGGGCCAGCACGATCTGCGGTACGCCGCGCTGAAGGACGCGCTCGTCAAGAACCCGAAGGGCGAGATGCAGCCCTTCAAGCTCAACTCGGTCGTCGCGACCAACCCTGTGATTCGCGACGCCTTGGAAGACCAGATTGCCTACGCGGGCAGTTTGGGGCTCAACAGCATGCTCCAGTTCGACTACATCTGGTTCAACCGAGGCGGGATTTGGGGCTTTGACGCGGCGAGTGTGGCGGCCTTCCGCGAAGACCTCCTGGGCGCGGACGAGGGGCTTCGCCTCGTCGCGCACGGCTCCCGTCCGGCCCGGACGATCCACTTCTGGGACTACTACGAGGACTACTATGGGCGACGGCTGGCGCCGTCCGACTGGGGGCTTTCCTCCTGGGCGGACTACGTGCCGCGCTACGGGACGCGGGTCGAGAAGGATCTGCACGTCGCGCTGATTGCCTACGAGTGGCTGCGCTTGGGCCAGCGGTTCGGCGACTGGACGGCGAAGTATTGCTACGGTGCGCCATTCAACTACTTGCTCAACGGCGAAGGCGCGGAGATCGGCAACGACCACGTCTACCTCTCGCTGTTGGAGAACACGGGCTTCGTCTCGCCGGAGTTCTTCAGTTTCGCGCCGAAGGCGATTCGTGGCTACTACCGTGCGGCGGGGCGGTACCTGCGCACGGCGCACGCGGCCGGCAAGCGCTTCGGCATTTGCGTCGAGGGGACATGCGGCGGCTGGGAGTCGCAGCCCTACTGGTCGGCGAAGACGGGCTACGCGGTCTGCTACCTGCTTTCGGCGCTCGGCTTCGACGCATTCGAGTATGACGGATTGACGCCTCCCTTGGGGAAGCCACGGTGGTCTGATCTGCTGGAGGGCAATGTCCCGACGAACCGTTGGAAGCTCGCGATGCTTGGGTTCTCCGACGCCCGCGCCTACCGCCAGGCGAAGCGGGACGGCGCGCGGAAGCGTCCGCCGACGGGCGTCTGGCACCTCACGGAGCGCGCGCCGTGTTGGGAGGGCTGGATGTCCACGTTCATGGAGGCGCGTGCGAGCTACAGGGGGAACGACTTCCGCCAGCCGCTGCGCGACCTGGCGCTCGACTACGAGATGACGGACCCGCAGGAGCTGGCGGACGTCCTGCCGGACGCGAAGGTCGTCTTCGCCGCGCCGCAGATCCGGCACGCCGGCGTGCGCCCGATGCTGGCGCGCTGGCTCGCGGAACGGCCGGGGCGGACGCTCGTCACGAACCGCGCGGACATTGCGCGCGTCGCCGCCGAGCTGAAGCTGCCGGTCCTGCAGCGCCCCGCGTCCGGGCCGGACTTCGCTGACGCCCTGACGTACGACTGTCGCGTCGGGTCGGTCGCCGTGCTCTTCAATCGGCAAGCCGTGCAGGCGGCAGACCGGGAGAGCCCGAATGGCTGGTACAAGAAGGTCTGGGAGCCGAGATACCGGAAGGTGACGTATGACGAATCGCTTCTCCTTTACCCGGACAAGGTGAAGGACGCGAAGGCGTTTGCGGACGTGCCGGTTGCCGGGCGTGACGCGTACCGCGTCTACCGCTTCATCGCGGACGCCGAGTCGGTCGTCGCGCCGCAGGACGGCTTCCTGCGTCTGGAGATCGGCGACGACCTCACGGACGTCATCTACTACGGCGAGGACACGCCGGCGTTCCGCGCGTTTCTGGCGGAGGTCAAGTCCGACCGCCCGCTGACGGCCAAGTTCTTCAAGTGAAGCCCGAAAAGAGGGTATGGTATAATACGAATGAGTCAAGAATGAAAAGGAGAATCGAATCATGACACTTCCCTGCCTCGCGTTCCTTTCCGCCTCCGCCCTCCTCGGGCCGGGCGACTGCAAGGCGCCCACGAACGCCACCGTCGTCGTCACGACCGTGCCGGCGCCGACGAAGGACGGCGACCTCGCCGCTTACGTCGATCCCTTCACGGGGACGGCGGGGACGGGCCACACGCACCCGTCGGCCTGCGTGCCGTTCGGCATGGTGCAGGCCGGGCCCGACACGGGCGGCGGCAGGAACGCCGACTGGGCGTACTGCTCCGGCTACCAGTACCGCGACACGTCCGTCCTCGGCTACTCGCAGACGCACCTCTCGGGGACGGGCTGCCCCGACTACAACGACGTCCAGCTCCTGCCGTTCGCGGGCGAGCTTGGCGAACTCCCGGCGCGGCGCGCGATCGACAAGGCGACCGAGCGGGCGGAGCCGGGCTATTACGCGGTCGTCCAGCCCGACGACGGCGTCCGCGTCGAGATCGCGGCGGCGAAGCGCGCGGCGATCTACCGCCTCACGTGGGCGAACGCCGGCGAGGCGCACGTCCTCCTGAACCTGCCGTTCGGGCAGAACTGCCCGAAGACCTACGGCGCGAAGTCCGCCGTCGAGGGGGCGGACGGCGTCTCGGGCTCGCACTTCCGCAAGGGGTGGATCCAGGACCGCCTCCTCGCCTACGCCTTCGCGTTCGGGCGCCCGTGGAAGTCGATCCGCGAGCTGCCGCGCAAGGCCCCCGACGAGGCGCCGCGCTACGTGGCGACGTTCGACGTCGCGGCGGGCGAGGCGCTGCTCGTGAAGGTCGCCCTCTCCATGACCGGCGCGGACGGCGCGAAGCGGAACCTCGCAGCCGACATCCCCGGCTGGGACTTCGGCGCCGTGCGCGCGGCCGCCCGCGCCCGGTGGAACGGGCTCCTCGTCCGCACGACGTGCGAGGGCACGGACGACCAGAAGCGGAACTGGTACACCGCCCTCTACCACCTCTACGTCCAGCCGAACGACTACGCGGACGCCGACGGGCGCTTCTCGGCGGCGGACGGCAAGGTCTGCGCCTCGCCCGACGGCACGTACATGACGACGCTCTCGCTCTGGGACACGTTCCGAGCCGCCCAGCCGTGGTACACGCTCGCGGCGCCGGAGATCGTCACGCCGATCGTCAACTCGTTCCTCTCGCACTACCGGACGTTCGGGCGCCTCCCCGTCATGAGCTACGGCGGCAAGAACGTCGACTGCATGGTCGGCAACCACGCCGTGCCCGTCATCGCCGACGCCTGGCTGAAGGGCTTCCGGGGCTTCGACGCGGCGCTCGCGTTCGAGGCGATGACCAACACGCTCACGGTCGCCCACCCCGGCAAGCCGAAGGAGAACTGGGACCTCTACGACCGCTACGGCTACTTCCCGTGCGACGTCATCAAGGGCGAGTCCGTCTCGCGCACGCTGGAGTGCGCCTACGACGACGCCTGCGCGGCGCGGTTCGCGACGGCGCTCGGCAAGCCCGAGGCGGCGGCGTTCTTCGCGAGGCGCGCGGGCTACTGGAAGAACGTCTTCGACCCGTCGATCCGCTTCGCGCGCGGCAAGACGACGAAAGGGACGTGGCGCACGCCATTCGACCCCTACGCCTTCGGCCACGGCGACAACCGCGACAACGACTTCACGGAGGGCAACGCCTTCCAGTACACGTGGCACGTCATGCAGGACGTCCCCGGCCTCGTCGCGGCGATGGGCGGGCGCGAAAGGTTCGTCGAGACGCTGGACGCGCTCTTCACGAGCCCGGCGCGGATGGACAAGGCGACGTCGGACATCTCCGGGATGATCGGGCAGTACGTGCACGGCAACGAGCCGAGCCACCACGTCATCTACCTCTACCCGCAGGTCGGGCGCCCGGAAAAGGCGGCGGAGCGCATCCGCGAGGTCTTCGACACGCAGTACCACGTCGGGCCGGAGGGGCTCTGCGGCAACGACGACTGCGGGCAGATGAGCGCGTGGTACGTCTTCTCGGCGATGGGCTTCTACCCGTTCGACCCGTGCGGGGGCGAGTACGTCCTCGGCGCGCCGCAGGTGCCGCAGGCGACGCTGCGCCTCGCGGACGGCAAGACGTTCACGGTCGTCGCGAAGGGCCTCTCGAAGGCGAACAAGTACGTGAAGTCGGCCACGCTCAACGGCCGGCCGGTCACGGACTGGAAGATCCGCCACGCCGACATCGTGAAGGGCGGCGAACTCGTCTTCGAGATGGCGGCCGTGTTGCCGCCGGTGAACGCCGTCGTCGTGCAGGATGCGCCGGGCTACAATTCGTGGCCCATGATCCAGGCGTTCGGCACGAATCTTGTCTGCGCCTACAGCCGCGACAGCCGACTTCCGGCGGACGGACACTACATCGACCCCGGCAGCCGCGACTCGTATGCGCGTGTTTCCGCAGACGGCGGACGCACCTGGTCGGTGGAGCGCGTCGTCGCGGCGGACCCTGTCGTCGGGGAGGTGAACGAGGGCATCGGCCTCGACTCGACGGGCGCCGTCCTCGCTTGGGTGCGCTGCTGGGGCGCGCCGGAGCGGCGCCGCCACGAGCTCTACCGCACGGTGGACGGCGTCACGTTCGAGCGGCTCGCCGTGCCGCGCCTCGACCCGATGCCCATGCAGGTCACGGACATCGTGCGCGTGCCGGGCCTCGGTCTCGTCTCGCCGTGGTTTGCGGGCTCCTACGCCGGCGGCGGGAACTCCTGGGGCGTCCTGGTCAGCGGGGATGACGGCCTGACGTGGGAACAGCGCATGATCGAGAAGGGGCTGGCCGTGAAGGACTGGGTGACGGAGCCGTCCCTCGTCTCGCTCGGCGACGGGAAACTGCTGATCGTCGGACGCTGCGAGCAGGGGCTTGGCCCCCAGTTCCAGGTCACGAGCGCGGACGGCGGCCGGACGTGGAAGAAGGCGCGGACGAACATCGGCGACGTGCACGAGTCGACGCCGAGCCTCGTCTATGACGCGCGCACGGGGCTTGTCGCGAACTACTACTACCAGCGCGGCGCGCGTCGGCTCAAGCGGCGCGTTGCGCGCGCGATGGACGTCTTCGACAACCCGACGGCCTGGCCGGAGCCGGAGGTCCTCGCCGAGGGCTTCGAGCCGCGAAACTACGATGCCGGCAACGTGAACGTCACGCGGCTTCACGGGCGGTCGGACGTCTGCGCGTGGTATACGGGAACGCCGTCCAATGCGGCGGTTGTCGTGACGTCCGCGTCCGTCCCCCAGCGCGCGCAACCATCCGCGCCTCGAGGCGTGCGCTGACACGGCTTCCTGGGGACAGACCCCCGGCTTTCTGGGGACAGACCCCCAAGCCAGTTGCGAAAATGCAAATAAAAAGCAGCTTCTGCGCAGTTAGCGGTCGTTTTCCTGGGGACAGGCCCCGCTTGACCCCGTCACGCCGTGTGAAATCTCGCTTCACGCAGAGGCGTCCGTCGAATCTCTGCGCACTCGGCGACTCTGCGCGAGAACGCGAATCGATGCGTTTGCGTAAGTGCATGGCCAAGAATGGTCGAGAAAAGCGCGAAGGCCTTTTCGCGGTGGCAAGCAGCGCCAGAAGGGCTGACGCCATTTCCGTCATTTCACGGCTTTACGAATGAAAAAGGAACAGAGGAAAATGAAGATCATGTCTTTTGCAGTTGTCGTGCTGTCCGTGTCGCTCGGCCTTTGCGGCGAGGACGCCGCTGCAACGGCGGCGCTGAGTGTCGCCTCGCCGGACGGGCGGCTGTCGCTCGGCTTTGAGACGGACGCGCAGGGGATGCGCTGGTCGCTCGCGCACGACGGGCGCGAACTCGTGAAGCCCTCGAGCCTCGGCGTCGCGTTCGCCGTGGGGAGTCCGCTGGAGAAGGGCGCGGAGCGTCTCGCCGAGATGCGGGTGCGGAACGTTCGCCGCGCGTCGTCCGACACGACGTGGACGACGCGGCTCTCTCGGCGCGAGACGGTGCGCGACCATTTCAACGAGCTGGCGGTCGAGCTGGAGGAGGCGGAGGCGCGGGCGGTGCGCGTCGGCCTCGGACAGACGGCGGTCGAGCGGCTGCCGCGCCGGCTGACGCTCGTCTTCCGCGCCTACGACGAGGGCGTCGCATTCCGCTACGCCTTCCCCGAGCAGGCGGCGTTCGACGGCTTCGCGCTCACGGACGAGCTGACGGAGTGGCGGTTCGCGGCGGACGCGCAGGCGTGGACGACGGCCTGCGCGACGGAACGCGACCCGCAGGAGGAGCCGTACGCGAGGGGACCGCTCGCGGCGGTCGACCCGAAGAAGTACGTCGGGATGCCCGTCCTCGTCGAGACGGGCGGCGCGACGCTCGCGCTGTGCGAGGCGGCGCTCTCCGGCTGGGCGGGGATGAACTTCCGCGCGGCGGGCGACGGCGCGGCGACGCTCCGCGCCGCGCTCGCGAAGCTGCCGCCGAGCCCCGCGGCGATGCCCGGCGTCGCGGTCATCACGACGCCCCCGGCGCAGAGCCCGTGGCGCGTCGCGCTCGTCGGCGACGACGAGACGGACCTCCTCAGGAAGAACGACCTCATCGCGAGCCTCAACCCGCCGCCCGACCCGTCGCTCGACTTCTCGTTCGTGCGTCCCGGCGCCTCGTCGTGGGACTGGTGGGCGGAGTCCAACAACTCGCTCTCGACGGAGCGGACGCTCGCGCTCGTCGACTTCGCCGCCGAGATGGGCTGGCCCTACCACACGGTCGACGGCGGCTGGTACGGCTTCGCGCGCCGCCCGAGCCACGGGCCGAACGTGCCGCTCCGGCCCCGCAGGGGATTCGACCTCGCGCGGATCGTCGCGCACGCGAAGGCGAAGGGCGTCGGGATCTGGCTCTGGATCCACTGGATGGAGATCGAGTCCGTCGGGATCGAGGAGACGTTCGCGCGGCTCGCGGACTGGGGCGCCGTCGGCGTGAAGACGGACTTCCTGGAGCGGCAGGACCAGGAGATGGTGGAATGGTGCGAGCGGGTCTGCCGCGCGGCGGCGAGGCGGCGGATCATGGTGAACTTCCACGGGTCGTTCAAGTCCACGGGCGGCGAGCGCACGTGGCCGAACATGGTCACGCGCGAGGCCGTCTGCGGCAACGAGATGAACATCTTCAGGGAGAAGACGACGCCGGAGGTCTGCGCGGCGCTGCCGTTCACGCGCTTCCTCCTCGGCCCGGCGGACTTCACGCCCGGCTCGTTCGCGAACGTCTACTCGAGGGACTTCGTGCCGCAGGTCGCGAAGGGCCACCGCTACGGCGACGAGACCGACCGCTGCCCGCACTGGGCGGAGGAGATGGGCACGCGCGCCCACGCGCTCGCGCAGTGCGTGCAGTTCGACTCGCCGCTCATGACGCTCTGCGACGCGCCGGAGCGGTATCGCGGGGCGGACGGCGTCGAGGCCCTGCGCGGCCTGCCGGCGGCGTGGCGGGACACGCGCCCGCTGGAGGGCCGGTGCGGCGAGCACTACGCCGTCCTGCGCGAGGCGTTCGACGGGCGGTTCTACTACGCGGCGACGACGGTGCGGCGGCGGGAGCTGGCGCTGGCGCTCGACTTCCTCGGCGAGGGGGAGTGGACGATGGCCGCCTACGCGGACGACCCGGCGCGGACGCCGGCGGACGCGAAGGCCATCGCCTGCACGTCGCGGACGGTGCGCCGGGGCGAGACGGTGCGCTTCGCCCTCTGCGACGAGGGCGGCGCCCTCGCGGTCTTCACGAGGAGACGCTGAGGGCGAAAGACGGGGTTCCAGCCTTGATGTGCGGAGGAAGACAGTGAACTGAGTGCCTTGTCTAATCGAATTTTGATAGACTTCCCTACTGTTCACCAGGCATAGTGCCTGGAAAGAACGGCCCGTCAAGGGAAGGCCTCCCAAGACGAGCCTGCGGCGGTGAGGCTCTAATGGGTCCAGGAGAAAATCCTCCGGGTCAGCTCAGCCCCCGCCGCGTTTCGTCTAAAGGCTCAACAGTTGTATAGGTGTTCGGGAGTCGTCTAAGTCTCCCGGTTCAACCTCCAGACAAGGATAGTATAGCATGAAATCGGATTCCGTGCCTACCGTGCACATCGGAGTTGACGTCTCCAAGGCCAAACTCGACATATTTGTCCCGGCGACGAAGGAAGGCGTCCGTCCGACGACAGGACAAGTCGACAACGCAATCGAAGGGTTTAGGAAACTGCGCGACATCGCCAGAAAGGCCGATGCCGTCGTCTGTGTCGAACCGACCGGCGGCTACGAGCTGGATCTCATAGCCTTTCTGCACAAGTTCGACGTCAAGGTCGCCTATGCGGATGCGCTGCGGGTCCGCCAGTTCGCGAAGGCGGAGGGAAACCTCTCGAAGAACGACGCGATCGACGCGGCGCTCATCTCGAGGTTCGCGGACAAGATCGGTGTGC
>CAKURH010000064.1 GCA_934675625.1 uncultured Kiritimatiellota bacterium
ATTCCTTGCCCGCGCCCGCGCTTTAGGTTTTCTCGTAAGGTTTTTTCGCGCAGAGGTCGCAGAGATTCGCATGTGCGCTCTGCCGACACGACACAGAAAGGGGCTGTGGAAACGAGACCTTCGGGTTTCTCCAACCCCTGTTCATTTGGTTTTGCTTGAACATACCAGAAAACACAAAACACAGACGCAAACCACACACAAACAACAGGAGTCAAAAATGAAGACACCAAAATTCGCGAAAGCGATTGCGCTTTCCGCCGTGTTCGCCGGTGCAATGCATTCGCGCGCCGCAGATTCATCCGTGCGCACAGAGGCAGCTCCCGTCACTGTTCGGGTCGTGGCCGACGAAGCCGATCGGATCGGCGAATGGGCCGAGGCCGAGACGGATGTGCAAGCGGCTATCACGGCGGCCGGCGAAGGCGGCGCGGTCTACTTTCGCGCGGGTGCTTATCGCCTCTCAAAGTCGTTGAGCCTGACGGCGGCGAACCAGAAGCTTGTCGGCGAAAGCCGCACGGGAACGGTTCTCGACGGCGGTGACTCGGTGCGCATTCTCTCGACTGAGGGATTCGCCGCGCCGGAAATCAGCCACCTCACGTTTCGGAACGGCGCGGCCGACGACAACGGCGGCGCCATCCTGTTTGCGACGGGGGCGGGCGCGTTTCGCGTCGAGGACTGCGATTTCCTGGACAATGCGGCGAGAAATCGCGGCGGTGCCATCTACAGCCTACAGAACGAGGGCGGCGTGGTGACGAACTGCCTCTTTGCAGGCAACGCCGTGACGGAAACGGAGAACGGCGGTTCCATGGGCGGCGGCGCCTACTATTCTCAACACGCGAGAGGCAGTTCCGACCTCTACACGACGGTGAGCGACTGCATCTTCTCCAACAACTGTGCGAAAGGGGCGGCTCCGTTCGGCGGTGCGGTTCTCTTCCGCAACGCCGGACGGCTTGCGGGCTGCCTGTTCGTGACGAATGTGGCTGAGAACGTCAGCGGCTCCAGTCGCGGAGGAAGCGTCTTTCTCGGTTATGCCGGACAGATTGCCGACTGCACGTTCATGGGCTACGGCAAGGCCTCTTACGGGCAGATGGCGATTCTGGGAGGCGCAAGCGTCGTCACGAACTGCCAGTTCAGGGACGTCCGTGGCGGAAGCGGCTGCAATGGCCTCATCCATCTCGGTGGAGTGTCCAACGCGGTGGTCGCCTGCACCTTCACGGGGATTGACGCCGCAGACTATGTCATGGCGGAAAACACGCGCGGGACGCTTGTGCGCAACTGCCTTGCGGTCGGCAACACGGGCGGCACCTTCGTGCGCGGACACAACGGTGGCACAACTGCCGACGCAACGCGCATCGAGCATTGCACGTTCGCCGGGAATGCCTCGGCGGTCAAGGCCGTGAACGGAACGGGCTCATTTTCGACCAATGTCTTCGTGAACTGCATTTTCGTTGGCAAGGGACCGACGGCGAACGGCGTGCATCACGTCGTCGTGACCAATTCGATTGTCCCCGTCGCCACGGGCGGCTCGGACGACAGCGGCGTCATCGTGACGGCCAATCCGGGGCTTCGGTCGATTTCGCGCGGCGACTGTCGTCTCAAGGCCGATTCGCCCGGCGTCGATGCCGGCCTCGACCTCGGCTGGCAGGCGACGGGCTGCGACCTCGCGGGCGACGCGCGATTGGTCGGGACGGCGCCGGATCTGGGATGCTACGAGCGTCAGGCCGACGAAACGGATCCGCTCTATGCGGTGCGGGCCGTGCCGAGCGAAGCGGAAAAGACGGGTGCCTGGGCGGATGCCCACGTCGGAATCCAGGCGGCGATCGACGCCGCGCAGGATGACGACCTCGTTCTCGTCAAGGACGGCACCTATCGCCTGGCTGCGCCTGTCCGCGTCAGCAACCGCACGTTGACGGTGACGGGCGAAAGCCGCGACGGCGCCGTGTTGGACGGGCAGGGGACTTCCCGCTGCCTGGAGGTGGAGGTCACGGCCGTCACGTCGGCATCACCCGTGTTCGAGAACCTGACGCTCACGAACGGCTTTGCGGGCGCGGACGTCTCGGCGGGCAATCGCTATGGGCAGGGCGGCGCGGCTTGGCTGTCGTGCGACAATACCGCGAACCGCATCACGCTCCGCAACTGCCGCATCACCGGCTCGCGCACCGAACAGGTCTCCGGCACAAGCGACGAGAATGCGGCCGGTGGCGGCATCTACGCGGCGAACTACTGCACGCTGGAAGACTGTCTCGTCGACAACAACTGCGCGTCGAACGCCGTGGGTGGCGGTGTCCGTCTCGCGGGCGTGACGGCAAGCGCACGCGGTGCGGGCCTTTTCGTGACGGGGTGCGTGATTTCAAACAACGTGTCTCGCGGCACCGGGGGCTCTGGCGGCGCGGGCGCGCACGGTGGCGGGGCGTTTGTCAAGAGAGACGCCTGGATCGAGAAAACGCTCTTTGTCGCGAACGCCGCGCGTCCCGACGCCTCGTCGAGCTATGGTGGCGGACTGATGACGCGCAACGGCACGGTGACGATCAAGAACTGTCGGTTCGAGGCTCAGGAGGTCGCGAACTACGGCGTCGCGCTGAGGCTGGATTCGACGGCACAGGTCTCGGGCTGCAGTTTCCGGGAAGGTGCGTCCGGCAGCTACGGGACTGTCGTCGGCGGTTCGGCCCAGAGCCTTTTCGAGCGGTGCCGCTTTAGCTCGAACCAGTCGCCGGCCTACTTCACGGAGGGCACGTCGCCTCTCTTCCGGAACTGCCTGTTTGCCGACGGAAACGACACGGCCATCCGGCTGTTCAGCGGCACGTCCGCATTCCGGGCCGAAAACTGCACGTTCGCCGGAAACAAGAGCGCGTTGACCGTACAGAAGGATTTCACGGCCGCCGCCGCCTTGGTCAACTGCCTCGTCTACGGCAACACGACGGACTTCGTTCGGGTGGACGGCGTGACGAGCGAGACGACGTTCGCGCTCACGAACTGCCTGGTCTCGGCCTATCCGAACGGCCATTACACGGCGCAAGACTGCCTCGCCGGCGTCGCGCCCCGGTTCGTGTCGGCGCGGCGGGGCGACTATTCGCTCAAGGCGTCCTCACCGTGCCGCGAAAAGGCGCTGTCGCTTGACTGGATGGACGCCGACGCGACGGATCTCGCCGGAAACCCGCGCAGGCTCGACCTTTACGGGCGTCCGCTTGCGGAGAGCCCGTCGGCCTTGCCGGACATCGGATGCTTCGAGTGTCCGCTCAAGAAGGTGGGCGTGGCCCTGATCATTCGCTGACCATGAGGCCGAGACCATGAAGAAGACGGTTGTTTTCGCCTTTACCTGGGGCCTTTTCGTCGGCCTTGCGTCCGCCGCCGCCCCCGCCTGTCGACAACTGGAGGCGGGGCTTCCCCACGAGGTCATCCTACCGTTTCCGCAGGGGCTTCCGAAAACGGTGCGCGTTCTGCCGCTCTCTTTCGTAGGAGACGTGGCCTACGAGACGAATGCCGTGCGCCTCTGCCTGAAAGAGCCCGTGCGGCTTCGTGTTGACTTCGGCGGGGAAGCGCCGTCGCAGACAATCTTCGTGCGTCCGCGCGACATGGTTGAGCCGCGTCCGACAGACCTCTACTTCGGCCCCGGCACGCATCAGGCGGGCGAGATCGTCCCGAAAGCCGGTACGCGCGTGATCCTGGCACGCGGCGCCGTCGTCCGCGGGACAATCCGCGTCCGGCGGGCGGATGGGGTGTCGGTTGTCGGCGGCGGCATTCTGGATGCGACGGACAGCGGAGCGGACGCGGCGTTGACCGTCGAGGATTCGTCCGATGTGCAGGTGTCCGGCATTCAGGTCTTCAGTCCGTCCCGTTCGGGCAGCGTGGGACTCTCGCTGTCGGATGTCTCGCAGGTCGCCGTGCGGGGCGTGTTCGTGCAGGCGACGGGCGAGGCCATCCGTCTCGCGGGCGGGCGCGTGCGCAACGTGACGGTCGCAGATGTCGACCTTGACTGCGGCGGAACGAACGTGTCGGTCGTCGCGACCGGCGCGAACGCCGACGTGCGGGGCGTGTCCGTCCAGAGCTGTCGCCTCTGGGATGCGTTGGGGCTTCCGGTCTCGATCAATGCCGCCGACGCCGATGTCCGAACCCTGACGTTCTCGGATTTTGAGCTGGACGTGAAGCCCTATTCGGGACGCGCGGAACTGCCGCTCTTTGCGGTTGCGGCACGCAAGCCGGAAATCGCGTTTCGCCGCTTTCGCCTGCTGGGGGACAAGTTGCCGCCGGTTGCCGCTGTCGAGAGTCAACTTCCGGGCACGGTTGTCGCGGAGGATCTTCCGGCGTTTGCGCTTCGGTCGGCGGGGGCGGGCGCCGTTCGGGTGCTGCATCCGCGCGCGTACGTCAAGGTCGTCACGAGCAACGTGAAGTGTCCCGCGCCGTGGGACACGACGCCGCAGCACCACTGGACGGCGCGTTCGCCGCGCCTGTTCGCGCAGTGGCGGGCGATGCAGCCCGACATTCTCAGCCTTCAGGAGCCGGTGAAAGCCTATCTGGACGAGATTGCGGCAACGTTCCCCGAACTGGCGCGGGTGGGCGTAGCCCGCGAGGACGGGCGGGAAGAGGGCGAGTTCGGTCCCGTGCTCTGGCGGCGCGACCGCTTCGACTGCGTGAGGCACGGCACGTTCTGGCTGTCCGAGACGTCCGAGACGGCCGGCAGCAAGTATCCGGGCGCGAACCATCCGCGCATCTGCACATTCGCCTATCTGCACGAGCGCGTGACGGGACGGCTGCTTGCCGTCTACAACACGCACACGTCCTATGTCTCGGATGACATCTGCCGCGCGCAGCTCGGAATCATCGTTCGCCACATGGCGGCGCATGCGCCCGAAGGGGCCGTTCGCATCCTGACGGGCGACCTCAATTTCGAGGCCGGTCGCCGGGCGCTTGCGCCGCTGGCGTCCGCAGGGCTCGTCAACGCCGATGACGTGTGCGCCGTGCCGCTCGACGGCCTCTGGAATTCGGCGACGCTCTACCGGTTCTATCCGCGCTCGTTTCCGGCGGAAGGCGTCCGCCGCCGACTGGCGGTCGTCGGGGGCGACCTTGCGTCCGTCAAGGCCGCCTTGCCCGATCTCGGCAGCCGAATCGACCACATCTTCCTGTCGCCGGGCGTCACCGTGACGGCCTGTGGCGTCGACGACACGAACGACGGCGGCTGGTATCCCTCCGACCACATGCCCAAGTTCGCCGTGCTGGATCTTGGCGTCGGCGGCGATTCTGTGGTGCGCAGGAATTGAGCGTTGCGTAAAATAGAAGCACATCGTGCGCCAAAAATAAGAAACTTTTTGATATAATTCACGTATGCGAAAAATCCTCATGACACTTGCGGCTCTGACGCTGGCGGCGGCCACGGCAGAGGCAACCTATTCGGTGGGCGACCTGAAGCGCTGTCAGACGACGGCGGGCGGCTATGCCTTTGCGAACGGCGGCACGGCCGCGTTCAAGGTGGCGGACGCGAACGGGCCCTGCGAAATCACGTATCGCTTCCGGGTGACGGAACGTCTGCAGAACAAGTCGGGGTATGCGCTCATGCTGACGCTGGAGAGCGGCGACACGCGCGCGCTCGTCTCGATGCGCGATGCGAAGGTCTGCGAATCGTACTTCTACCGCCACGGCAAGAAATGCGGCGGGCCGCGCTACACGGGCAATGCGGCGCATACGGATGGCGCGTGGCACGAACTGAAGGTGTCGGTCCTGCCGAAGAACCTCGTGGTCACGCTGGACGGGCGCGAGATCGCGAACGGGCAGCATCCCGGCCTCTGCCCGGTCACGTCGTTCAGCCTGCGCGCCTATGGGGTCGTGGCCGAGGTGGCCGACCTCGCCCATGCGACCGTTCGGCTGAAGCAGCCGAAGACTGTCCGTGAACCGACCCTTTCGCTGGACGACGTGCCGCCGGAGCAGTCGGAGCTGGCGTTGACGAACGCGCTTTCGTCGCAGGTCGGCGGCCTCATGTTCTGGGCGCGGGCGAAGACGAAAGACGGGCCGCTCTTCAGCCTGAAGCGCGGTGCGAAGGAAGTCGTCCGGGCCAGCCTGAACCAGAATCCCGATGCGCGCGCGAGCATCTGGGTGGCGCGGACGGACGACCCGCGCGGCCTCAACTACAACCGCTCGTACGTCGGGCGGAGCGGCGACTGGGTGCTCGTCACGCTGACCTGGAACGCGGACGGCGAGGCGCGCTACTTCATCAACACGCTTCCGTACTGGGTCTGCTTCAACCCCGGCCAGCGAAGTCCCGCGTTCCTTCACGCCGACGTGGACGGCATCGACCGGATCGCCTTCCCGAAGGGACAGGCGCGCACGTGCGAGATCCGCCGTCTGCGCATTTTCCACCGCACGCTGACCAACACGGAGGTCTGGAACGAGTATCGCCGTTTCATGCCGGTCGATCTCGTGATGAACGAGTCGGTCGTCGATGCGGAAAAGCCCGTCGAGGTCGCTGTCCAGATGGCGCCGGGCGGCTATTACACGAAACCGTGCCCGGTGCAGCTTGACGCCTTCGAGGAGGCGACGGTCGACGTCGATCTCGCGGTCTTTGACGCGAACGGCGTCCGGATGACGGGTGCGTCGCGGCACGTCGCCGTGAACGCCCCGGTCGATGTCCATGTGCCGGCATTTGCCTATCCGAAGGGGAACTACCGGCTGCAGGTGACGGTGAACGGCTTCTACACGCGGACGCTGGGCTTCACGGCCTACACGTCCGACTACCGGCCTGATGTCTCCGACGGAGACTATGTGCGCGGCGAACTCATCTACGAGCGCTATCCGCACGCGGACGATGCGGACATCCTGCGGCAGGGCGCCGTCCAGATGCGCCACACGGCGATTGGCGACTACATCGAGACGGGCGACGACCAGACCGACCGCATTTCCTTCGAGGTCGGCTTTCCGGCGGACGTGAGCGGCGAGCCTGTCGTCCTGGAGATCGAATGGCCGGACGACAGGGATCGCCTCGCGGGCTTCTACATGTACGCGCCGTGCGGCGCCAACCGCGACTACCTCCAGCAGGCGATCTCGTCGGGCTATGAGATTCCGCTTTCCGGGAAGATGCAGAAGCAGACGGCCCTCTTCTGGCCGGGGTACACCAACTATCTTTTCGAGGCGCGCACGCTCGCGCCGAAGATGCCGGCGGCGGTTCGCGCGCTGCGCGTCTACCGCATCAAGGACGGTCGGCTGCCCGCGAATGACGTCCAGACGCCCGACGGTCTGCCGGGACGGCATTTCGGCTTCTACGACGAGGACCAGACTTTCCTCAACAACCTCAACGCCCATGCGGCGAGCAAGGGAGCGCCCTGCGCCGCGCGGACGAACGCGCGCTTCCCGTGCGCCGTCGCCCGGCAGAACTTCGAGCTCTTCCGCTACTTCGACTACATCGGCATGGACACCGTCTCCGAGCCCGTGTGGCGCTACCACATCACCTATTTTCCTCTGGAAGGGCAGACCGGCAACCATCTGTGGCCCGGCGGGTCGCTCGGCTGGGTCTGGAAGGAATGCGCGAAGCAGAACAAGCGCTTCATCGCCTCGCTCAACTACGGCAACCTGCCCGACGTCAAGTTTGCGGAGCAGATTGACGGCGACTACCTCGCGCAGGGCATGGAGATGCTCGACCGCAACGGCGACCCGGTGCCGGGTTATCTGGAGGGCAAGCGGACGGCGAACCCGTGCCATCCGAAGTGCGTGTCGCTCTTCCTTGACTACCTGCGCAATCCCGTCCGAAGCTACGCCGATTCGGGACTGGCGGGCATCCAGTACGAGATCACGACCTGGGGGACGTGGAAGTCCCTGGAGAACGGCTACGACGACTTCACGACCGGCAAGTTTGCGAAGGACACGGGGCTTGGCGTGCCCGCGAAGCTCGAAGACCGCTATGCGGAGCTGACCGGCACCAAGCGCGCGGCGTGGCTGACCTGGCGCGCCGAGCAGGTCACGGCACTCGTGCGGGCCGTTCGCGGGATGCTTGACGAAATCAATCCCGCGCTGGTGCTGGAGCTGATCGTCCCCGCCGACAAGGAGGAACGCTACGTGCAGCGGGGAATCGACGTCGAGGCGATCAAGCGCATCCCGAACGTCGTCTTCTGCGTCAACCGCACGCCGACGCAGGCGCGGCACGACATGCACTGGTCACGCGAGGAGACGACGCTGAACGAAGACCTGTACGACTTCACGAAGGCCGATGTCGCCGATCTTGCGGTCAACGGCGCCGTCGCGTCCGTCCGCAGCGCCTACGCCTATTTCGAGACGTTCGTCAAGTCACTCAAGGAAAAGCCCTACAACTGCTATTTCGAGAATGCCGACGCCAAGCCGTGGGGACGGCACTATCTGCGCGAAGCCGCGTTTTCGCTTGCGGCCTACGACATGCTGGAGTACACGAGCGGCGCGCAGCCCCTCCCGTCCGTCGCCCGCGAGGCCGAGACGCGCGAGTTCGCCAAGGCGTTCAGGTTCCTGCCCGCCCAGCCGTTCCTGACGGTTGCGGGGCTGCGTGACCCGGTGACGATGCGCTACCTGAAGACGAAGAACGGTACCTACTGGTATGCGGTCAACGTCTTCCATGCGCCTGTCACGGTCAAGGCCGACCTTGGCGGACTCTTCCGCACGGAGTTGGCCCTGAAGCCCTACGAAGTCCGAAGCGGCCTTGTCAGGGATCGCGCCGTTGACGTGAAGGGGCTTGAACTCGTCTCGGTCGATCCCGAAGCCGTTCGGTTCTACGAAAGGCGTCTCACGGACTTGGAGGCCTGCGCGAAAAGCCTGTCGGCCGCCGGAATCGAGGTCGGGGAGGAGCGTGCGCTGCTCGCGCGGATTCGTGGCCTCATGAAGCGAAACGTTTGGGGCGAGGTCTACCGCCTGTCGTATTCGCGGTGCATGAACCAGATGCTGAAGAAAGGGGACAACATCCAGAACGTCCTTGCCGAACAGGACATGGCGAAGGCGGGGGGCTGGCGGGTGAACTGCGGCTCGAACGCCTACACGACGACGCCAGACGGGCGGCTCTTCATTCCCGATCGCCGGTTCGACGGACGCTACGGCTACGTGGGCACGGGCGATCATCACTGCGCAAGCCGGGACGTGACCGGCATTTACGGCACGGACGTGCCCGACGTCTTCAAGACGGAGGCGTATTGGCTCGGCACCTACCGGTTCAGGGTTCCCGCCGGCAAGTACCGCGTGGTCATCCACATGAAATACGGCTTTGAGCGTGGTTTTCAGGGCGAGAATCCGCTCGTCTCGTCCGTTGCCGTCAACGGGCGGACGTTCTGGGACAAGGTGGACTTCCGAAAGGCGCAGGGCGGCGACTTCCGCAAGGCCTGTCGGCTCGTTGCCGACGGCATTGAGCCGAACGCAAGGGGCGAGATCGAGATTGAGTGGCATCCCGGCGAGAAGACGCATCCGTCCGTTCCGCTCGCCAACGCCATCGAGGTATTGCCGTTATGACGGGAAGCTGCCTGATGGGTGTGCTGGCGGTTGCGGGATGTTGGCTCTGGGGCGAGGGCGCTGGCGTTGCGCGCGTTTTTCGCAATGACCTGTCGGTCGGGGTTGGCGAGGCGTTGTCGTTCGACGTTTCCGCCGATGTGCGTTATGTGCTGAAACTCGACGGCCGCATCGTCGGGCGTGGCCCTGCGATGGGGATGGTGGACGACTGGGCGGTTGACTCCTACCGCTTTGAGTCCCTGCCGTCCGGGGTTCACCGGCTGGAAGCCGTCGTCTACGGGCCTGAAGGCAAGCCGCTTCACCGGTTGTCGTTTCGTCCCGGATTCTTCTACCGAGGGCCGGGCGTCTGGCGCGTGGCGGATGTGCCGACGAACGTCTTCGGCTATGCGCCACCGCCGGCTGGCGTCTTCGGCATCGGACAGGCGAACGTCGTGTTCGGCTCTTCGCCGGAGTTCAGAGACTGGCCGAAGTCCGCCTTTGGTCCCGTGACGGTCGTTCGCGAAGAGCTGGAGAAGCCGAATCGCTACTTCCACCGTTTTCCGGGCTGGCAGCTGACGCCGTCGAAGCTTCCGCCACAGCTTGCGCGCGCGTTCGCCCCTGTTGCGGGGCCAAAGCTTCCGTTGACGGTGCCCGCCGACAGTTCGCATGAACTCGTCTTCGATCTCGGCGGCTATTACACCGCCTATCCTCTTTTGCGCACGATTGGCGGTGCGGGCGCGGAAATCCGCTTCGGCTGGGCTGAGTCTGCGGCACGTCGGGCGTCCGGCCCCGTCTTCGAGGATGTCTATCGGCCGGATGGTGGCGAAGGGGCGTTCACGACGTCAGATCTTCGTGCGGGGACGACCGTTCGTTTGCGCATTCGGACGGCGGCGGAGGCGTTGGTCATTGCCGCACTTGACTTCACGGAATCGCGCTATCCGTTTGTGCCCGTCGGTTCGTTTGTCTGCGACGACGCATCGGTCAATGCGCTGACGGCGATCTGCCGACGCGGCCTTGAGGTCTGCGCACACGATGGCGTCTGGGACTGTCCATTCTATGAGCGTCTGGTCTATCTCGGCGACTGTCGCGTGCAGTTCCTCGCGCAGAACGTGCTGTTCGGCGACGACCGTCTGCAGAAGCGTTGTCTTGGGCTGTTTGCCCGGTCGGCGGGGCCGGACGGTCTTCTGCCGATGAACGCGCCTTGTGACGGGCCGCAGTCGCCATCCGCAACCTACACGCTTGTCTACCCGCGGATGCTGGGCGATTATCTTGATGGACATGTGGATCGAGATTGGCTTAAGACCCAGTTGCCGACGCTCGCAAAGGTGATGGAAGGGCTGAACCTTCATGCAAATGCGGAGGGCCTTCTTGAAAATCTCCCCGGATGGTGCTTCGTCGACTGGGCGGATTGGCAAGGGAATTCCCAAACAGGTTGCGGTGCGGAAGCGGGGAAGTTGTCGGCAATCGAAAACCTTCTGTACGTCTGCGCGCTGATGTCGGCGGAGAAGGTCGCGCAGACCCTCGATGAGCCGAGGCTTGCCGAGACATGGCGAATGCGTCGCAAACGTTCCGCCGCCGCCGTGCGGGCGCGCTTCTGGAACGCGGCACGCGCTCTCTTCGCCGATGATCCGGCGCACAGCCGCTATTCGGAACATGCGCAGGCTCTGGCCCTTCAGGCGGATGTTCTCACGTCGGACGAGCGGGCCGCTTGCGTGACCGCGCTCGCGCACGATGAAGACCTGACGCGCGTCAGTCTCTATTTCGCGCACGACCTGTTCGAGGCGTTTGGTCGTGCCGGGCGAACCGACCTGATTCTCAAGCGCCTCGACCCTTGGCGCGGTTTCGTCCGGGACGGACTTTTCACGCCGCCGGAAAAGGCCGGTGTTTCACGTAGCCTCTGCCACGGATGGAGCGCGCATCCGGTTTACCATCTGGCGCGTCATTTTGCGGGCATCCGTCCGGATGGAGATTTCTTTTCCCGTGTCCGTATCGCGCCTCAGCCGGCATCGTTGCGCCGGATTTCCTGTACGGTGCCGCATGCGCGTGGGCCGATTCGCGTGAATTTTTCGTTTTCGGATGGAGGCGTGTCGGGAACCGTGTCCCTGCCGCCTGAACTGGAGGGCACGTTCGTCTGGAATGGGCGGGAAATAGACCTGAAACCGGGCGTTACGGAGGTCTCCGTAAAATGATGCAGTTGACGTGTTGGGCCTTTGCCGCCGCGCTCGTGGCTGCGGCCTCGTGCGTTGCCGTCGCGGCGGGCGAAGCGCCCGCGCAGTGGATCGTCGTCGCGCCGGATGTGCCGCGTCAAGCGGCGACGGCGTTCTTCGCGCGCGACTGGAATCTAGGCCCGGATGTCCGCAAGGCGACGTTGCGCACGTCAGGGCTGGGCGTCTATGAACTGACGGTCAACGGTGTGCGTCCGGGCGATCCGAACGAGATTCTGCGCCCCGGCTTCACGACGCACGGCAAGACGCGGCAGCTGGATGCGTTTGACGTGACGGAGCTTGTCCGCCGCGCTGACGGACGGTGCGCCCTCCGCGTGTTCGTTTCCACGTCATGGTGGAGCGACGCCTGCACGGGCGCAGCGAACGGTGCGCCCGGCTTCTACTGCGAACTCGACGTCACGGACCGTGCGGGCGGCGTGCGTCGGCTCGGCACGGATGCGTCGTGGACGGGCGCATGGGCGGGCCCGGTCAAGACGGCCGGCATTTTCGAGGGCGAGGACTATGATGCGCGCGCGGCGAATCTGCCCGATCCGACGGTTCCCGTCGCCGTGCTACGACACTCGCCGGGTGTGCTGCGTCCCAACGAAGGGGCCCGCGTCGTGCGGCGCACGGATCTGGCCCTCGCGCCCGTCGCGGTGTCCGTCTGGCGGACGAATGAAGTGACGGGTGCGGACGCGGCGCAGGGCGGGAAGATCGTGGCGCGCGCGGCGAATTTCGCCGCCGGGGACATCTGTCTTGCGCAGGGCGAAATGCTGCTCGTGGACTTCGGACAGAACGCGGCGGCGCATCCGTGCCTATCGTTCGCGGGCGCGGCGGGCGTGACGGTGCGCATCCGCGTCGCCGAAATGCTCAACGACGGAAACGGTGCGAAAGCGCGCGGCAACGACGGCCCGGAGGGGAGCCTCTACCACGCCAACTACAAGACGGCGCGCAGCGAGATCAACTACACGTTTGCGGGAACGGGTGTCGAGACGTATCAGCCCGCGTTCACCTACTTCGGCTATCGGTATCTTTCCCTCGTGGCGGATGGCGCCATCCGCGTGCGGTCGGTTCGTTCCGTCCCGGTCACGTCCATCCGCCGCGAAATGACGCGCGGCACGATCGAGACGGGGCATGCCGGGGTCAACCGCCTGATCCAGAACTGCGTGTGGGGGATGTTCTCGAACTATCTCTCGGTTCCGACGGACTGCCCGCAGCGTGACGAACGGCAGGGCTGGACGGCCGACACGCTTGCGTTCGCCCCGAGCGCGCTCTATGCGGCGGACGTCGCGCCGTTTCTCCGCAAGTGGCTGGGCGACCTGCGCGACGTGCAGCAGCCGGACGGCAGTTTCGCGTCCGCCGCGCCGCGCGGGGCCTTTTACGGCCATACGACCGGGCGTGCGGGCTGGGGCGATGCGGGTGTGCTTGTGCCGTGGCTCGTCTGGAAATACGGTGGCGGCACGGCGGTCATCGACGAGAACTGGGCGGCGATGACGCGCTATCTCGGCTTTCTCGCACGCAAGACGGCGGCGTTTCCCGTCGCGACCGCGTGGGAGTATGGCGACTGGCTGTCATTCGAGAAGCTGGAGTCGCTTTCAGGGCGCATCAACGGGCCGGATGGCAAGCCGTCTGCGGCGGCGTTCAGGTGGTGGAGCTATCTGACGGACACTTTCTACCTGCTGGACGTGCAGGCGATGCGCGACATGGCGGCGGCGTGCGGACGGACGGCGGAGGCGGTGTCGTTCGGGCGTCTCGCCGAGGCGCTGCGGACGCGCATGCGGGAACGCTACCTCGTTGACGGACGCCTCGAGGGCGAGATGCGCGATATGCAGACGGCGAACCTGTTTGCGTTCAAGCTTGGCCTTTTCGCGACGGCGGACGCGAAAGCGGAGGCGAAACGCCGGCTGCTCGCGAGTTTTGACGCGCACGGCGGATGCCTTCAGACCGGCTTTCTCGGCACGGCGATCCTGATGGACACGCTGACGGACATCGGCGAATCGCGTCGCGCCTGGGATTTGCTGCTCAACCGCAAGTTCCCGAGCTGGCTGTATGCGGTGGACAACGGCGCGACAACCGTCTGGGAGCGTTGGAACTCCTATTCAAGGGAAAAGGGCTTCGGCCCCGTCGGCATGAACAGCTTCAACCATTATGCCTACGGTTCTGTTCTGGCGTGGCTCTATTCGACGGCGGCGGGGATACGTCCTTCCGAGGACGGGGCGGGATTCGACCGCTTTGTCCTTGCGCCGCAGCCCGACCGCCGGCTTGGTTCGCTCACGGCGACGTTTCGCACGCCGAAGGGCGAGATTCGCAGCGCATGGCGGTACGCGGGCGAGAAATGGATTTGGGAGTTCACGGTTCCGGCGGGCGCGGAGGCACTTGTCCGCATGCCCGGCGAAGCCGTTCCGACGCTGCACCCGGCGGGTACGTATCGCGTGGAAAAAACGATATGAGAATGAGTGACTTGCGTCGCCGCCTCTTGCTCCGAAACGAACCGAGTGCGAAAGGACGGATTGACGTGGGGAGGCGTCAGCGAGTGCATTTGCCGGCGACTGCCAAGGGGATTGGCGAAAGGCTGTTGGCGTCTTTTCCGCGCCCCCCCAAAAAGTTGATATGTCTTTTGCTCCACAGCGGGGATTTTTATGTCGTGATTAGGTCGACTCTGCGCATATTTGGTATAATGTCATCCGTTGAAAGGAGCGCGTATGCCTATTGCAGTCGAACGAGACGGTTATAAATTCTATTTCTACTCGAACGAACACCAACCGATTCATGTTCACGCAAGGAACGGTGCTGGGCGGGCAAAATTCGATGTCTCTGACGGCGTTGAGCTCGTTGAGTCAAAAGGCATGAAAGTTCAGGAACTTCGTCGTGCACAGGAAATCGCCGAGGAAGAGGTCGAGGTTATCAGGAGGAAATGGCATGAATACTTTGGATGACAAAATGCCGCTTGCGCATTACAGCGCAGGACGAATCTTCGTGTCGTTCCCAAACGGAATCGACTTCTCGTTTCCGATCGTCGGGAACTGGCGTCTCGAACAGGCAACGTTGGATCAGCTCGAAAACATTGAAGTCGACGAAGAGGGGCTTCACTGGCCTGACCTTGACGAGGACCTTTCATTTGAAGGGCTGCTTCGAGGCGATTACGGCCAGTTCGTGCGTCGCCCGTCACTTGTCTCATTGTGATGCATGCCGACAGAACTTCCCGATAACCTGAAAAGCCTCGCCGCCGAACTGGATGCGCTTGCGGGTCATGCGTCCGCCTCGTCCGAGGCGGACACCCTGCCCGCGCTTGACGGCACGGATTTTGAACCGTTTGCCGAACTTGGACGCGGCGGCATGGGTGTCGTTTACGTTGCACGCCAACGCTCCCTCGACCGCACGGTCGCCGTCAAGGTTCTCGCGCCGCACCTTTCGGACGCACCCGCGTTCCGCGAACGTTTCGCCGCCGAATCGCACCTCATCGCTCAGCTGCACCACCCGAACATCCTTGACGTCTACGCGGCGGGCACGTGCGGCGCCGTCTGCTACTTCGCGATGGAATACGTGGACGGCACGACGGCGCGTGACCACGCCTTCGCTTCGCTCGCGGCTGTCGCCGTGTTCGGTGCCACCGTTGCGGATGCGCTCGCCTATGCGCACGGTTGCGGCGTCCTTCACCGCGACATCAAGCCCGCCAACATCCTCATCGGACAGGACGGCGCGGTTAAGGTCGGCGACTTCGGCCTCGCCTGCCTCGCGGATGCCGCGCCCGATGCCGCCGGCACACGCGCCTACATGGCTCCCGAACGTCTGCGCGGAGAGGGCGCGACGGTTCTCTCCGACGTCTACGCCCTCGGCGTCACGCTCGCGGAGGAAGCCGCGCCGCATCTCCACGAGCATCCCGATGCCGACTTTGCCGCGATCTTGGACAAGGCGACGGCCGCCAATCCCGCCGCCCGCTACGTCGACATGACGGCGTTCGCCGCCGATCTCCGCCGCTACTGCGCACATGAACCGCTCGCGGCACGTCCACCGTCGGCCCTGCGTCGGCTCGCCTTGTGGGCGCGGCGCAATCCGCCCGCCGCCATCGGAGCCGCCACCGCGCTCGTCCTCGCGTTCGGGCTCTTCACCGCGCTCGCCGTCGGCTACGTCCGCACGTCCGCCGCGCTTGCGCAGGTCGAGGCCGAGGCGACGAACACGGCGAACGCGCTCGTTGCCGCGCTCACGGCGACGGACGAAGACCGCGCGGCGCCCGACAAGCGTCTCGCCAAGCTGAGGCGCGCCAAGGAAACCGTCGAACGCCTGCGCGCCCGCTTCCCGGAGAACGAAGACATGGCCCACGCGCTTGAACGCCTCACGCGCGCCATCGAATTCACCGCACGGCGTGGCCGTCGTCCATTCTCACGCGCCTCGCGCGCATTTCCCGCGCCGTGAACGCATGTGGTCACGGCTACGCGGCGGAATTGGTATAATAACTGTCCCATGAACGAGAAGACAGATCCTGCCGGGGGCCTTACGGAGGCCGAAGTCGCGCGCAGCCGCGCGGAACACGGGGCGAACGTCCTCACGCCTCCCGGGCGCGAGCCGCTGTGGCGGAAGTTCCTTGCGCGCCTCGGCGATCCGCTGGTCGTCATCCTGCTCGTCGCGGGCGCGCTTTCCGCCGGCATCGCGCTCTACGAGCGCCTGGCCCTGGGCGCGGGCTGGGCCGTCCTCTTCGAGCCGGGCGGCATCTTCGCGGCCGTCCTCCTCGCGACGGGGCTTTCCTTCCTCTTCGAGACGCGCGCGGAGCGGGCGTTCGACATCCTCAACCAGGTCAACGACGACGAGCCGGTCGACGTCGTCCGCGCCGCCGGCCCGTGCCGCGTCCCGCGCCGCGATGTCGTCGTCGGCGACGTCGTCACGCTCACGACTGGGTGCGAAGTCCCGGCGGACGGCGACCTGCTGGAGGCCGTCGCCCTGAGCGTGGACGAGTCGTCCCTCACGGGCGAGCCGACCTGCCGCAAGACGACGGATCCGCGCGCCTTTGACGCGGAGGCGACGTTCCCCTCGAACCGCGTCCTGCGCGGCACGAAGGTGATGGAGGGCCACGGCACGATGCGCGTGACGGCCGTCGGCGACGGCACGGAGAACGGCCGGGTCTTCGCGGCCGCCCGGATCGACGACTCCGTGAAGACGCCGCTGGACGAGCAGCTCGCCGGTCTCGCCCGCGCGATCTCCCGCGTCAGCTATGCCCTGGCCGCGCTCGTCGTCGTCGGGCGCCTGGCCGTCTTCTTCGGGACGGACCCCCTCGCCGTCTGGCGGGCTACCGCGCCCGCGCACCTGTTCGCCTATCTCCTGCAGTCGCTCATGCTGGCCGTCACGCTCGTCGTCGTCTCGGTGCCGGAGGGCCTGCCGATGGCCGTCACGCTGAGCCTCGCCTACAGCATGCGGCGGATGTTCAAGGCCAAGCTCCTCGTCCGCCGTCTCCACGCCTGCGAGACGATGGGCGCGGCGACCGTGATCTGCACGGACAAGACGGGCACGCTGACCCAGAACCGCATGCGCGTGCAGGAGGCGCACTTCGACGGACTGGGGCCGGACACGCGCCTGTCGGCAGAGACGGGGACGCTTGGCGCAATCGTCTGCGAAGGCATGGCGGCGAACGCGACGGCGACCCTCGACCTCACGGATCCGTCCGCGCCCGAGCCGCTGGGGAACCCGACCGAGGGCGCGCTCCTCCTCTGGCTTCACGGGCAGGGCCTCGACTGCCGGGCGCTCCGCGCCCAGGCGCCGCACGAGGCCGAGCTGCCGTTCTGCACGGAGCGCAAGTACATGGCCAGCGTCGTGACGTCCGCCGCGCGTCCGGGGCGCCGCGTCCTCTACGTGAAGGGCGCACCGGAGATCGTGCTCGGCTTCTGCGGCGCGGACGCGGCGGCGGACGGCGCCGTGCGGACGCGGCTTCTCGCCTGCCAGGGCCGCGCGCTGCGGACGCTGGGCTTCGCTTGGCGGGAACTGGCGGACGGCGAGCGCCCGATCACGGATGACGGGCTCGCAGGCCTCCGGGGGCCGCTCACGTTCCTCGGCCTCGTGGGCATCGCGGACCCGGTGCGCCCGGACGTGCCGAAGGCGATCGCCGACTGCCTCGGCGCCGGCATCGCCGTGAAGGTCGTCACGGGCGACACGCCCGCGACCGCCCGCGAGATCGCCCGCCAGATCGGGCTCTGGACGGACGACGACTGCGGCGACGCCCTCATCACCGGCCCGGAATTCGCCGCGCTCGACGACGCCGCGCTCGACCGCCGCGTCGGCCGCCTCAAGATCATCGCGCGGGCGCGGCCGCTGGACAAGAAGCGGCTCGTCGAGGCCCTGCGCCGCGCCGGCGAGGTCGTCGCCGTCACGGGCGACGGCACGAACGACGCGCCCGCCCTCAAGGCCGCGCACGTCGGGCTCTCGATGGGCGACGGCACGAGCGTCGCCAAGGAGGCGTCGGACGTCACGATCCTCGACGACTCCTTCGCCTCGATCGTCCGCGCCGTCGTCTGGGGACGCTCGCTCTACCGCAACATCCAGCGCTTCATCCTCTTCCAGACGACCGTGAACGTCGTCGCCTGCCTGACGGTGCTCGTCGGCGCGTTCGTCGGCACGAAGTCGCCGCTCTCCGTCACGCAGATGCTCTGGGTGAACCTCATCATGGACACGTTCGCGGCGATGGCGATGGCGTCGCTGCCGCCGTCCGAAGCCGTCCTCCGCGAGCGTCCGCGTCCGCGCGGGGCCTTCATCGTCTCGCGTGCGATGTGCATCGACCTCGCGCTGACGGGGACGCTCTTCACGGCCATCCTGCTCGGCGCGCTCGCCTTCCTCCGGGGGCACGAGATCCGGGCACTGCTGCTGCCGCCCGCCGCCGCCGCGACCGGGCTGAGCGCCTACGAGCTGACGGTCTTCTTCACCTTTTTCGTCTTGCTGCAGTTCTGGAACGTCTTCCGCGTGCGGACGTTCGGCGGCGGCGCGCCGCTCGACTTCGCGGACTGCCGCGTCTTCATGGGCGTCGCCCTGCTGATCCTCCTCGGACAGGCCGCGCTCGTCACGTTCGGCGGGCGGCTCTTCGACGTCGTGCCCCTGCGCCCGTCGGACTGGGCGGCTCTCTTCGTCGCCTCGGCCCTCGTCCCGGCGGCGGTCGCGTTCCTGCGAAAAGCGATCCGCTGAATTCGGGGGACTCCACCACTCGAACGGCATTACGCATGATTTCAGTAAGGCTGAAACAGCGAGGCTGAAATTTGAATGCTCCTTTCGGAATCGTCTGAAGGAGGCATGGTCTCAATCGTCTATGGCCGACAAGTTCTTGGCTTCCGACAATTGTGTCTGTTATAACCGACAAAATCGTTCAGAGGCGGTTGTTTGTCGGCTATGGAAATGATATAATTCCGATCCGTTGACCACTTCAGGCCGTTGAATGGGAGAAACTTTCATGATACCACGTACGCATTATCTGGATTTGATCCGTCCTTTTATCGGAACGGATGTCATCAAAGTCATCACCGGCATGCGCCGCAGCGGAAAGTCGGTCATTCTGGAACAGGTGCGGGACGAGATCCGCGCCAAGGATCCCTCAGCGGATATCTTCTATCTGGATCTCGAAGACCGCCGCAATGTGCGCTATCTCGCCAAGGACATGCTGTTCAATGAACTTGATGCGCGGCTTGAGGCGGCGAAAGGGCGGCAAGTTGTCATCTTTCTTGACGAGATTCACGATGTCGAGGAATGGGAACTTCAGGTCAACTCCATCCGCAAGCGGAAGAACGCCGACATCTTCATCACGGGTTCCAATTCCAAGCTGCTCTCCGGCGAACTCGCGACCTACCTGACGGGGCGCTACGTCGAATTCAAGATTGCGCCTTTCTCCTTCGACGAGTTCAAACTTGCGACGGCGGAACTTTGGGGCGGACTCGCGACCGCCGACCTCTTCGACAGGTATCTGGACTGCGGGGGGCTTCCGTTCCTTCCCCAGGTGAGATACGATGCGTCGGCCTCGCGTTCCTATCTGGAAGACCTCTATTGGGCGATTCTCTCAAAAGACGTTATGCGGCGACTGCAAATCCGGGACGTGGATCTCCTCGACCGCATCGTGCGCTATGCCATGACCGAGATCGGGCACACCTTTTCGGCCCGTAGCATCGTGCGATTCCTGAAGAGCGAGCGGCGCACGACGACCGTCGAGACGATTCTCACCTATTTGCGCGCTTGTGAGGATGCGTTTCTCGTGACGCGCGTTCCGCGAGAGGATCTGATCGGCAAGCGCATCCTGTCCGTCGACGAGAAATACTACGTCAGCGACCTTGGCTTGCGTCGCGCCGTCATCGGCGGTTCGCGTGGCGATGACATCGACCGCCTGTTGGAGAACGTCGTCTATCGCGAACTGGTGCGGCGCGGCGGACATGTCACGGTCGGGCGCGTCCGCGAACGTGAAGTGGACTTCGTCTGCCAGAACGGCGACGACCGCCTTTACGTTCAGGTCTGCTACCTGATGGCGGACGTTGCGACGCGCGAACGCGAGTTTTCGGCCCTTGAGGCGATTCCCGACCAGTACGACAAGCTCGTCCTTTCGTTGGATCGCGTCAACTTCTCGCGCAACGGCATCAAACACCGCTATTTGCCCGAGTTTTTGCTTGAGGACGGCGAGGAGGATTGAAGCGGACTCTGCGCGAACACTGGACGGGGTGCGCGCTCCTGTGCGCTCGGCCCGTGGGGCTTCTTTGTCGTCCGCGTCGCGCCGGATGTCGCTACGCCCTATACGGCCACGACGTTCTCGCCATAGGGTTCAATGAGGTGGTCGTGCGTGAGAAACAGCATGCCTGATCGACGGGACTGTGCAATCAGAAGTCTGTCAAAAGGATCTCCATGAATAAGCGGCAGGTCACCCACGTCAGAGGCCGCGCCAGAGTCGATTCTCAATTGGCAATGCTCACGCGAACATTTCGGCGATTTCGGAGTCCATCGCGTCAAATTTCCTGTCGAAGTCTTGGGCGAAGTCATACTTGCCATCAGCCAACCCAAGGCGAAGACCCGATTGCGCGGGCGTGCCGAAGTTTGTATGCCCGAATCGCATGGCGGACATGCGGGACGAGCCAACGGGAAATGGAATCCCTCCGCTCATGGCGACGGCGCAGATGAACAGGTTGACGGCGCCGGATGTGGTGATGCCGATGTCATCGAAGACTTTCTCGGCGACTTTGCGTTTTTTCGCGTCAACGCGCGCGGTTATCATGGATGTCATAACGCCTTGTATGTCAAGATGTGCGCATTGTATCACAATTTGCCCTCCTCGCAAAGGAGGGGGATGCCATTTTTGGCCTTTTTCGTTTGATAAACATCAGCGGTTGCGAACCCATGGAGGTCTTGGTGCGCCAAGCGAAGCTCGGCAGAACTAACAGAATGAAAGGAATCTGTACGGCAAAGAAAACGACATGCCGATAGGAAGGTTGGCTGCGCGGAGGGCGACCGACGCGCAGAAGCCCAGCTGGACAAAGGAATGAGCCAAACGGTGCGCCAAGTAAAGCTTGGCTGAACTTGTAGAATGTAAGGAGTCTACTCAATAAAGATAATGGCATATTGATAGGAAGGCTGGCTGCGCAGAGGGCGACCGATGCGCAGAAGCCCAGCCCGACAAAGAGATGAGCCATAACAGAAAGTGAAGCCCGCATGTACACCTCGATACTCATAGCCGAAAGGCATCCCGTGGTCAAGCGGATCGTTTACGACGAAGCCAACACGGACACACTGAAACCATTATGCGGTGTGCTCGACGGGACGGGGCATAGGGCATGGCGCGTCTTGAAAGTTCAGCACAGGAACTTGGGAGATCTGCTGGTAGGGAAACCGAGAGCAGAAGTCAGAGAAGATCGTAGTAGCGAGGAAACAGGGCAATGCCTGTGGAGCGAAGGGTCTTCGGTGGAAAAGGAGCGCATGGAATGGAGTATTGGGAAAGTTGTGGTTGAAGAAACCCATGAACGGTGCGGCCTCTTCTCTGGTGAAGAGGAGCGCGAATGCCGCCCAAGCACTTCCAGGACATGCCGCCGAACCAGTCGTGAAACTTCGTCGGCAACGACAAGGGGATCGGGAACGGCGATAACAGGGCCCTCGACAGAGGGGAGTTCCGCACGGGGAGCCGGATGCGGGAAATCTGCACGTCCGGTTCTAATGGGGGGCGGGCGTACCCTTCGGGGGCGCCCCGCTCTACCAACTAAAGTGAAGTCCCGTATGTACGCCTCGAAACTCCTAACCGAAAGGTCTCCCGTGGTCAAGCGGGTCATGGTAGCCGA
>CAKURH010000065.1 GCA_934675625.1 uncultured Kiritimatiellota bacterium
CCCTTGCCCGCAATAGCCTTGCGCTTGCGGCTGTCGGCGCGGCGCTGACGGTTGGCGCCGCGAACCGCACGAATGTCGTGGCGGAAACGGGATGGCACGTGGTCGTCTTCGACGAGCCGGGTGCGTTCAGCTGGACGCCGGATGCCGATTTGACGAACGCACGTGTCCTGATTGTGGGCGGCGGCGGTGGTGGCGGTTCCTCAAAGGGCGGCGGTGGCGGCGGCGGACAGGTCGCCTATGGCGAAAGCCAGTCGTTCTCGGCGGGCGTGGCGTATGAAGGCTCGGTTGGTGCGGGCGGTGTGGGCGGCATCAACTGGGGCGTGGGCGGCACAGGCGGGACGAGCGAATTCCTCGGCCTGAGCGCCACGGGCGGCGGTGGCGGGGCCGGAACCGGCAGCGTCAAGCAGGGTTGCGCGGGCGCGAATGCGGGCGGTTCAGGTGCACATGCCGCCGCCGGTGCCGCACAGGATCCGACGGGACGCGACGGCGAAGATGCGACGACGGGATTCGTCTGGCAGGGGAACCAATGCGGCGGTTCGGGCTCGACGGCCGGTTCGGGCGGTGGCGGCGGCGCCTGCGGCGCGGGTGCTCGCGGCGTATCGGCAGACGGCGTGTCCGTGTCCGGCGACGGTGGCGCGGGCTTTCCCTGCGACATCACGGGCGAGACGGTTTTTTACGCCTGTGGCGGGGGTGGCGGCGCGTTCGACACGTCGGCGCAGCCGGGTGCCGGAGGCAGTGCGCCGTCCTCGACGGCGGGTGCCGGCAGCGGCGCGAACGCACAGGCGGGCGGCGCGGCTGTGGCCGGCACCGGTTCGGGCGGTGGCGGCGGCTACCTGAACAATTCGTCGTCCGGCACAGGCGGTGCGGGCGGCAGCGGCACGGTCGTGATCGCCTGGCAGACGCCTTTTGCGATTGTCGAGGGCTTTTCGGGCATTTTGGACGGACAGTCTCATGGCGTGTCCGTCACGCCAACGTTCACGCCGGAAGGGACGGAGATTGCCTATTCGACGGACGGCGGGGCAACGTGGCAGACGGCTTCGCCGACCTTTTCGGCGGCTGGCATCTACCGGGTTCTTGTCCGCCTGACGGCCCCCGGCTATCCGGCGTTTCAGACCGATGCGACGGTTGCGCTGGACGGCGAGCCGACGGGCGCGCGGTTCGTCGTTCCGCCGTCCACGGCGGGGCATGTGGCGGCGTTTCCCTATGCGACGTGGGCGACGGCGGCCACGAACCTTCAGGATGCGGTTGACGCGGCGGCGGACGCCGCCGGTGGCGCGATCTATGTCCAGAGCGGGCTGTATCCCGTCGCCGAGACGCTGGCGCTCACGAACGCTGGCGGCCTCGTCGTGCGCAGCTGGAAGGCGGGCGTCGGCGGTCTTGACCCCGACGGGACGGTGTTCGACGCCGGCTATCCGACGCGCAGCAACCGCGTCGCCCGTCTGGCGGGCGTGCGCGTGGAAGGCCTGACCTTCGCGAACGGGTATCTCTCCGGCAACGGTGCGGGGGTTTACGTCGAAAAGGCTCCGGGCGGTGACCGTTCCGTCGTCCTGAAGGATTGCGTCATCCGGGACTGCCGGGCCGAGAAGGACGGTGCGCAGGGCGGTGGCGTTTTTCTGGGCGTTGGCGGGCTCTCGCTGGCGGGCTGTCGCTTCGCCGGGAATGCCGCCGTCGGCAAAAGCGCGCAGGGCGGTGCGCTGCACTGCACGGCGGCGACGCTGCGCGACTGCCTGTTCGCGACAAATCGTGTCGAAGGCAGCGGCGTCATCGGCGGTGCCGTGCGGGCCGTCAATCAGCTGGTTGCCGAGGACTGCACGTTTGACGGCAATGTCCAGGCGAAGACGTCGGGCAGCGAGGGCGGCGGCTCGGCCGTCAACGGCGGCGGACAGTCCAAGCACACGTTCCGTCGTTGCTTGTTCTTGGGCCAGAAGACGTCAGACCGCGCGGTGCTGCAGCTGAACAATGCCTCGGAGGTTTCGGACTGCCGCTTCGTCGGCAACAGCTGGGGGAATGGCGCGAACGGGCTTTCCGCCCTTTGGACGCGCTGCGTCTTCTCGAACGAGACGGGCGCGATTGCCTTTAACGGCAGTCCGACGTTCCGCAATTGCCTGTTCGTTTCGTCGGCGGTGCCGGTCGATCTCTGGACGGGCGGTTCGCCGGCGTATGAGAACTGCACATTCGTCCGCACGGCTTTTGCGTCCTTTGGCCAAGGTTGGGCGGGTGAGGGCCCTCGAATCGTCAACTGCGCGTTCAGCGGAAACGAGCGGGACTGGACGGTTCGTGGCACGCCGACCGTCGTGCTGAACGCGACGAACTGCTGCTCAACGGCCGAAGGGCTCGCGGCATTCGGCGTCGGCAATTTCGTCCGGCGGAGCCTGAAGTTCGTGAACGCGGCGGGCGGTGACTATCGCCTCAAGCCGACTTCGCCGTGCCGCGACGCGGGCGTGACGCTGGACTGGATGACGGCAGACGCGACGGACTTGGACGGCGCGCCGCGTCGACGTGATGCGTCGGGGGCGGTCTCGGACGAGGCCCTGCCGGACATCGGCTGCTACGAATGCGGCCAGTCGCGTTATTTCGGCTCGCTGCTCATCATCCGCTGAAAAGGGCTAAGGACATGGAAGAGAAAACGGAAATCGAAACCGAAGGGTTTCGGCTCGGCGTCCTGGCGACGCTTGTGACAGCGGCTGCGCTTGCCCTGCCGGCGTCGGCCTGGGACGGCGCGCCCCACACGGCGATCTCGGCGCGCGCCCTGCAGTTGCAGGACGATGCCGACCGCGCGCTCTTTGGCGACCGCGCCGAGGCGTATGCCGCGCATGACTGCCTGATTCCCGACTGGGTCTATCGGAAGGACGGGTCGGAGCATTACGTCTGGGACTACGTTGGCGAAGTTCTGGAGGACACGTCCGATCCGCGCTTCGAGTGCTTCCACCTCTATCCGGGTCCCGCGAAGGCCTACGACCTCCTGTCGCACTACATCCGCGCCGCCGTGGCGGCGGGGCGTGCCGGGCGCACGAACGACTTCAGCAGCCTCATGGGCGTGCTGAGCCACATGCTGGAGGACTGGACGTGTCCGCCGCATGCGACGGCGGGCGACAACATGATGGGCATTCTGCAGAGCTACCTGCCGCCGCCGCCCGGCAAGGAGACCGTGGTTCTCCATTGGGCGCTGGAGACAGGCGGCTTCTCGTTGGACGACGTGGCGTCTGCGCCGCGTGTTCTGGCCGCCTCTCCCGAAGAGCTCGCGTGGCGGCTGCTGGGGACAATCGAACGCGACCACCTCGCGGCGCGCGCGACGATCGTGCCGATGGTCGAGGCCGTCTACCGGGGTGACACGGCCGCATGTTCGGCCAAGCAGAAGGAGTCGGCCGTGCGGGGCGTGCGCCTGACGGCCGACTGTGTGCGGACGGTCTGCGCGCTTGTGCGCACGTCCGACGCAGGGCCCGCGCGGGCCGTTTCGCTGGCGGACGTGATGCCGCTGGAGGCGGATCGCCTGGTCTATCCACAGTCGGCCTATTTCTGGGATCCGTACTGGGGCTGCCCGACGCGCGACTTCACCTTCCGCGACGGCAAGGAGCGTCTGCCCTTGGCCCTCCGCCGCAACGGCGTCCGCACCGAGGTCAAGGGCCTCGGCTTCGGGACGAAAGCCTATTCCTGGTTCTTGCCGAAGGGCGTCTTTCGTCGGTTTACGGCCGAATGCGGCCTCCATGCCGACCTCGCGGACGGCGCCACGGCGACCGTCGAGATCCGGGTCAACGGCGCGACGCGGACGGCGTTTCCGCTACGCGGCGGGGACGACGCGCGGGCGCTTGTCCTGACATTGCCGGCCGACGTGACGAATCTCGCGATTCGCGTGGCGGGCGACCGCGCCGTGCGCAAGACCTATTTCGTGTTCGGGAATCCCGAACTTCACTTCCAGTGACGGAGGCTTGAAGAATGAGAAGAGACAAGATGTCGAGGCGAAAGGTCGCGGGATTGGCGGCCGTGACGTGGATGGCTCTGTGCGCGTGGGGAGGCGGCGTCCCGGACAATCTGGATTTCGAGCGGGGAGACCTGTCGGGCTGGACGGGCGACGGGCACTGGTGCGTCGTTACGCCCGATGCGGCGTTCGCCGCGCCGCGCGTCTCCGTGCATGGGATGTTCTCGGCCGTCGCGAAGTCCGATCGGGGCGAGGCGGTCGTTCAGTCCTACGAGAAAAGCGCGACGTACCAAGGGCCGCGCGTCCTCGTCTCGCCGCCGCTGGAGGTGTCCGACAAGTATCTTGTCCTTTCGCTGGCGGGCGCGCCGATGAAAGGCGGAAAGGGCGTCTCGGCGGAACTGCTGGATGCCGACGGCCGACCGTGCGCCGCGCCGTTCGTGCGGGGCCCGGCATTCGCCGCGTTCGACGTCTCGGCCTTGCGCGGGCGGACGGTGCGTCTGCGCATCACGGCCGTCGAGGCCGCCGCCGCCGCCGTCGACAACGTCTTTTTCGCGCCGCAGCCGATTCCCCGTCTCGCTGCCGCTTCACGTGACGGCGAGACGGTCGTGACGGCCGAGGGGGAGCTGGCCGCGACGGTGCGCGTGCGTGTGCTCGACCACTTCAACGGCGTTGTCTTGGACGCCGCCCGTCCGCTCGTCCGAGGGGCGAACGCCTTTGCGTGGAAGAGCGTGCGCGGACGGCGCAACCGCGTCTTCGTGACCGTCGCCCTGCCGAACGGGCGGATTGTCTTCGACGAGCTGCAGAAGGTGAGCCCCGAGGCAATCGCCGAACGGCAGGCCGTGCGCCTGCCGCACACGGGCTGGACACGCTGCGACACGGACGACGTGCGCGCCGAGCGACCGCCGGCGGACGCGAAGCCCGTCCCGGCGTTCGCCTCGCCGTTCAAGCCGAGCGGCGAATTCTTCTGGCGCAACGCCGCCGCGTGGAAGCCCACGCGCGCGCAGCAGTTCTACCGGCTGCGACTCGACGTGCCGCGCGCGTCCGGCTCCGTGCGCACGCTTCTGCGCTTTCCGCACGGGGGCGGCGGGCTTTTTGCGCTCTTCGTCAACGGACGGCAGGCTGTCGCGGAGACGATGCTGCAGTCGTATGCGGACACCTCCTTTGACCTTACCGATTTCCTGTCCGACGGCGCGAACGACCTGCTGGTGCGCATCCGCAACCCGAAGTTCTTTGTGCCGGGCTTTCCGAATGCTCAACCGGCCGTGCCCGTCTTTCGGCACGCGGACGCCGCCCTGTGCGGCATTCTGGGCGATGGCTGGGTCGAGCGCGTGCCGTCCGTCGCCGTGCGGAACTGCTACATTGACGCCCGGCCGGACGAAGACCGCGTGACCTGCCGCACACGGCTTGTGAACCGAGGGGCTTCGGCGGACGACGTGTCCGTGTCCGCGCGCGTCTTCGACGACGCGACGGGCCGTCTCTGCGGCGCGCTGCCGCCCGTGCGCGCGTCCGTTCCGGCCGGCGGCGTCGCGCTGGTCACGAATGCGGCCGTCGTGGCCGACCTGCCGCGCTGGACGCCCGACACGCCCCGTCTGCTGCGTCTGGAAATTTCCGTCACGGGGAAAGACGGGACGGATGTCGTCAACGAGCGCTTCGGCTTCCGCGCTTACGCGCGCGACGGGCGGCGGTTCTTGCTCAACGGCATTCCCGTCACGGTGCTGGAGGCGCTCATGCAGCCCGACAGCTTGCGCGCGCAGTGGAAGACCTGGTGGGGCGCGAACGCCATCCGCCGTCCCTGCTGCCTCGACCAGCTGGACGCCGCCGATGAGGAAGGATACTTGACGCGCATGGTTCAGGAGGACATCTACCCCGCCGGATCCGTCAACAACCCGCCTGAGCCGCCGGCGAGCTTTGACGCGCCGTTTAGGAAGCTGGAAATGGCCCAGTTCGAGACGTTCTACAACCACCCGTCCGTCTACCTGTTCTGTCTCGGCAACGAGCTGGACGGGCACGGCTACTTCCGGGCGCAGACGGCCGCGCGCTACGGACGTCTCTTCGGCTCCATCGCCGCCGCCATCAAGGCCATTGACCCCGACCGGCCCGTCTGCGGTTCGGGTGACGCGATCGCCGACTTCTTCCGTGACCGGGCCTGGAACGTCCATTATCCCCACGAGTATTCGATCGCCCATGACCTGCCGCGTTCGGGGATGCTGCTGAGCGAGGGACATCCCCTTCATGTCCTCGACCCCAACCGCCCGTGGGACGGCAAGCCCGTCTTCTGCGGCGAGAACTTCTCGGAGTCCGGCGTCGGGCCGTATCTGGCCGCGTTCGGCGGCGATCTGCCGGACGACATGGCGAACTGGTTTCGCGTCTGGCGCGCGTTCTTCCGCGTCCGCTCGCGCGCCATGCGGATGGACGGCATTTCCGCCATTGCGCCGTTCACGCCGATCAACACGCTGCGGAACTACTATCCCGTCGAGCTCTTCCTGACGGACTACCGCACCCAGTTCGACGTCGGCGAGACGGTGCGTCTGCCCGTGACGGTTCTCCACGACGTCTTCGTCGACGAGGCGCTCGACCTGCGCTGGACGCTGCGCCGGGGCGACGAGACGCTGTCGGAAGGAACGCTTCCCGTCACGCTCAAGGCGGGCGAGCGGCGTTCGTTCCGTCTGCCGCCGATCCGGCTGCCGCAGGAGGAGGCGAAACTTGCGCTGCGGCTTCAGCTCTTCCGCGAGGGCCGTCCGCTGGGCCGCTGGGGCGTCTGGGCGGGGCGGCTGTTCGCCGTGAAGGCCGAGAAGCCGTCGACCGGGCCGCATTTCCGCCGCATCCGCCAGACGGACTTGCCGACCGATCCGCGCGCGCTGCGTGACTGGGTTGCGGCGGGCAACACGCTCTTCGTCGATGTCGCGTCGCCCGGCACGCTTCAAGTCGGCGCCGTCCCTGTCTCGGCCGTTGACCACAACGATTCGCGCACGTTCAACGTCGCGCGTCATGATCCGCTCTTGCGCGGACTGCCGGACGGGCTTTTGCGGAACTGGGATCGCACGACGCAGCGCGTGATGGGCGTCGCGCTTCTGCGCCCGGAGTCGGCGGCGTGTCGCACGCTCTGCGTCTCGGGCGACGAGTCGGGCATGCGCTTCGCCTCTTGTCTTGAAGAGCGGCACGGGAACGGGCGCATCCTCTACTCGACGCTGGGCAGCGTGCCGGGGCTGGCTGAGGCGGACGTCCCCGCGTGGCGGCGACTGGTGGCGAACGCATCTGCGCGAGCCGCTGCGGACATGGGCGAGGCGGCGCGTCGCGCGCCGAAGACCCTCTATGCGGATGCGCGGGACGCGTCGGTTGACGTTGCCGCGCTGGTGCGCGCGGCAAAAGGCGGCGCGACGGTCGTCGTGGCGCGCCTTACGCCGCAGAACCTCGCGCGCTTCCGTCCGCTCGTCGGCGACCTCTCCCTCGCGCGGGCGCCGGACGGCAATGCGAATGCGCTCGTCGCGAAGACGGCGGATTCGCCGCTCTTGGACGCGATCACGAGCGAGGACCTCTCGTGGCGGCGTGGGCGGGTCATGTTCGTGCTGGGCGGCAAGGACATGCGCACGACGCTGACGGCGATGTACGACTGGGCGGTCAGCGGGGACGGCGGGACGCCGGGGGCGCGGGCGCTGACGCGGCCGGGGGCGTTGTGGGAGCGGCCGTTCGGCGCTGGTCGCGTCATCGTTGACCAGATCCGCTGGCCAGAGGCCGCTGTTGAGTCCGTCGAGGCCCTGCGCACGGCACTCACCTGGTATGCGAATCTCGGTCTGGTCGATCCGACGGCGCTGTCGGGACGGGCACAGGTGCGCCACGTCGATCTGCCGTTTGCGGAAACGTGGCGCGGCGCGTCCAACGACCTGCAGCTGCCGTCGGCGGAGACGTGGTTCAGGACGCATCCGCCGGCCGCGATCCTCGGAAGCGCGGCCGAGTTCCGCCGCAACCCGCACACCCTCGACATTCCCGTGCCGGCGGTGGCCGCGCGCGCCGACCGAATCGTCTTGGATCAGGCGAACGCCTTCGGCTACATCGACTACTCGATGGGTCGGCCCTATGCGACCGTCACGTTCGGCTATGCGGACGGAACGGCGGAGGCGCAGACGCTCCGCTACGGCGCGCATGGCGACGACGTGCGCGTGAAGAGCGCGGCGCCGCTTGGGTCGGCGCGGCAGGTCGCCGAGGCCAAGCGGGACGGCGTGTCGGTCTACCGCGTCGCCCTGCGCAACCCGCGTCGGGACGTCGACCTCAAGACGGTGACGGTCGCGACGGCGGACGAGAAGATCGTTCCGATCGTCTTCTCTGCCGCTGCCGTGCTGCCGGCGGCGGCGGAAGGCCCGCGCGCGGCCCTGGAGAACGGACTCTGGAAGCTGGCGGTCCGTCTGCGGGTCGCGGCGGACGACGGACGTCGCGTCTGGTCGGTCTGCGGCCCCTACGCCAACGAGTGGACGGACGACCCGGAGAAGCGCCCGCCCGCGTTCGACGAGCCGTTTGCGCCGGAGCGCGGCATCGACCTGCGCCGCCCGGCGGACGACCGTTCCTGGAAACGCTATGCGGACGCCTTTGACGCGGCGAAGCCCGACGTCCTGCACGCGATGAACCCGGAAAACATCCTGCCGTTCGGCACGCACCGCAAGGACAGGTACGTTTCCTACTTCTACACGAAAGTCCATTCGCCCGTGCGTCAGCGCGCGCTGGTGGCGATCGGCTCGGACGACGGGTTCAAGCTTTGGCTGAACGGGCGTCCCGTGCATGAGCATTTCGTGCTGCGCGGCTGCCGTCTGGGCGGTGACGTCTGCGAAGTCACGCTGGAGAAGGGGTGGAACACCGTGCTGATCAAGCACATCAAGATGCGTCTGGGCGCCGGCATCGCCTTCGACCTGAAGCCCTACGACCCGAAGTGGCGGGAGGTCTCCGGGTTCGCGATCGGCGAACGTCCGTCCCTGCCGTTGCGCTATGACGCCTACGCGGCGGATCGACTGGAGATTCCGGGCGTCCTGACGATTCGCGCGGGCGGGACGTCGAAGGTCGAGCCGGGCATCCATTCGGGCTCAGCCGTGACCGCCTTCACGGCGCCGGACGGCTCGCAGGGCCTCAAGCTCGACTACGCCTGTGCGGGCGGCGGCGGAATTCGGACGAAGCGGTCGGACTTCCAGCGCGCGGAGCCGCTGGCGAGCGGTCTGTTCTCGATGGATCTCTTCTTCTTTCGAGACGAGCCACTGGAGAAGAAAGTCCAGCTGGCCGTGCGCAACGCCGGCGGACGCCATGCGGGGGACGTCTTCGTCGAGCTGGCACCGATTGCGGATGGGGCGTTCGTCCTGACACTGCGCTACGAGGGGGCGTCCAAGGAAGGGGATCGCGTGCTGACGGCGCGTGTGCCGCCGCCGCCGAAGGAGCGGTGGCTGCCGCTGTCGGTTGGCTGGGGACGCGAGGGACTTCGTGTCGCGCTGGGGGACGCCGTGCTCATCGACCAGCCCGACAACCACGACCGCCTTTTCTCGACGCCGGTCTTCACGCAGTTTTTGGTCGGCCCGCACATGACGCGCGGCGCGCTCGCGTTCCGTAACGCGACCCTCGCGGCGAACGACGCGCGCCTATTGGCCGAGTAGGCGTAGACGAATAAGTCTATTGCACAGAAATCGTGCCAATGCGGTTGACGCATTGGCACGATTTTAGTACAATACGCGGCATGAAAGACGTGATCAAAGAAATTCTCCGCACGTTCTACGAAAGCGGGGTGCCGGACGAAGTGATTGCCCGTGACGTTGAATACTATGAGAAGCCGACCTTGGCGACGGTCATCAAGGGTATGCGCCGTGCTGTCCGATTCGCTGGCGGTCAAGCGGGTCAATCCGGACAAGCATTACGTGATTGATGTCGGGCTTGTCAATGCCGTGACGACGAAAACGGATGCGGAGAAGGGGTGGAAACTGGAGAACATGGTCTACATGGCTTTGCGGCGCGGGCTGAATCAAGTCAACTATCTGCCGCTGTCGGGGAATCGCGAGGTCGACTTCCATGTCTTTGACTACCTGACACGGCGGCGGCGCCTCATCCAGGTCGCTTACGAGATGTCCGCAACGGAAACGTTCGCACGTGAGATGTCGGCCTTGCGCGAGGCGAAGAAGGCGACGGGCATCGAAGACTGCACGGTCGTCACGTGGGACGACGAGCGGATGACGGAAGACGGCATCCGCATTGTCCCCATTTGGAAGTGGCTGCTGGAGGCGTGACGGCTGGCGGCGTCAGTCCTTGACGAGGTGCTTGCGGGAGGCGATGGCGGTGGCCTCGGCGCGGTTCGCCGCGCCAATCTTCTGGAACAGCGCGGTGACGTGCTTTTTCACCATGACGAGGCTGATGCCGAGCTGACGGGAGATGTCGGCGTTGGTGAGTCCGCGCGTGATCGAGTCGAGGATTTCACCCTGTCGCGGCGAAAGCCGAGGCACGGGCGGGTCTTCGCGGAAGAGCCGCTGCACGTCGCTGGAAAGGTAAGTCTTGCCGCCCGCGACCGCGCGGATCGCCGCGACCACTTCGGCATCGTCCGCGCTCTTCAGGATCGTGCCGGCCGCGCCCGCCTTGACGGCCTGTGCCAGCCGGTCGGTCGTCGCGAATGACGTCAGGATGAGGACTCTCGTCCGTGGAGCTTGCGCGGCGATTTCCGCCGTGGCGGCGACGCCGTCCGTCTGCGGCATTTCCAGATCCATGATGACGACATCCGGGTGGAGTTCAAGGGTGCGCGCCACGGCTTCGCGTCCGTTCTTCGCGTAGCCAGCCACCGAAAGGTCGTCCTCGGCGCTCAGGAGCGCGGCCAGGCCCATGCGGACGACCGAGTGGTCGTCGGCAATGAGAATGCGGATGCTCTTCTGTCCGTCCATGCGTCAGGCTCCTTTCCGCGCGTTTTCGTCGGTGTTCATCGAAACCGTGACCTTCGCGCCGTCGCCTGGACGGCTCTCGATGGTGAGCGTGCCGCAGACGGCCTCCATCCGCTCGCGGATGCCCTGAAGGCCGAAGTGCCCCTCTTCGGCACCGGGGGACGATTCGGGGTCGAAACCGTGCCCGTTGTCGGCGACCGAGCAGTAGAGCCGTCCGCCGTCGAGGCTTCCGGCGATGCGGATGCGCGTGGCGTGTCCGTGGCGGACGGCGTTCACGACGAGTTCGCGGACAATGCTGAGGAGGGCGCGTGCGGACACCTCGGAGAGCCGGTTGCGCGGCACGGCGAAGCGGATGCGCACGTCCGTCTCGCACAGGTGCGGTTCGATGACCTGCCGGACGGCGGTTTCGAGGTTCGGCTCGTCCAGAACCCGGCTGCGCAGGTCGAAGAGGATGTTGCGCAGCTCGTCCCGGCAGGCCTTCAGCGTTCGCGCGGCGATGTCGAGGTGGCGGAACATGCGCGCGGAATCCGTCTGGGCGAAACGCTTGATGGCGCCGAGCTGCATGGCGATGCCGGAGAGCGTCTGCGACAGCGCGTCGTGCAGTTCGATGGAGAGGCGCGCGCGCTCGTGGGCCTTGGCGTCCGCCAGGATGCGCCGGGCGCGATTGCGGACGAGGATGACGACGAGGAGGACAGCCAGGAGAACGAGCGCGGCGGCCAGCGCCTGGGCGAGCCGTCGCACCGTCCAGGCGGAAGGGCGCGCGAGCACGACGAGGTCCGTCGGCGTCCGCACGACGAGCGAGAAGCCGTGGACTTGCGGGAAGGCGGCGTTCGGGCGGCAGTTTCCGATGTTCAGAAGGCAGATGCCCGTGACCTCGACGCGGCAGCCGACGACGAGGCCGTCGAGAATTCCGGGGCACGCACTGACGTCGATCGGCACGGGCCAGCCGTCGTTGTCGATCTGCAGCGCGTCGTTGCCGCGCGCGCTTTCGGGCAGGGCGCGGACAGTCCCCCGGAGACGGATGGCCTTTCCGTAGATTCCCGTGTCGACGAGCGTGCGCCCATGCCCGTCCGTCAGGATGGCGGCGGCGGACGTCGTGCGAACGGGCTCGGGTCGGACGTCCCACGACGCGGTCGTCCGCCACGTCGCGCGCGTCAGGTTGAGGCGGTAGGCGTCGGTGTCCGCGAAGCCCACGGCCTCGACGAACGCGCCGACGGCGGGCGTGGGGACATCCGCGAATTCGAGGCGCGTCAGCCGCCGCGACGGGGTTTCGACGAGGGCGTTCGACCGGCCCCAGACGGCGCGGACGCAACCTCGGACGCGGCGGCGGCCGAGCTGCTGGATCTGGAGCGGGTTGAGCGTGCAGGCCTCGTCGAGTTCGGGCACGTCGAACGGGGCGGCGGGGGCGGGCCGCGTGACGACCAGCCGCTGGGCGGGCGGTATCTCGCGCGCAAGGGCGAGGATGTGGCCGAGGTAGCGGCGGGGCTGGAGGTTGTTGTTGGCGAGGCGGCAGAATCCGGTGGCGACGACTTCGGCGTTGACGAGGCGCGAGAAGTCGTGGAGCGTGTTCGTCTGAATGAGGGTGGTGGCGTAGATCGGGCCGGTCGCCGTCTGGATGAGCAGGTAGACGTAGTCGGCGTCCCGTTCGTCTGCAAAGACGTCGCGGACGGTTCCCTCGACGCGGACGAGATGGCCGTCGCGCCCGGACATTTCGGCGGCCGAGACGAGCGGCGGCGGCATCGCCGCGTTGGCGAAAAGGCCGAGGCCGATCAGCAGGGACGCGAAGATGGATTTCATGACACGCGACATTATACCACAATCCACGCGCCGCACGTCTCGGCGGAAGGGTATACCAAGGTATACGTTGTCGTCGGGGCGCGAAAATGGTAAACTTCACTTGAACTTCAACAAAGAAAGTCTGGAGCCATGAAAAGCGCAAAACTTCTTTCCCTCTCCATGTGTGCCGTCCTTGGGGCTGCCTCGGTTGCGGAAGCGAAATGGGTCGCGTTCCGAATGTGGTCGGAGGGCGAGCCGCGTGAGCTGTCCGTGCCGGCGGACGGGTCGGCTTCGGTTCCGTTCCTGTGCGCGAGCGAGGTGTTCGACCAGGTGGTCGGGCTGGCGCTCAAGTCCGTGTCGTTCGACTGGGCGGTGACGGAAATCCGCTGGGACAGGAAGGCCGGCCCGCTTGAAGGGGCGCTTGTCTTCGCGTCCGCAGACGACGGGCGGGAGCTCTTCCGCGCGCCCGTCGGCGAAATGAGGCGTTTCGCGACGCAGCGTGTCGCCCTGCCCTGCGACCTCGGCATCCTCCGGGCGATGCGGCGTCCGGCGACGGTGCGCTGGGAAGGCGCCAAGGGGCGGCTGCTCGCCCTGAAGCTGAACTTCGGCGTCCGCACGCCACGGACGAACGGGCTGGAGCACGTGACCGTCCTTCGCCTAGAGTTTGACGACAACGCCAAGCGTCTCTCCTTCGAGCCGTCCGTGAAGATCGACGACAACGCGTTCGTCACGGTGGACGGCGCGGGCGATCTCGTCTACAAGGGCCGGAAGCTGCGGCTGTCGGGCGTCGACGTGAGCCAGCCGACGAGCCACGAGGAGGCCGAGACGATCGTTCGCCGCCTCAAGGCGATGAACGTGAACGGTGTGCGCGTCTTCTCGCGCAACTGGTATGCGAAGGACGCGACGAACGCGACGCCCGAATATGCGGAGACGGAACTCATCGACGCCTACGACTACTTCATTGCGCTTCTGCGGAAGAACAACGTCTTTGTCCACTGCACGTCCGTGTCGAGCGGCTATCCGCCGATGGACGCGCGCTTCGCGGAGATGAAGCGCAACGTCTTCTGGCTGCTGCCGGAGGGCCATGCGCGGCTGAAGGCCCACGCGCTTCGCTTTGCGAACCACGTGAATCCGTATCTTGGGCGTCGCAACGGCGAGCTGAGCGTCTTCGCGACCTACGAGCTGTTCAACGAGGACACGTTCATCGCCGACCTGCTGCAGAAGGATGCGCACGGCTACGGCGGCAAGATGTCCGGCTGGACGCCCGAACAGCGCCGCCGGTTCGACGAGCGCTGGTGGGACTGGCTCGAAAAGCGCTACGGGAAGCGCGAGGAGCGTCCGTTCGGGCCGCTGTTCGGCGACGAGGAGGCCTGCCCTGAAGAGCACCGCAGCGACGCGCTGCAGTTCCTCCAGCACCTGCAGGGCTCGGTCAACGACGACATCTGCGCGGCTTTGCGCGCGGCGATGCCGAAGGGCGTCGGCCTGAACGTCGCGCCGATTCTCCATGGGACGCACGGCTACGTCAACATGAACGCCCAATACGTCCATCAGCGCGGCGATGGCGTCGGCATCGGCCTCTACCAGTCGCCCTACACGACGAAGCGGGATGCGCCGTTCTTCCCGTATGCGCCTTTCGTCACGCACCGTCCCTACTTCTGGAACCTCAACATGCAGACGGTCGAGAACAAGTTCTTCATGATCTACGAGCACCATCCGCACGGGCCCTACAAGTACCGCTGCGAGTGGTTGCCCGTCCTTTACGCGACCGGCGCGGGGCTTGGCTGGGACGCGCTCTACTACTACAACTTCTCGAAGAACTCCGCGTCGATCCAAGGCGACGCCGACCTCGCCTACGCGGGGACGGCCGTCCCCGAACCGACGCCGGGCACGCGCGCCGGCTACTGCCGCTACTTCATGGGCGCCGTCGACGAGATCCTGATGGGCGGGCTTGTCGTCTGCGGACAGGCGTTCGTCAACGGCATCGCGAAGAACGTGGAGAAGACGGTCGTCTCCTACGGGCCGAAAGCCTATGCCGACCCGCTTTGGCGATCCTATTCGCGTGGCGAGAAGAGCACGAAGTTCGACCAGAACGAGATTGCGGAGCTGACGGGCGGCGGCGTCGAGGAATACCTGACGATGCCGAACATGTACCGCAAGCTCATGCAGAACTCGGTTCGCCGACAGCTGACGCTGAACTTCGACCCGAACCAGGAGGCGCCGCTCAAGATCACGGGGCCGTTCGAGTATGTCGAGCGCCTGTCGGACGACCGGGGGCGGCTGGAGCCGTCGCCGGACATCACCTGGGACACGCCCAACAGCCGTCTCCTCATCGACAACCGCACGGCGGCGATCGCCGTCGGCGTTCTCGAGGCGAAGCTCGCGTTCAAGAACGGCGTCTCGTTCCGCCAGACGAAAAAGCTGCCGTTCGCCTTCTTCGGCGCGGCGACGCGCGACGGGCGCGGCTTCGCCGAGTCGCGCGACATCGTCCTCAATGTCTCGTCCGACGCCGAGAACACGGGCTATCGGCTGAATCCCGAAAAGATGACGAAAGGCCCGCTGGCGCTCATCCCGGCAATCGAGTCGAAGGGGCGTGCGCCGGTGCGCGTGACGCGACCCGCCGGAAAGGTGAAGGTTCCCGGCGGCGCGTGCACGGTCGAGCGCTACAATTTCGCCGGCTACTGCTATCGCTCCGAGCGGAGCGAGAACGGAACGTTCGTGATCGCGGACGGCGAGCCCGTCTTCGTGGTGCGCGTCACGCGCTGAAACGAAAGGAGACATTCCCATGGCATTCCTGACACGGAAGACGCTGATTGGCGTAATGATGGGGCTGGCCCTGTCTGCGTGCGCCCAAGACGGAACCTGGCTCTGGAGCGAACGAGGCCTGACGCCCGTCGAACCGGCCCTCTGGTCGGATTCCGCAAACTGGGTCGATGGGGTTGTCCCCGACGCCGAGGGCGAGGCTCGGTTCACTGTCGCCAATGGCACCGACAGCGCCACGCCGCGCTGGATCCGGTTGCCGGACGGCGGCGTCACGGTGGCGAAGCTGACGGGCTCGTCGTCCTGCGGCCCGGCCAAGTTCCTGGGCGACGGCACGCTGACGGTCACGGACACGCTGACGGGCGGCGCGAACACGAACGGGGCCAAGGGGCCTTGGTTTTTCTGTCCCGTTCGGATCTTAGGCGGCGTGAGGAACGCCCTTTATTTCTGCGGAGCGCTGGACGAATGCCCGACGCCGTCTTCCGGCTACCTGTCGTATTGCCCGAAATGGTTCGCCACGTCGGATGCGGAGACGATCATCTACACGACGCCGCGCGCCTATGCGACAGGCGGACAGGCTCGCTGGGCGACCTACTATCCCGGCCGGAGGGACGGGGTGACGGTGGCGGCGGAGACATTTGCCGGCAGTCGCTATGTGCGCCTGTCGGACGTTGACGCGACGACGCTGTGCGCAGGCGCGAAGGTGACGGTCGCGGGCGTTGCGCGCGGCTACCTGAAGACGGTGCTGGATGCCGCGTGGGTCGAGCTCTCGGAAGCGTCCTCCGAAACGGCGACGGACGTCGAACTGGCGATCGCCGCGTTCGCGCCGACCGTGCGCCACGAGATCGAGTCGCTGACGGGCGGCTCGCCGACCGGCCAGACGTATGGCTTCGGGTTCTACAAGTTCAATGCGGCGGACAGCGTGATGGTGGACGTCAAGTCCGCACGCGCCACGACTTGGCTCGTGTTGCAGTCGGATACGGACGGGAAGGGCAATCCGTCGACCGTCAGCCCGCAGATCGTCCTGCACGAGGTCGCCGACTTGCGCGGTCTCTGCCCCGTAAACGCACATGTCGTCTTTCCCGAGTCCGCAGGGTCCGCGTCGCCCAGCCTCTATCTGCCGACGGTTTCGACTGCGAAGCGCGACAGCGTCCTGTCCGTCGCGGACGGCGTCAGCCTGTCGGTTGCGCGCATCGGGACATGGCGGCAGCAGGGCAATTACCACAACAAGCTGCACAAGGCAGGGGCGGGCGAGCTGACGGTGACGTCCGCGCTGGCGGAGACGGACGACCCTTCCAAATACAGTTCGCCGGGCATGCTGTTCGTCGACGAGGGCACGCTCGTCTGGACTAACGACTTTTGCGTTGACGGCGAGCCGGCGGCATCCGCGCCGAAATTGCTGGACGTCGCGGCGGACGCCACGTTCCGGCTGGGGGCCGGGCTTCTCGCGCCGCAGACGCTGAAGGTCGCGACGGGGGCGCGCGTCTGCGTGGACGCGGCGGCGAAGCTGACGCTGCCGGCGGCGTTTGCGTCGGCCACGGGCGTGACGTTGGGCGGGCGCGGCACGTTGGCGTGCACGGCCTCGGAGGGGCTGACGCTCGACGCCGCGACAGTCGAGGTTGCCGTTGCCGACCGCGCGGCCTCCACGCTGACGGTCGATGGGGCGCTTGCCTGCGGTGCGGGCGCGACGATTCGTCTGCCGGACGCTGTCGCAACCCTGCCCGGCGGCGCGTATCCGATCGTCCGTGCGACGAGCCTCGCGGCAGACGAGGATGCCGTCTGGACGGTCAGTCCGTCGGTCGATGCCAAGGGGCGTACGCTTACGGTGACGAAAGTCGGCGATGCGCTAGTGCTGAACGTGCCGAGGCGCGGTCTGGCGGTCATCATCCGTTAAGAACAAGAGGAGACAGAGAGACAATGAACAGACGGGAGTTTTTGGCAGGGGCGGGCGCAACCGCCCTTGCGCTGAAGGGCGACGCGGCGACAGCCGAGGAGAGAGGGACGGGCAGGGCGGAGTTTTCCGTCACGGCCCTGAATCCGGACTGCATGGTGGGCGGTGCCGGCTTGTGCGTGGTCATCCGGATGCCCTCCGGCAAGACCTATCTCTTCGACACGGGCAACGGCGACTTCCGGGGGCAGAAGGCGAAGAACAACGGCAAGGACATCATTGCCCCGTGGCTGGTCGCGCACGGCATCCGGGAGATCGACGGCGTCATCATCTCGCATTACCATGCCGACCATTTCGGCGGCTTCCTCTGGCTCTGGAAGAACTTCCCGATCCGGCGCGTCTACGACAACTCGTTCGTGCCGTCGGACGGAAAGCCGTTGGGCTTCCATTACGCGCGGGAGCTGGAGGTTGCGCAAAAGGCGATGGCTGACTGGGAGAAGGAGCATCCCGGCGGCCTTGTCCGCAACACGCGCGTCGGAACGAAGCTGGGCTGGGACGAGCCGGGCGTTTCCTGTGAGGTCGTCTGGCCGCCGAGAGACTTCTACTGCGAGGCGATCGAAGACTTCAAGAAGTCGTCGGTGACGGACTTCCCGTTCCATCACCTGCTCAACGCGAACTCGACGGCCATCCGCATCAAGGTCGGCGAGCGGACGTTCTACATCGGCGGCGACAATGCGGGCAAGCAGTACGTGCAGAAATACATCCGTCCCTATCATGAGCAGAACGGGACGTGGGGCGCGGACGCGATCGTCCTTCCGGGCCACGGCGACCCGGAGATCTGGGCGGACATCGCGGCGATGAGCCCGAAGCCGGTCGTGGCGGTCGGCTCGCTCGGCAACCTGCCGTGGATGATGGTGCGCGGGCGGCAAGTGCTCGAAAAGCACGTGGACAGAGGCGGCATCCGCAAGACGTACTGCACGAATGTCCATGGCGACGTGACGTTCTCCTGCGATGGACACACGATTCGCGTCAGTTGCGACCCCGAAAAGCTTTACGTTCACGATCCGAAATGAAGATGTGCCTGTTTCTGCTCTGCTCCGCCCTCGTCTTCGGACAGGCTTTTGCGGAATCCGCCACGATCACCGTGTCCCGCGATGGGCGCGTTGAACGCGCGCGTCGGCCGCTTGCGGACGGTTCCCTTGTCGTCGCCTCGCCGTCTGTCGGCGCGGCCGACTGGGTGGAGGTTGTGCCGGACTTCGCGACGGCGCGGGTCGGCGAGCCGGGCTTCTTCGTCCTGCCCAACGGCTTCTACGGCGAATTCACCTGCCCGACGAACGGCGAATGCGCGCTCGGTGCCGCGATGATGCCGATGTTCGGGATGAAGACGCCGCGCAAGACGTTCGTCGCGTTCGTGGACGGCCTTCCGTGGAGCTACAAGACGGTTGTGCGCGTGAAGGACGGGACGTATTCCGTCGCGCTTCGGTTCATGCTGGGCGGTTGCCCTGCGGAGGAGGACATTCGCGTCTCGTTTGAGGAACTGCCGCCGGAGGCGGGCTATCCGCAGATGGCGGCGGCCTATCGCAGCCGGCGGCTTGCACGCGGCGACGTGCGGCCGATTGCGGCGCGTCTGCGGGAGCAGCCGGATCTCGCGGCGGTGGCGAAGTCTGTCGAGGTGCGCATCCGCCAGGCGTGGAAGCCGGTGCCGCCGCCGGTCGAGGAGCAGACGCCGTCCAACGAACCGCCGCTGAAGGTCGCCGTCACGTTCGCGCGCGTCGGCGAATTCGTGCGCGCATGCAAGGCGGCGGGCGTCAAGGACGCCGAGTTCTGCCTCGTCGGATGGAACCGCATGGGCCATGACGGACGCTATCCGCAGGTCTTCCCCGTCGAGCCCGCGCTGGGCGGCGAAACTGCGCTGCGGAGCCTGATCGCCGAGACGCGGGCGCTGGGCTACCGGATCGTCTGCCACAACAACCATTCCGACGCCTACCGCATTGCGGACTGCTGGGACGAGGAGTTTGTCATCAAGAACCGGGACGGATCGCTGTCGAAGAATTCCTGCTGGTCGGGCGGACGGATGTACAACCTCTGTCCGCAGCGCGCGTGGGAGCGTTTCGCCTCGGAAGACCTCGGCCGGATCGCTTCGCTCGGATTTCGTGGCCTTCACTACATCGACGTCCTCTCGATCACCACGCCGCGCGCCTGCTTCGATCCGCGCCATCCCCTGACGAAGCGCCAGGCCGCGCATTACGTCGACCTGATCCAGCGCGCGGCACGGCGGACGATGGGCGGCTGCGGCAGCGAGGGCGGATTCGACTTCGCCGCCGGCTCGCTCGACTACGCGCTTTACATTTCCTATGCGCAGCCGGGCGCGCGGCCGCATCCGCTCGTCGACCGGATCGTGCCGCTGTGGCAGCTCGTCTACAACGGCATCATCCTTTCGGGCCCGTTCACGGCGTGCACGAACTACACGATCAAGGATCGCGAAACGCGCCTCGCGCTCGTCGAGTTCGGCGGTCGTCCGATGTTCTACCTGCACTCGGCCTTCGTGACGGGATTCCAGTGGATGGGCAGGGAGGACCTGACGCTGGACACGGACGAGAACTTCGGGAACGCCGTGACGGCCGTGAAGAAAGGCGCAGACGAGTATGCGCGGCTTTCGGATCTCCAGCTCGTCTTCATGACGGATCACGGACTCCTCGCGCCGGGCGTGACGCGGACGGGCTATGCGAACGGCGCGGAGGTCGTCGTCAACCACACGGACAAGCCGTTCGCTTACCGGGGCGTGTCCGTGCCGCCGTTCGACTGGCACCGGTACTGACGTGCAGGTTCGTGTTTTTGGTATAATGCAAGACCTGAAAGAAAGGAAAAAAAACATGCATGGAATGAAAGTGGGCGTCGTCTGCGCGCTCGTGCTGTCCGCCGCCTGTGCGCAGGCGGCTGTCGTGCCGTCGAAAGGGCAGCTGGAGCACTTGGAAGATGGCATCATGGCCATTGTCCACTTCGGACTGAACACCTATGTGGACAAGGAGTGGGGATACGGGGACACGCCGCCCGCCGTCTTCAATCCGACCCGGCTGGATACGGATCAGTGGGTGGATGCGATGACAGCGGCCGGCATTCGGCGCGTCGTGATGGTCACGAAGCACCACGACGGCTTCAACCTGTGGCCGTCGCCGCTGAACCCGGACTACACGGTCGCCAACACGCCGTGGAAGGACGGCACGGGCGATGTCGTGAAGATGATTTGGGAGTCGTGCCGAAGGAAAGGCTTGCGCTTCGGGGTCTACCTCTCGCCGTGGGACCGCCATCAGGCCAGTTACGGCACGGCGGCGTACACGGACTACTATCACCGACAGTTCGAGGAGCTGTTCAGGAGCTACGGGCCGATCTCCGAGATCTGGCTGGACGGCGCCAACGGCGGGGACGGCTGGTATGGCGGCGCGTGCGAGCGGCGCAGGCTGGCCGTCTCGCCCTGGGCGTATTACCGCATCTCGGAGCTGCTGAAACGCCTGCACGAGCTTTATCCGGATGCGGTCGCTTTCGGCGGTGAAGGTCCGAATTCGGCGGTGTGGGTCGGAAACGAGTCGGGCTATGCGCCGACGGCGGTCAACTACGTCACGGCGCGCGGCTTTTGGGAGACGCCCGAATGTGACACGCCGTTGCGCAAGGGATGGTTCTGGCACGAAAAGGATGCGCCGAAACCGCTTTCGGAACTGGTGGACATCTACTTCTCAAGCGTCGGGCGCGGCTGTGTGCTGAATCTCGGCATCGCGCCGAACCGGGACGGGCTTGTGGGCAATGACGATGTGAAGCGGCTGAAGGAGTTTGGCGATTATGTCAAGCGGTTCAACGCCATCGACTACGCGTCGGACGCGGCGACCGTCTGGCGCACGCCGGGCGCTTGCCAGATCGACCTTGCGCACGCTGCGGCCGTGAACGCCGTCGACGTGAGGGAGTGTCTGACGCAGGGGCAGAAGATCGCGTCCTGGCGGTTCGAATGCGAAAGGGACGGCGTCTGGACGCAGCTTGTCGAGTCCGCGACAGTCGGCTACCGCCGCATCGAGCGCTTCCCGGACGTGACGGCGCGCCGATTCCGTCTCGTCGTGACCGAAGCGAAGCCGGGCGCGTTCGTCGAACGCATCGCCCTCCGGTTCGCGCCCGAAGTCCCGCTGGAGCCTGATGCGGTTCCGTTGCGGAAGTATTTCGTCAACGAGGGCGTCGAAGTGACGGTCGCCGCCGGATCGGCTCCGAACGAGCTTGTCGCGCAGTGGAAGTATCCGGGGCTTGTGCGCGGGTTCAAGTTCGATCCGAGGCACAATCTTGGCAATCTGCCCGACAAGTGGGAGATTCGGCTGAGCGAAGACGGCGTTCGCTGGGGCGATGTCGTCGCGCGCGGCGAGTTCGGGAACATCTTGGCCAATCCCGTCGAGCAGTTCGTCGATTTCGAGAAGCCGCTGCGCATCCGTTATGCGAAATTGACGGCAACCCATGCGGCGAAAGGCGAGTCGGCATTCAATCCCGCGCACAAGTGGGCGGTCATGTTTTACTGAGCGTCCAAAAGTGTCAGACCCGAATGCCGCTAACTTAAGGCTCATTTGACCTCCTCGGACGCGTATTCTCCGCGCGGTTTT
>CAKURH010000066.1 GCA_934675625.1 uncultured Kiritimatiellota bacterium
CGTATATTATAGTATATGCGTATGCGAAAATCAAGCGGGAAATGTGGGGTGGCTGCATAAATATCTCGGTGCACCCCCGGGCAACTATCCAACGAGAGCGGCCTTGCCAGCGTATCGCGAAAGATGATATAATCCCCTTTTGTTCGGAAATGCGCAGTTCCGAACGGGACAGTTCCGAACTCAATCCACCCTCCAGGCGCATGCAAACGTCCCGAAACCAAAAGCCGCCAAAGATGACACGACAGAAAAACCATCGCATCGTCGTCGCGCTGCGGCTCGCGACACAGGCTGGGCAGCGGACGCTGCAGGGGCTGTACCGCTATCTCGCCGAGACCGGCACGCACTGGGACATCCGCATCAAGCGCGACTCCGACGAGTTCGGGCTGGAGAACGTCGCGCGCTACCGCAACTGGGGCATCGACGGCATCGTCTTCGGCATGTGCGCGCCCGACAGCCGCCTCGACGCCTCCATCGCCGAAATCGCCGCACAGCCAATCCCGATCGTCGCCGTCGACGTGCGTGACCAGCCCGCGCTCGAAGAGCGGAATGCCCCCGTCTCGTTCATCAACACGGACACCGAATCGGTCGGCGCCGAGGCGGCGGGCTTCTTTCTCCGCCAAGGCGGCTACAAGTCCTTCGGCTACGTGCCCGACTTTCGCGGACGGACGTGGAGTGCGCGGCGCGGCGATGCCTTCGCCGCCGAACTGGCGCGCCAGGGCTTCGCCTGCGCGCGCTATGCGCACCCACCGCTGGACGCGGACGACTTCGAGGACTTCAAAGCCTGGGTCTCGGCCCTGCCGAAGCCGATGGCGCTCTTCGTCGCCTGCGACGACCAGGCGCTGACCATCCTCGAAAACTGCCGCGTCCTCGGCCTCCGCATTCCGCGCGACGTCTCGATTCTCGGCGTGGACGACGACGAGGTGATCGACGAGTCCTGCGTGCCGACGCTCTCCAGCGTCCATCCGAACCACGAGCGACAGGGCTACCTCGCGGCGGCCCGGCTCAACGACCTCCTCGCGGGAAAGGCGGACGTTCCCCGGCACACGGAAATCCCGATTCTCAACATCAGCGCACGCAACAGCACCCGCAACGAATCGCCGGCGGGCGTCCTCGTGCAGGGGGCGCTCTCCTACATTGCGCAGAATGCGCGGCACGGCATCGGCCCCGCCGACGTCGCGCGCCAACTCAAGGTCTCGCGGCGGCTTCTCGACCTCCGCTTCCGGGCGATTGCGGGCGTCTCGGTGAGCGCCGCCATCCGTGACCAGCAGCTCGCAGACGTCCGTGACCGCCTCGCGCACACAAACGACACGATCGACGCGATCTCGGCCTCCTGCGGCTTCGCCAACGCGAATTACCTGAAGGATCTCTTCAAGCGCCGCTACGGCGTCACGATGCGCGACTGGCGCCTCGCCACGCTCAGCCGAGCGCGGCGATGACGGCGGCGGCGGCTTCGGCGACGGGCACGACTTTAGTCTGCGACTTGTCCTGGTCGCGGCGCTTTACCTCGACCCCGCCATTCGCGAGGCCCTTCGCGCCGACGACGACGCGCACCGGGAAGCCAATCAGGTCGGCGTCCTTGAACTTGACGCCCGGACGCTCCGCGCGGTCGTCGACGATCACGTCCACGCCCTTCGCCTCCAGCGCAGCCTCCAGCTCGTCCGCGACCTGCGTGACCTCGGCCTTGTCGGGGTCGAGGTTCTCGATGACGACCTGATACGGCGCGACGGACGCGGGCCAGACGATGCCGTTCGCGTCGTGGCTCTGTTCGATGACGGCTTGGACCGTGCGCGAGACGCCGATGCCGTAGCAGCCCATCACCATGACCTTGTCCTGGAGCTCCGCATTCTTGAACGTCGCCTTGAAGGCGTCCGTGTACTTCGTGCCGAGCTTGAAGACGTGCCCGACCTCAATGCCGCGCTTGATGACCATCGGCTTGCCGCAGTGCGGGCAGATGTCGCCGTCCCGCACGACGACAAGGTCGGCGTAGGCGGCGATCTTGCAGTCGCGGTCGAAGTCGACGTTGTTGAGATCCATCTCGTCCGGCAGGTTGCCGCCCGTGATCATGCCCTTCGCGCCCTTCAGGTCGAGGTCGGCGTAGATCGGCACGTCCACCGGCGGCTTGACGGGGCCGGCGTAGCCGACCGGCGCGCCCGTCACCTTCTGCACCGTCTCGAAGTCGGCGAGCTCGAACCGCTTCGCGCCGACGAGGTGCTTCGCCTTGACCTCGTTCAGCTCGCGGTCGCCGCGCACGCAGAAGAGGACGGGCTGTCCGTCCGCCACGTAGACGAGCGTCTTCACCATCTTCGTCGCGGGCACGCCGAAGAACTTCACCATGTCCTCGATTGACTTCGCGGGCGTCGGCGCCGGCGTGCACGGCGGACACGGCTCCTCACTTTTTCCTTCTTCCTTCTTCCCTTTTACCTCTCTCTCCGCCTTCTCCAGGTTCGCCGCGTAACCGCAACCGTCGCAGAACGCAATGCCGTCCTCGCCCGCGTCCGCGAGCACGTGGAACTCGTGCGAGAACTTGCCGCCGATGTCGCCCGTGTCGGCCTCGACCGGGTAGGCCTTCAGACCGCAACGCGCGAAGACGCGCTTGTACGCCTCGAACATCGCCAAATAGCTCGCGTCCGCCGCCTCCAGCGAGGTGTCGAACGAGTAGGCGTCCTTCATCAGGAACTCCTTCGAGCGCATGAGGCCGAAGCGCGGGCGGATCTCGTCGCGGAACTTCCACTGGATCTGGTAGACCGTGACGGGCAGCTGGCGGTAGGACGAGACAACGCCGTTGACGACGTCCGTCACAATCTCCTCCGCCGTCGGCGAGAGCGCATAGTCGTGCGCCGCGCGATCCTTCAGGCGGAACATGCCGGGGCCCATCGCCTCCCAGCGGCCCGAGGTCTTCCAGAGCTCGGCCGGCTGGAGGATCGGCATGACGATCTCCAGCGCGCCCGCGCGATCCATCTCCTCGCGGACGATCCGCGTGACCTTGTTGAGGACGCGCATGCCGAGCGGCAGGTAGGAGTAGAGGCCGCCCGCGACCTTCTTCATGAGGCCGGCGCGAACCATCAGCTTGTGGGAGTCGATTTCGGCGTCGCCGGGGTCTTCCCGGAGCGTCTGGATGAGCGATTTAGTCCATTTCATGGTGTAAAACGATTTCTGGGTTGAAGCTCATGTCGGATTTCTATGCCCCGAACTTGACGGGTTCGACGTGCCAGATGTCCTTCGCGTACTCCATCACCGCGCGGTCGGACGAGAAGCGGCCGGAGCGCGCGATGTTGACGAGCGACATCCGGTTCCACTTCTTCGCGTCGCGGTACGTCCTGTCGACGAGATCCTGCGCGCGGCAGTAGTCCTTGAGGTCCGCGAGGAGCATGTAGTAGTCGTTGTAGTCGAGGAGCGAGCGGAGGATCGGCTCGAAGAGCCCCGGCTCCAGGAGCGAGAAGACGTTCTCGCGGATCATGTCGAGCGCGAGCTTGATCTCCGGATCCTTCCGGTAGTAGTCGCGCGAGACGTAGGTCGGGCGCAGCTTCGCGACATCCTCCGTGCGCAGGCCGAAGAGGAACATGTTCGCGTCGCCGACCTCCTGGTTGATCTCGACGTTCGCGCCGTCGTAGGTGCCGAGCGTGAGCGCGCCGTTCATCATGAACTTCATGTTGCCCGTGCCCGAGGCCTCCATGCCCGCAAGCGAGATCTGCTCGGAGACCTCCGCCGCCGGCATGATCTTCTCGGCGAGCGAGACGCGGTAGTCGGGCAGGAACGCGACGCGCAGGCGGTCGCGCGTCTTCGGGTTCGCGTTGACGACGCCCGCGATGCCGTGGATGAAGCGGATGATGAGCTTCGCCATGTAGTAGCCGGGGGCCGCCTTCGCCGCGAAGATGAACTGGCGCGGCTTCGGGTCGTACGTCGGGTCGTTGAGGAGCCGGTTGTACATGACGATGATGTAGAGCGCGAGCAGGAGCTGGCGCTTGTACTCGTGCAGGCGCTTCACCTGCACGTCGAAGATCGCGTCGGGGTTCAGCTCGATGCCGAGCGTCTTCTGCGTCCACGCCGCGAGCTGGCCCTTGTTGGACTTCTTGATCTTCGCGAGCGCATCGAGGAAGGCCGCGTCGCCCGTGAACTTCTCGAGGCCCTTCAGGTCGTCGAGGTGCGTGATCCAGCGGTCGCCGATCGCCTCGGTGATGAGCTGCGCGAGCATGGGGTTCGCCTTCAGGAGCCAGCGGCGCGGCGTGATGCCGTTCGTCACGTTGTGGAACTTCTCCGGCCAGAGCTCGTAGAAGTCCTTGAACAGGCTCTTCTTCAGGATCTTCGTGTGCAGCTCGGCGACGCCGTTCACCGACGACGTGCCGACGAGGCAGAGGTTCGCCATGCGCACGTAGCGCGAGCCGCCCTCGTCGATGAGGGACATGCGCTGGAGCTTCTGGATGTCGCCCGGATAGAGCGAACTCACCTGCTGGAGGAAGCGCCCGTTGATCTCGTAGATGATCTGCAGGTGGCGCGGCAGCAGGCGCTCCATCATCGGCACCGGCCACTTCTCCAGCGCCTCCTGAAGGATCGTGTGGTTCGTGTAGCCCGTCGCGCGGCGCGTGAGGTCCCACGCCTTGTCCCAGTCCAGCCCCTCCAGGTCGATGAGGATGCGCATCAGCTCGGGGATGACGAGCGTCGGGTGCGTGTCGTTGAGGTGGATGAACACCTTGTCCGGCAGCGTGTCCCACGTCTTGTTGAGGCGGCGGTAGCGGCGCAGGATGTCCTGCAGCGAGCAGCTCACGAAGAAGTACTGCTGGCGGAGGCGCAGCTCCTTGCCGGCGGACGTGTTGTCGTTCGGGTAGAGCACCTTCGTCAGGTTCTCGGCGAGCACCTTCGTCTCGACGGACTTGACGTAGTCGCCCTTGTTGAAGTCGTCCAGCGCGAAGTCGTCGACCGCCTTCGCCGACCAGAGGCGCAGGGAGTTCACGGCGTTGCAGTAGCCGACGACCGGCAGGTCGTAGGGGACGCCCTGCACCGTCTCGCCCGGCACCCAGTGCCAGGTCTGGCGGCCGCCGATGGTGCGGCACTCGACATGGCCGCCGAAGTGGACGTGCTGCGCGTATTCGGGACGCGCCATCTCCCACGGGTAGCCGTCCTTCAGCCAGTGGTCGGGCTCCTCGACCTGGCAGCCGTTCACGATGCGCTGGCGGAAGATGCCGTAGTCGTAGCGCAGGCCGTAGCCCATGCCCGCGAGGTCGAGCGTCGACATCGAGTCGAGGTAGCATGCGGCGAGGCGCCCGAGGCCGCCGTTGCCGAGGCCCGCGTCGGTCTCGTAGTCGCGCAGGTCGTTCCAGTTGATGCCGTAGTCCTTCAGGGCGTCGCGGCAGAGCTGGTCGGCCTTGAGGTTGATGACGTTGTTGCCGAGGAGGCGCCCGATCAGGAACTCCAGCGACATGTAGTAGACGCGCTTCGTGTTCTGGCGGCCGTATTCCTCCTGCGTCGAGATCCAGCGCTCGACGATGCGGTCGCGGACGGCGGTCGCGAACGCGGTGTAGCGGTCGCGCGGCGTCGCGTGGGTGTCGCCCTTCGCGAGCGTGTAGCGCAGGTGCCAGGCGTAGTCTTCCTTCAGTCCCTCGACGGACATCTCGACGCGGCGGTCTTTCTTCTTCGTAGCCATGTTCTTCTTTAGCATTCTTCTGTCTTTCCTGACTTGAGGTCTTTACCTCACTTCTTGAGATCCTTGAACATCTGCCGGAAGGCGTCGACCGTCTTCTTCGCGTCGTCGCCCAGCTGCTTCACGCCGTCGACAGTCGAACCGGCCGCCGACTGGAGCGTGTCCGTCGCCGTCTTCAGCGACTCGCCCGTCGCCTTCCCGGCGTCCTTGACGGCCGTGCCCAAATCCCCGGCCGTCGTGTTGATGAGCCCGCCCAGCGCCGCCGCGCCGTCGCCGGCCTTGGTGGCGCTCTTCAGAACCGCGTCCCAGACCTGCGCCGTCAGTTCCGTCAGCGTCACGCCGCCGGACTTCTTGCCGAGATCCGTCAGCGTGATCGTCGGCACAGGAATCGTCAGCATCTGCAGCTTCACGCGCACGCCCGAGATCGTGAGCCGGTCGATGACGAGCCGCCGCGCCGGTTCGGAATCCTCCACCGCCTCGACGGGCGCCTCCGCCGCCTTCTGCGCGGCTTCCTCATCCACCGCCTCCTGACGGCGCTGCGCGGCCTCGCATTTCTCCTTTCCGCCCGCGACGTTCATCTGAAGCTGCGTCAGGTTGTCGACGTTGTTCTCGCCGCCGTAGAGGTAGGAGACGAAGCAGTCCGTCAGCGTCACCTCCCGCACATGGATGCAGTCCGAGAAGACGGACGGCACGTCGGCGACGACGGTCAGGCTGCCGAGCGCGACGGCGCGCGGTTCCGAATAGCCCGCCGGATTCCCGATCTGCACGTCGCCGACCTCCAGCCGCCCCGCCCACGGGTTGAGCGACAGGTGGCCGAGATTGAAGTCGGTCTTCGTGATCGTCGGCGCGACCCTGTTGGCGATCGGCCGCGCCACCGGGCCCAGCCACAGCGGCAGCGTGGCGACGAGCAGGACGGCCAGCAGCACGAGGACGACCAGCGTCCAGAAAACGAACTTGATCAGCTTTTTCATTTGAGTTCCTCCACGGTGATTTTTGTACGATGGCCAGACCCCTCGGTCTCGACCTCCAAGACGTTCGCCATCCAACGGTCGCCGAACTTCTTGAGGCGCGCGCCCCAGAGTCGGCGGATGCGCCGATCGCCGTCAAACTCCTCCGCCTGCAGAAGCGCGCCGGTCTTGCGGTCAATCCACGCCCGCACCGTCCGTGCGCCCTTCCGCAGCACGACGACGGCGCAAACCTGCCCATGCACCGTCTCGCCCTCGCGTTCCGCGTCAAAGGACACGTCGTCCCACCAAAGATAGTCGAGCGAGAGGTCGCTCCACGTCACGTCCGTCCCGAGGATGCCCACCGCCGCGCGCGCGGCGTCCGCCGGCGGCGCGTAAGGGCGGCCATCGACCGCAAGCGACGTCTTCCCCGCCGCACGCGTGAGGACGTAGCCGTGCTCAGCCTTGACGACGCCCCGACGGTTGCGCAGGACAAGCCGCCCCGAAAGCTCGACGTTCGCCGGAATCATCGCGCGGCAGTTCGCCACGAGCTCGTGCGGCGTCGCGTTGGTCGCAATCAGCAGGCTGGCGAGAAACGCAATCATGACCGCCACACGCCTTTCCGCGCGCCGACGGCCCTCGGTGCAAGCCCGCTCAAACTGTCCTTCCTCTTCATAAGCGGCTAGTATTATACCATAATCGGGACGTCGCGCGGACGACAACCTCGTCACCCTTCGCGCGCGCCGCCCCAAAGACACTCGTTTTCCGTCCGTTTTTCGCGCTTTTCCCGCGTGTGAGACAAATTTTCAGCACCCCCCTTGCGCGCAATCCGAAAAAAGAGTATACTACGCACCGTTTTCGATTTTGGGGCTGTAGCTCAACTGGATAGAGCATCAGACTACGAATCTGAGGGTTGTGGGTTCGACTCCCGCCAGCCCCGCCACATGGGAAGGAGGACGCCAGATTGCGGGGTGGAGCAGCCTGGTAGCTCGTCAGGCTCATAACCTGAAGGTCGTTGGTTCAAATCCAGCCCCCGCTACCAAATTTCAGAATCTGGCTCGTCGGCTTCAAGTCCTTGTCGGACCGTAGCGCAGCCTGGTAGCGCGTTTGCTTGGGGTGCAAAAGGTCACGAGTTCAAATCTCGTCGGTCCGACCATTTCACATGATGATTTTTAGTTGTTCGCATCTTGGCCCGTCGGCCCGACAGATCGCCCGACCCGTCGCTCCGGGAATCGCACCTGTCGCCACACGTCAGTCAATCGAACGTGACAAGACATTCCCCTCGGCAAAATGTGTTTCCGCAAGCGAGAACACCGAGGCGACAGGCGATCCCTTCGCTCCTCTCGTGCGACTGTCGGCTCCTCCGGGCCAAAGGCGGCTTGCGCCGCCTCAGCAACAAGATTGCTTTCGCTGAACACGGAGATGGCGGAGTGGCGGAGACACGGAGGTCTTTACGTGATTCACAAAGCCTGAAGTCAGATCGATGCCGTCTTGACCGTCTGAGGCTCGCGCCTCCGCGTCTCCCAATCTCCGATTCCTCCGCGTTAAGTGCACCCCGCATAGCTGCCCCTTCGGGCTGCTTCGCAGGGGGATATGCAGGCCTTCCCGCGCAGGACGCCCAAGTCGCCCGCCCGGAGGCGGGAGCACCGTTGCCCCGAAACGCGCCGCACGTCGGCAAGCGACAGGATGCGTGCGACGGGCCACCGATGCAGCTGATGCCATGTTCGCCATAGCCACCTTGTGGCGCAAAGAGCAATATGATATAATATCCGCCGTCAATCCTCATAAGGCCTTTCGTGAAAGGCAAGCAATGATGTCTCAGTCACCAGACGACAAGAAGAAGATCGAAGAATACCGCAAGACGCTCGGCAAGTACCCAAAGCCAAGCGTGACGGCGGACATTGTCGCCGTACGCCCTGCCTACAGCGAACTCGGCGAGGGCCAGTGGCGGGAGAACCCGGAGTTCGCCCTTGAGGTGCTGTTCATCAAGCGCGGGCAATGGCCGTTCGAGGGATGCTGGGCACTGCCGGGCGGCTTCATCCGCCCGACGGAGACAGTGGACGAAGGTGCGAGGCGCGAACTTCGCGAGGAGACGGCGCTTGAGGCCGACCGTCTCATTCCCATCGGCGTGTTCTCGAAGCCCGACCGCGACATGAGGGCGTGGATCATTTCCAACGCATTCGTCTCCGTCCACAAGCGCGGACAGGGCTGCCACGTCAAGGGCGGCGACGATGCGGCGAGTGCGCGGTGGCTTCTCCTCAAGTCGCCCACCATCAGGCAGGAACGGTTCAATCTCCCCTTCCACGAGGACGGAAAACCGGCGTTCTGCCTGACCGGCTCTTACCGCGAGGAGGATCTCGGCGGCGGCACGGTCCTGTCGGTCGAGGACAATCCGCTGGCGTTCGACCATGCGAAGATCATCGCGCAGGCGTTTCTGCGGATGCTGTCGTTTGACACGAAGAAGCTCGTGTTCTTCTTCCTGCCGGAGAAGTTCACGCTTTCCAACTACATCGACGTCTACCAGTACCTCACACGCGACTCCGTCAGCGCGGCCAACATCCCAAGCTTCCGTCGCCAGCTCACGCAGACGAAGGAGCCGCTTCTGGAAGTGTGCGAGGGCGAGTGGGAAGACCTCGGCGGTCGCGCCCACGCCCCCGCGAAACTGTACCGCAGGAGAATCAACCCCTAAACATAAGCCGAAAGGCCAACGCCAATCTGTAAACAAAACTCATATAGCCAAAAAGGAAAGAAGAAAGGAAAAAACAAATGAACAGAAACAAGGAAAAGGGAATGCTGTGGGGACTCATCGTGGGCGACGCCTTCGGAAGTCCCATACAGTTCACGAGCAAGGACGGCCACCCGTGGATCACAGAGATGGAGCCGTGCCCCGTCTTCAACCTTCCGGCCGGATACTGGACGGACGACTCCTCGATGGCCCTGTGCGTGATGGACTCGTTTGTCCGCAAGGGCGGCTACGACCTCGCGGACATCGGCCAGACGTTCGTGCGGTGGCTCTATGAAGGCTACCTCTCCAGCAAGGACGGACAGGCGTTCGACGTCGGCGGCGCGACGTATACGGCGGGTCTGGCGCTCCGACGCGGCTCGCTCGTGAACGGCACCGAGGAATCGCAAGGCAACGGCTCGATCATGCGGTTTGCTCCGAGCTACCTCATCGCCCGCGCGCTCAAGCGGCCGGAGATCCTGCATGAGGTAAGCGACCTCACGCACGCCTCGGCGCGGGTGCGAGCCGTCGTCAATCGCTTCGCAGCGGTGTTGGACGAACACATGGCCGGAAAGCGCACGACGGCGCGGAGCGAATTCAAGACGAGAGAAGAAGTCAACAACTCGGGCTGGGCCGTCTCAACGCTGGAGGCCGCGCTCTGGGCGTTCAACACGACAGCGAGCTTCGAGGAGGGGCTGATCGCCGCCGTCAACCTGGGCGGCGATTCGGATACCATCGGGGCGGTGTTCGGGCAGATTGCCGGCGCGCACTACGGCTTCGAGGCCATTCCCGACCGCTGGGTGAAGGCGATCAAGACTTGGCGCAAGGTTGATGAACTCATCGAGGGCTTTCTCGATGCTTTGGAGGTCTGATTCCGTCTTGCGAAGCGCCGGCGCGCGATTCGCGGCGGTTCGCGCCGGCCGGCACCCGGCCAAAAGCCAACGGCGATTTATGGTATAATTGCGGCAGCAAAGACAATGGATAATGCGTGATTCGGCAAAAGTGGACGAATGGGAGTTCGTTGGCGAGTGACGACAGGAGGGGAAGCAATGTCAAAACAGGAAATAATAAAGATTTTCGGCGACCGCAAGATCCGTTCCATCTGGGACGGCGAGGCTGAGAAGTGGTACTTTTCCGTTGTGGATGTCGTGGCCGTGCTGACCGACAGCGAGAATCCGCGAAACTATTGGAAAGTACTGAAAAACCGTTTGAAGAAAGAAGGGAATCAGTCGGTTACAAATTGTAACCAACTGAAATTGAAAGCGTCGGACGGCAAGTTCTACTTGACAGATGTCGCTGACCAAGAGCAACTGTTCCGCCTCATCCAGTCCATTCCGTCGCCAAAGGCTGAACCATTCAAGGTGTGGATGGCAAAGGTCGCGGCTGAACGCCTCGACCAGATTCAAGACCCTGAACTTTCCATTCAACAGGCGCTGGCAGATTATCGGCGTCTCGGCTATTCCGAAAAGTGGATTGCCCGTCGTCTCAAGTCGATTGAAATCCGCAAGGAACTGACGGACGAGTGGAAGGCACGTGGCGTGGAGGACGAGCGCGAATACGCAAGCCTCACGAATACAATCTACAAGACATGGGCGGGCATGACCGCCGGAGAGTACAAGCGGTTTAAGGGGCTTAAAAAACAGAATCTCCGTGACAACATGACGAACATGGAGCTGATCTTGAGCATGCTCGCCGAGGAATCGACACGAGAGATTTCCGCCGCGACCCTGCCGCGCAACATGATGGAGCATCACAAGGTGGCCGCCAGCGGCGACGGCGTGGCGAAGAACGCCAAGGTCGAGATCGAGCGCAAGACAGGCCGCAAAGTCATATCTACCCTTAACGCATCGGATGCCAGTTCCCTTGATGTCGAAGGGGGCGATATGCTGCCGCCTCCGCCCGCGAAGTAAGTGAAAGAAACGCCCCAAAAGGCAATCTACGATTATGATATAATACAAATGGCCTTTGAAAACGGAAATTCGGCTTTCAGGTGCTTGAATGCAAAACGTGAAACAAGAGAGGAAAACATCACGAGCAGAATGTAAGACATTAGACCGGTCGTAGCATCGGAAACGGCCGGCTCCCCACTCGGGAGGGACGCGCTTCGCCGCGTCCGCTCACGAGGAGCGAGGAGATGCAGTGGGTGCGCAAGCTAACCACTGCAACGTACGCGAATCAGCGTATGACGCTTTACGGGAAACTTCGCCAAAGTAAATTGTCAAAGCGGAATACGGTGATCGCGCTACGTGTGCAGTCCACACGTGGCGTGTTCCATCATTATGTTTTGACAAGGGCGTTTGGCGACGCCTCCCGTAAGACGTGGTGATCAGGAACACGCCACACTATTTTTCCGCACAGGTGGTCGTTCTGAAACAAGACCGTGCGGGAAGAGAGGTGGATAATGACGAATCAGGTTGTGTCGCTGGCATGGTATGTGTTCCGCGCAAAGAAGACAGGAGTGCCACGCGAGAAGTTGACGGAGGCCGACTATCAGGACATTTTGCCGACGGTCGTTGACATTGTGACTGCCGCAAGCATTTGGCAGGACTCGCATGAAGAAGCGGAAGCACTTCTGCCGCTTCCCGCAATCGACCTGACGCAGACGGACTATCTCGATGTCGTGGCCCAGATCTATGCGGGCGTACCGTATGGGGAAATCAAGCTGAAGCCCGTTCTGCCGAAGCCGCCGGCCATCCTTCACACGCCTTATCTTCCACAGTATCTCGCGTCCATTCCCGACGATGTGCGCACGCCTACTGCGGTCAAAGCAACGCTCGAACGTCTTGACGAGGTTCTGGCAGATCGCACGTTCTCCGCGTCGCCGCACGGCAACGGCCTTGTCGTTGGCCGTGTGCAGTCCGGCAAGACGCGCAACTACATCGGCCTCATGCTCGATGCCGCCGACAATGGATGGAACGTCATCATCGTCCTGACGAGCGCAATCAGGGCACTCGCCCAGCAGACACGCGACCGCATCGCGGAGGAGTTTGCGAACGTGGGGGCGACCAACAAGCAATTCTCGCATGAACTCGACTTCCTATCCTCCAATGGAACGAACAGCATTGCCGGGGCGGAACTGGACGGCGACTTCCTCTACTGGGGCGTCGCAATGAAGGAGACGAACAGCCTCAATCGCATTCGCACCTGGCTGAGTGCCGAGATGCGGCCAATCAAGAAGATGCGTGTCATGATCATCGACGACGAGGCCGACAACGCCACGCCGGATGCCAACACGAGCGTCAAAGGCAACCTTTCCGAAGAGGAAATTGACGAGCGTATCGACGCGATTCGCGCAACGCATGGTTTCGAGCCTCTTGCGGACTGGTTCCTGTCGCTCCGCGAGAGGAAATGGCCGGACATCGGCGAGAAAACCCCTGCAGCACAGGCCTTTGGTGAAGTCGTCGATCTGCTCAGGGGCGCGTTGAGCAAGAAGAAGCTGCGAGACACGATTGTCAACACGGCCGCCTACAGGAAGATGCTCGGCATGGAAGAGTTCGCGGATCCGCCAGTGTCATGTCTTGTCCCACAGCATTTTCACAAGGCATTGGGCGAAGGCGACGATTCGTGTGGGGCATTCGTCCTTCTCCTGAAATCCATCCTTGACATCGTACGCGAACGCAGTGCCATCAACGCCGCCGTCTGCGTACTGGTCGGCCCCGATTCCGAGACGGGCTCCTACGCCTATGCCTTCGCAAAGTGCGCCTATATTGCCTATACGGCGACCCCCTACGCGAACATCCTCAACGAGGGGCCGTCGCATACACCCATTTATGCGGATTTCATCCAGTCGTTGGAGATTGTGCCGCAGTACTTTGGCGTGGAGGCGATCTACGGCCACGACATCGCGTCCATCGCGCCGCGCATGTCCATCGTCTGTCCCATCACCGAGGATGAAGAGCAGAAAATTCTCACCCCCCTTCGACAGGACGGGACTCTCGATTGGGACGACAATCTCGTGTGTACGTACAAGGACGAGAAGATCGAATGGAAGAGCCTGAAGGCGGCTGTCGCCTGGGCGTTCTGCGCGGCGGCGGCGCGGCGTCATGCGCGGCTCGCCCTTTCAGACGAGAAGAAGCGCACAAAACGCGAAAACCGCTGGACGACGATGATTGTGAACGTCCATCACGTACAGGCTGTCCACGGTATCACAAAGAGAATTCTTTCCGGCTTCATTGCATCTTGTTGTCGGGAACCAGAAGCACGCATTACCTTCGCGGAGGCGTGCCGCGCCGTTTGGGACGAGCAGACGAAGCAGTTTACCAAAACGCAATTCGACGCGCTTTTCAACCAATCGCACGAGCCGAGCGAGAACTACGGCGAAATTTCCGACTACCCAAAATTTGAGGACATTGCGTCTGACCTTGCCCACTTTCTCGACGGTTGGCAACAGTACGTCCACGCCATCGTCATCAACAGCACGCCCGTCGGAAAGGAAGAACAGGCCCTCTACAGCCAAGACGCCGGAGCGATGGAGCTGACGGACGACCACCTCTGGCTCGTGAGCGGCGGCAACACCATCGGGCGTGGGCTGACGCTTCCTGGACTGGTCGTCAGCTACTTCGACCGCGTACGCGACGGAACGTGCGTGGATACCCTCACGCAGATGGGGCGATGGTTCGGCTACCGCCCGGGCTATGAGCTGTTGCCGCGCATCTGGATGAACCTCGACACCATCGGTGAAATGAAGCGTATCGCCATGTTGGAGCTGCGCATGCACGAGTCCATTGCCGACAACTTCGCGCAGAAGTTCTCACCCTCCGATCCCGCCCACTACCAGCAGATCTACTGCTGGGGGCGCGGTCTCTCCGGGCGCGCTCGGTCTCGCCGTGCGCTTGATGCGGACATCGGCACCATCGGCTCCTTGGATGACTATTTCTCCTCCGAGGAGAAACGTCAGCAGGCGCTGACCGTCAGCGAGGCGTTCATCAGCGGCCTTGGTTCACAGACGGCGCGTGAGGACGGCAACACGGCCGGCAAGTTCCCGTATGCCACCACGCCTCTTTGGGAGAACGTGAGCCGTACGACGATACTGGATTTCCTCAAGAAACTCCTGCCGTTCTATCCAGACCGTTCACGGCGGCTTCTGCGCGGACTCCTGCGCGACATCGCCGGAAGCGAGTCCGTCAACTGGGATGTCGTGATTGGCAATCCTCGCCATCCGAGCGAGAAGTGGAATCTCGCCGGACATGAAGTCGGTGTCGGCACGCCAACGGGGCCGCCGTCGGGGAGTGAGATCGTGCGGACATCGACGGCGCGTCTTCACGTTTCGTTCTATGCGATGATCCGTGCCGAGGTCATCAACCGCATGGACATCGCGACGCTGAAGAAGTTCCAGGGCCCGATCGCGGCGATCCTTGAAAACAAGTGCGCAAAGGTCGGCTCGTTGCCGCCCCACTACGATGCGGCGCTTCCGCACGTGAAGGAAGGCGACTCCATCGCCGACCGTCTGGCGGCGCTGGTCGCGGAGCTTGAGGCGCAAGACGGCGACAAGCCGCTTCCCGAACCCATCCACGCGCGGTTCGACGACGTGATTGACCCTGGCACCAATGCGTCGTTGCGCGGCTTCCGCAACCGTTCCTCCGGCGAGTACATGGCCGCGATCCACAAGAGCGCCCACCAGGAACGGCCCACATTGCAGCTGTATCTCGTCCGCCCGAAGAACGTCACCTGTGCGGACACACCGTGCGTGAACGTCTCGTTCTTCTGGCCGGGGCATGCACCGGACGACTTCTTCACGGTGTGCGTTGACGAGAATCCGGATTTCGTCCGTCTCGTCACCCCGCGTGTCTTCTGCCAGAATGTGGAGGACATCCTGCGTGAGCATGATTTTCCGATGCAACGCAAGGAACTCCTGTGCAAGGTTCTGGAGCGTCTGGGACTCAAGTGCAACGCGAATTTCTTCGCCCAGCACATTAATCAGCCGCTTGATGGATTCAAGTTCCACAAGATGGCAGGGCGCAACGCCTACTGCATCGACGGCTGGGCGACGGATGAAGAAGCACGGCTGAACCAGGAGTTACTGTGCGCGGCCGTCGATCTGCTGCAGCGTGAACGGCGGGAGATGAAGACAGAGGCCATCCTCGACTTGCTGCTCTTTGAACAGCCGCGTTTCCGTGACTTCTTCACGAAGGCAGACACGACGCATCTCAATCAGTTGCTCACCGACGAAATCCTCACGGCGAACGACATCACTGTTGTCTGCAAAAAGCCCGTCACCTATCTCTATCACTGCTGAAGGCTTGTTGAGCGAAAGGAATGACCGAAATGGCGAAGAATACGAAACTTGAACTGACGTGGATTGGCAAGGACAAGCGTCCGAGGCTTGAGCCGCGTGTGCTGATCGAGGATCCGACAAAATCCTACCATGCCGCCGTACGGCACGGCGACAAGGACATCTTCGACAACATGCTCATTCACGGCGACAACTTGCTTGCCCTCAAGGCACTTGAACAGCAGTTCGCCGGAAAGGTCAAATGCATCTACATCGATCCGCCGTACAATACGGGATCGGCCTTTGAGCATTACGATGATTGCCTTGAACATTCGATCTGGTTGAATCTAATGCGAGAGCGGTTGGAACTGTTGAAAGTGCTTCTTCATCCATCAGGAACAATATACGTACAGATTGACAATAACGAGCAAGCTTACTTAAAGGTTATAATGGACGAGGTGTTTCATAGAGACAATTTTGTTCAGATGATTTCTGTGAAACGTGCCTCTCCCGCAGGATTTAAAGTTGTCAATCCGGGTCCACTTACTGTTACAGATTATGTCTTGCTTTATGCGAAGGACAAGAATCGTATGGTGTATCATCCTCAACGTATTCCTGTTCCATATGATGAGAACTATGATCTGATTATTCGAAATCCAGCCGACACGCCGCAGAATTGGAAATTCACGAAACTAACAAATCTATTGTATGATCAATATGGTTTCACTTCATGGACAGACGCCAAGAAAACATGGGGAGATAATTGGAAAGCTATTCGCAATAATCTTCTTGATGGGTTAGCTTTAAAACACGCCGACGTAGTTGTATCAGTAAGGGATCCTCATAAACCGACGGAATCGTTGAGAAGAAAGCTCGCCGAATCAAAAGAAAAACCATGGACCGTTATCGTCGTAGAACGGGAACATAGTGGCCCATTATATCTATTGAATGGCGGATGTCTATCTTTCTACCGGAATAAGCTACGTGTTATTGATGGGAAGGAAGTCCCTACCGAATTGTTGACAGATTTTTGGACAGATATCAATTTCGCAGGGATCGCAAAAGAAGGTGGGGTTCAATTTAAGAATAGTAAGAAGCCAGAAATGCTGGCGAAGAGAATTCTTGAGATGGGGTCTGATCCTGGAGATTGGGTACTAGACTCTTTTCTTGGCTCTGGCACGACGGCGGCGGTCGCTCACAAAATGGGTCGGCGTTGGATTGGCATTGAACTTGGCGATCATTGTTATACACATTGTTTGCCGCGCTTGAAAGGTGTCGTAGACGGAGCAGATCAGACGGGGATCTCAAAGCCCGTCAACTGGAAAGGTGGCGGCGGCTATCGGTTCTACGAGCTTGCGCCGACGCTCATCAAGGAGGATGCGTTAGGGCAGGCGGTGATCAACAAGGAATACAACGCCGAGATGCTGGCGGAGGCCGTCTGCAAACTGGAGGGTTTCACGTATGCGCCGAGCGAGACGGAGTATTTCATTCATGGTCACTCGACGGAGCGGGACTTCATCTACGTGACGACGAACTACATGACGGCGAAGCATCTCGTGGCGCTCAACGAGCGCGTGGGCGGAGAGCGGAGCCTTCTCGTCTGCTGCAAGGGCTTCACGAAAGGCGAGGCGAAGGTGCCGAACCTGACGGTGAAGAAGATTCCGAAGGCCGTGCTCGACAAGTGCGAGTACGGGCACGACGACTACAGCCTGAACGTCAAGAACCTGCCGATGGCCGAAAAGCCGCTGGAACAGGGCGAACTGTTCGATTGATTTTGAGGAAGAATTACAATGGAAAGCAAAGATCTTGTCCTGAAGGATCTCGCACAGCGGATGAGCCTTCGTGCGCCGCAGAAGACATCGCTTGAACGACTGGCGGAGGTCGTGGAGGCGGCGGGACTCAAGAAAGGCGCAACGGAAGACGAACTGGAAGCTCAACTTGCCGCCGTGCGGGCACTCGGCTATGAGGGCGTGGAACTGCCGACTGCCGCAACGTTCGACTGGAAGTTCCTCTCCTTCGCCTTTGCGCTCGCGACGGGCGTCGGCAAGACGCGGCTTATGGGGGCGATCATCGCCTACCTCTATCGCATGAAGGGACTCCGGAACTTCGTCGTCATTGCCCCCGGCAGGACGATCTACGAGAAGTTGATTTCCGATTTCACGGAGGGGTCCCCCAAGTACGTGTTCAAGGGACTGGCGGCTTTTGCGACCCAGAAGCCGATTATCGTCACGGGCGACACGTACCAGAACGGCGCCGCCCTCCAGCAAGGCGGCGATCTCTTAGGGCATTCCGTCGTCATCAACATCTTCAACATCCAGAAACTGAACGAGCGCGGCGAGACGCATGAGGATGCGCAGAAGGATGTCGCACGCATCCGCCGCGTGAGCGAAACGCTGGGGATGAGCTACTTCGACTATCTCAAGAGTCGCGAGGATCTGGTTGTCCTGATGGACGAGGCGCATCACTACCGTGCGGGCGAAGCGGCGAAGACAGTGAACGAGATGCAACCCGTCCTTGGCATCGAGATGACGGCAACGCCGCGTATCGGGAAGCGGACGTTTTCTGACGTCCTTTTCCGCTACGGACTGGTCGACGCAATGAAGGACGGTTTCGTCAAGGAACCGGCCGTCGTGCGGCGGCAGAATTTCCGCGAAGGTAACTATGCCGGGCGCGAGGATGAACTTGATCATCTCAAGCTACAGGACGCGATGGTCGTCCACCAATCGACCAAGGCGGCGTTGACGGAATACGCATTCAAGAATGGCGTACCCTGCGTGAAGCCTTTCGTTCTTGTCGTGGCGCCGGACCAAAAGTATGCTGACCAGATCGAGGCATACATTCAGAGCGCGGCGTTCTACGGCGGACAATATGCCGAGCGTGTCATCAAGATCTATTCCAAGAAAGGCGCAAACAACGACGAAGCCATCGCCCAACTCTTGGATATCGAACGACCGGGGAACAAGATCGAGATCGTCATTCATGTCAACATGCTGAGCGAGGGATGGGACGTGACGAACCTCTACACGATTGTCCCGCTCCGGGCCGCGAACTCGGCAAATCTCGTCGAACAGACGATCGGGCGCGGTCTGCGCCTTCCCTATGGCAGACGAACGGGGGTGGATGAGATCGACACGCTGTCCATCGTCTCGCACGACAAGTTCGACGCGATCATCTCCGCCGCGCGGACTCTGCAGATCGCGATGAAGGCGAAGGATGTGCCCGCCAAGAGCAAGACTTCTGTCGTGGCAAAGCCCATCATTGTCTTGCCTTCTTCTCCAACGGACGCAGACGGGGCGCCGCTCGACAACGGCACGGCGGCAGCGGTGGCGAAGATTCAGGCATTGGTCAGCGGCGACGAACCGAATGTGCAAGGTGTTGATGTGAATGCGGATGAGGTCAAGGCTGATTTGCGAAAGGCGGTCGCCGAGACGCTGGGGAAAGGCGACATCAAGCCGTCCGACGAAGACGTTGAGTCGTGTGTCGCGCATGCCCTTTCGCTGGTCGGCGACTCTCACATCGAGATTCCGCGCATCACCATCTCGCCGGGCAACACGACAATGCGAATCACCGACTTTGAACTGAATGAGGGTGAGCTTAACTACGCCCTGAGGGATGATCGGCTCGTCTATGACTACGTGCGGACGCGCAAGGTACGAGACGTAAAGGTGCAGCAGGGGGCAGGCGAGAATTGGGCGGAGGAGTTGAAGAAATACGCCCGGGATCTCGCATCCCGTATCGCGGCGTTTGACGACATTGACTACGACGCCTGTGGCGAGTTGGTCGGTCGCTTGGTAGACACGTGCGTGAGCTATCTGAATGCACGGCTCGAACCGACTGAGCTTGCAAACTGCATACGCAACAACGTGCAGTCATTGGCGGCTGGCATCCGCACACAAATGCTGAAACACGCCGTTTGGGATTCGGACGAAGACCGCGTGATGGTTCAGCCAGGCGAATTTCGGCTGAAGGCCAATGCGCTTTCGGTGGATGAGGACGAGACACCGCGACCGTTTGACGTAGCGATCGCGGACGGCGAGAAGAGCCACATTCGGGGCATGGTCTTCACGGGTTTTAAGAAATGCCTCTTCACACTGCAGAAGTTTGACAGTGACCCCGAACGGGCCTTCTCGGAAATGTTGGAGCGAGAGGTGGCGGTGAAGAAGTGGTTCAAGCCGACGCTCAGCAACCTGCGGCTCTGGTATGGCCCGAACGAATACACGCCCGATTTCGTCTTCGAGACGGATGCGGGTAAGTTCCTTTGCGAAGTCAAGGCCGTCGGCAAGGTCGAAGACGCAGTTGTGCAAGCGAAAAAGAATGCAGCCGTAAAATGGTGCCATTACGCGAGCGATGCGGCTGTGCAGTCGGGCGGTAAACCGTGGCGCTATCTGCTCGTTCCCGACAATGCGATCAACAGCTCACTGGAACTCAAGGCGTGCATTGCGGACTACGGATATTGAGGAAGGAACAAGACAATGCGAATGAGGAAACTGACTTTAAAAGCCCATGCGTACATTGAGTATGTCGCGGATGAGGTGATGGAGAAAGCGGGTGTCAAGGGTTTCAATCTTTTCAGGAATGATGAGAATCCATTTGTCTATCTGCTCCAGCTGCCGGACGGCATGAGCGAGCAGCTGGCGGTGGAAGTCGGCAACGAACTCTTTCATGCGCTTGAACTTCTCCCGAAAGAAAAGAATCTTGCGGTGGAAGAACTTGGCGACTACTGCCTGATCGGCCGAGATGAAGATTCTCCCAAGGAGGAAACATACCATCTCTTGTTCAATCATCCCGCCATGCTTGAGTTCAAGCCGGACGATCCTGAAATGCGCTTCATGGTCAAGAATTGGAGCGAAGTCGAGGAAGATGAGGGGGCGGAGGAGGATGCCGTGCAGAAATTGCTTGACGGCATCAAGGCGAGGCGGCTGAAAGCGAAGAGTTCAGACGGCTACCTCGTTCTGGCGGGGAAGTTCTACGATGCGATCGCGTCCGGCGAGAAGACGGTCGAGTACCGCGACTTTACGGAATACAACCTCAAACGGACGATTGGCCTGAAGACGATCCGCTTCAATCGCGGCTATGTGAAGGACGCGCCGCAGATGAAGTGGGAGGTGAAGAAGGTCATGCTGCAGGATGCCGCCGACCACGAATGTGATCCCCAATCCGCCTCCGAGGACTTTGTTCCTGTGAGGATTGCGATCTTCCTTGGGAAGCGAATCGCGTAAGGAGTGCTAATGAACAGAACCGACAAAATCACCCGTGTGATGTGGGGGCGGGCGGAACGCCCACTTACGGTGTTCGTGCCATGGGACTGCGAGCATCATTGTCCGTTCTGCACGACAAAGGCAGAATACCTGACGCGCTATCCGGCGTCTCGGCTCGACTATTTCTTCACGCGGCAGAAGGAGTCGATCCGGCGGATCCTGTCCTATCGTTTCGTTGACACGATCGTCCTGACGGGCGGCGAACCGCTGGCGGACATTCCCCGTCTGCGCGAATTGCTGGCCGTCATTCGGGATGAGTGCTGCTTCGAGGGGAAAGTCTATATCAACACTTCGCTCAACTTTGACGACGCGAAAGAGAGTGCGGCTCTCTCCTTTCTTCAGGAGGCGGCAGGAACAGCGGCCGTGTCAGGAATCTCCGTCTCGCTGCCCTATGCCGACGTGCAGATGATGAATGCGCGTGGCTTCGCGCTGATGATGCGGGTACGCAAGGAATGTTCGCTTCCGGCGTGCTGGCTGCGCGTCAATTCCGTCGTGACGGGGAACGAAAGCGAAGGTCAGATCCGCACATTCGTCAGCGATGTGATGGGGTGTGATGGACGTAAAGACGTATGGTCAGGCTCCATCAATCTCCGGAAGGACTACACGACGTGTAATCAAGCCAACTTGAACGACTGCTTTGATCCGACGATGAAGACATTGATGGGGATGAAAGGCCTGACCCGAATGCCGCTAACTTAAGGCGATTTCGGACGTTTCCCGAGGCCTAGCGTCGCCTTTGACGGACGCTTCGAAC
>CAKURH010000067.1 GCA_934675625.1 uncultured Kiritimatiellota bacterium
TATATTATAGTATATGCGTATGCGAAAATCAAGCGGGAAATGTGGGGTGGCTGCATAAATATCTCGGTGCACCCCGCGTCAGGGTTCGGGCCGCTTCCGACTGGACGCGAGGGCCTCACTCATGATATACTTTGCGTCATGATGAATTCTCTTGCCCTCGCGAGTGTCTTCGCGGCTTCGCTCCTCGGTTCCGTTGCGGAGGAGTCGAAGTCTCGTACCTTGTCTTTCACGGCCGACCGTATCGCGGCCGACAACGTGACGCAGGCCGCTGTCGCGTCCGGTCATGTCGTGGCCGTTTCCGCGCCCTATTCCCTGCGTAGCGACTACCTCGCCAAGACGGCGGACGGCACGTTCCTGTTCGCCGACCCGACGTGCGCGACGACCTGCACGAACGACGTCGGCCACACGCACTGGAACGTGACGGGCGAGCTCGAATACAAGGAGCGCGAGCACGTGATCCTCCGCAACGCCTGGCTGCGCTTCTACGAGATCCCCGTCTTCTGGCTGCCTTACATGTACTATCCGCTCGACACGGCCTGCGGCTTCAGCTGGATGCCGGGCTACATGGGGCGCTGGGGGGCGTTCCTCCTGACGAAGACGCGCTACGACATCGCCGGCGATTCGCAGCATGCGGACAGCACCTGGTGGCTCACGGGCGCGACGCGCTTCGACCTGCGCTACAAGAACGGCGTCGCGCTCGGCGAAGACCTGAAGTGGAACCTCGGCCGCTTCGGCTCCGGCTCGTTCAATTCGTATTACGCCTGGGACCGGGATGCCGAACACCAGTACGGGCCCTCGCGCGCCTGGGATTCGGGTCACTGGGGCAGCGAGGTCGACGAAGACCGCTACCTCTTCGGGTTCCGGCACCAGTGGGAGGCGACGGAGCGCGATGTCGTCCGGCTGCGCGGCACGTATCTGTCCGACTCGTATTTCCTTCAGGACTTCCAGCGCAAGACGCTGTTCAACCGAAAGGGGCAGTGGCTGGCGTATGACAACAGCGGCGCGTTCTGGGAACATCTGGAGGACGCCTTCTCGTTCGGCGTCGAGGCGTCGGGCCGCCTGAACAAGTTCTACGCCATGACGGGCCGCCTGCCCGAGGTCTACCTTGACGTCAACCCGATGCCCGTGTTCGGGCTGCCGGTCAACTACGAGACGGCGAACCGGCTCGGCTACTTGACGCGCGACTACGCCGAGTATGGCGCGGGCGAGCAGTCGGTCTTCGGGCGCAACCCCGGCCTCTGGGCGCGGTACGACGCCTTCCGTTTCGACACCTACCACCGCCTGACGGCGCCGTTCCGCGCGCTGGGCGACGTGCTGTCCGTCGTGCCGCGCGTCGGCTATCGCGGCACCTACTGGAGCGAGACCGGCCTGACGGACGTGACGGGGCGCCGTCCGGCAGTTGACGCGGGCACGGCGTTCCGCTCGGTCGGCGAGTTCGGCGTGACGTTCGCCGCGCGCGGCACGGCGTGGGTCGATGACGGCTGGCAGCACATGACCGAGCCGTATCTTGACGTCCTTGCGCAGGAGGCTTGGTACAGCGGCCGTGCCGGCGGGAGCCGTCCGTATGTCTTCGACGGCCTCGATGCCTCGCTGACGTGGGAAGACCAGTTCGCCGGCCGTTCGCGCAACCTGCCGTATTCCTACTACGGCCTCACGCCCGGCTGGCGCAACGCCTGGCGCGCGGCGGACGAGAAGGGGAACTTGCGGGAAATTCTCGACCTCGACGTCTACGTCGCCGCGCAGTTCAACAGGGCCTCCTACACGGACGGGAACGACAACCACCGGCTCTCGGAGGCCGGCTACCCGAACTACGGCAAGAACGGGTGCGAATTCGTGCCGGGCGCGCGGCTTGCCTGGCGGCCGGATGACGACGTCACGCTGGGCCTCCGGGGCGAATACGACTCTGACAACAACCGCTTCGCCTACGCGAGCCTCTTCTTGCGCCAGCGCGTCTCGCCGGTCTTCTCGTATCGCGTCAGCTACAATCTTCGGGATCACCGCTACTGGGACTTCTCGTCCTGTCCGTACGATCCGGCGGAGATGCGGAGCGACGAGCAGGGCATGGCGCGGATGCAGATTGTCGACCTCTCCTTCTCGCATCAGGTCTGCGACTGGCTCGCCTGGGGGCCGCAGGTTCGCTGGGATGCGCGCGCGAACGAGCTCGACACGGCCGGCTGCTGGATCGACTACTTGACGGACTGCCTCGGCTTCCGCTTCCTCGTCGAATACGACAATGACTTCACGACGATTGACGGCTATCGGCGTGACGACGACTGGACGTTCGGCTTCTACGTCTACCTTCGCGCCTTCGGGGCTGACAGCGGCAACATCTTCTCGCACTGACGGACGGCGACGATGCGCAAGGCACGGCAGAGCGGATTCGAGCGGCTGGAGAGCTACCTCGTCAAGCTGATTCAGGAGAAGGGGGCCGACCGCGACCAGCCCGGCGGGATTCGCGCGCTGCTGGGGCTTCTCAAGGCCCTGAGCTTCGTCTTCGCGGGCATCGTCGCCGTGCGCGGCTTCCTCTACCGCACGGGCATCCTGCGCCGCTTTCCGCTCGGCATTCAGGTCATCTCGATCGGCAACGTCACGGCGGGCGGCACGGGCAAGACGCCCGTGACGGAGATTTTCGCGCGGACGCTCGCCGCCGAGGGGCGCAAGGTCGCGATCCTCTCGCGCGGCTACCGCCGCAAGGAGGCGCCGCTCTGGGTGCGGCTCTTCACGCAGGTCGTCACGAAGCCGCTCGTCGTGTCGGACGGCAAGCGCGTCCTCCTCGATTCGGCGACGGGTGGCGACGAGCCGTATATGCTCGCGTCGAACCTGCCGGGCGTCGCCGTCGTCGTCGACCGCGACCGCGTGAAGGCGGGCCGCTACGCGATCCAGCGGCTCGGCTGCGACACGCTCATTCTCGACGACGGCTTCCAGTACCAGAAGCTGAAGCACTCGACCGAGGTCGTGCTCGTCGACTCGACGAACCCCTTCGGCAACGGCAACCTGCTGCCGCGCGGCATCCTGCGCGAGCCGGCGTGGCACCTGAAGCGCGCGGACATCATCTTCCTCACGAAATGCCGGGGCGACGTCTCGTCCGTCCGCGAGGAGATCCGCCGCTACAACCGGACGGCGGAGATCGTCGAATGCAACCACGCGCCGAAGTCGCTGAAGGACGTCTGGAGCCGCGAGGAGTTCCCGCTCGACTGGCTGAAGGGCAAGACGACGTGTACGCTCTCGGGCATCGCCTCGCCGAAGGGCTTCGAGAACTCGTTGCGACATCTCGGCGCGAAGGTCATCTGGTGCGAACGCTACGCCGACCACCACCGCTATGACGCCTCGGAAGTCCTCTACGCGCTCAACCGCACGGCTGACATGGGGGCGGATGCGCTCGTCACGACGGAGAAGGACGCCGTGCGCTTCCCGCGCTTCGAGACGACGCCGGTCAAGTGCCTCTACCTGCGCATCGCCATCGAGATTCTGTCCGGCGCGGAAAGCTTCCAGTCGATCATCGACCGCATCTGCTTCCGTTCCCGCGCGTCCGTGCGGTGATGCGCCCGCATTCTCGTTTCCGGGCCGACGGGACAAAGCGGGTCTGTTGGCTGGCGGCGATTGATTTGCCGCCGCCGAAAATGGTATAATCCGCGCCATCTTATCCGGGTGCCGGGTGCGCACGGTGCGTGCCCCGCTGAGAAAAGACCGGTCGAACCTGAACGGGGTCATCCCCGCGTAGGAAAGGAAGAAACAGTCATGGCAGAGAATGCCGTCATGGAAGAGGTCATCTCCGGCGCAATCGTGCGCCGGTATTTCGAGAAGCTGCAGGACAACCTGGCGATTGACGTCGCCATCGTGGGCGCGGGGCCGAGCGGGCTCGTCGCGGCGCACGATCTCGCGAAGGCGGGCTTCAAGGTCTGCATGTACGAGTCGAAGCTTGCGCCGGGCGGCGGCACATGGGGCGGCGGCATGCTCATGAACGAGGTCACGGTGCAGAACGACGCGGCGGAGATCCTGCGCGAGTTCGGCATCACGACCGTGCCGTATGACGCGAACTACCACACCGTCGATTCCGTCGAGATGGCCTCCGGTCTCATCTTCGGCGCGCGCAAGGCGGGCGCGGTCATCTTCAACACCGTCAAGGTCGAGGACATCGTGATGCACGAGGGCGTCGTCTCGGGCGTCGTCATCAACTGGAATCCGGTCGCGCGGCTGGAGATGCACGTCGATCCGCTCGTCGTGACGACGCGCGCCCTCATCGACGGCACGGGGCATCCGAGCGAGATCATCAACAAGGCCGTGCACAAGGCCGGCGTCAAGGTCGACTCCCCGACGGGCGGCATCCTCGGCGAGAAGCCGATGTGGATGGCCGACGGCGAGCGCACGACGGTCGAGAACACGAAGCGCCTCTATCCGGGGCTCTATGCCTCCGGCATGGCCGCGAACAACGTGCAGGGCGGCTTCCGCATGGGCCCGATCTTCGGCGGCATGCTCAAGAGCGGCCGCAAGATCGCCGAGATCGTCGCGGCAGACCTGCGGAAGTGAGATGGAAGACTTCGGGCTCTATCTCGTGATGACCGATCCGGTCGTCGGCTACGAACGCTGCTGTGCGGCGGCGGTCAAGGCCGGCGTCCGGATCGTCCAGCTGCGGATGAAGGACCGTCCGCGCGACGAGATCGTCGCGGTCGGTCGGGCGCTCCGCCAGATCACGGCGGGGTCGCAGACTCTCTTCATCGTGAACGACGATCCGTCCATCGCGGCGGAGGTCGCGGCGGACGGCGTGCACGTCGGGCAGGGCGACATGCCCGTCGCCGAGGTGCGCCGCCGCTATCCGTCGTTGCGGATCGTGGGCCTTTCGACGCACAGCCCCGAACAGGCGCGGCGCGCAATTGACGCCCGGCCCGACTACATCGGCGTCGGGCCCGTCTTCGCGACGCCGACGAAGAAGATTCCCGACCCGACGCTCGGCGTCGAGACGGCGGGGCGCATGATCGCGTCCGTGCCGTTCCCGGCGGTGGCCATCGGCGGACTGAATCTCGACACGCTGCCGTCCGTCCTCGCGGCGGGCGCGCGCAATTTCGCGGTCGTCCGCGCCGTCTGCGGTGCGTCCGACCCTTACGCGGCGATTCGCGCGATCCAGCAAATCGGCGGGGCGATTTGACAGCTTCCGCCGTTTTTTGGTATCATACGCGCCTGTTGCAGGAGAGATGGCAGAGCCTGGTTGAATGCACATGACTCGAAATCATGCATACCCGCAAGGGTATCGGGGGTTCGAATCCCTCTCTCTCCGCCACAAGCCTTTCTACTGCGGGCGTAATTCAATGGCAGAATAGGAGCTTCCCAAGCTTCTTACGTGGGTTCGATTCCCATCGCCCGCTCCACTCGTTCCGGCAGAGCCGTTCGCGTGGGAAAATGTTCTGAAAACGCAAATTACGTATGTGCGGCGCCGATGCTCAATCGTCTCAGTGTCAGGAATCTCGCAGTTGTCGAGAAGGTCGAGGTCGAGTTTGACCCCGCTCTGAACGTCATTACGGGCGAAACGGGTGCCGGCAAGTCCGTGCTGATGGGTGCGCTGGAGTTGGTGCTCGGCGGGCGTGCCGAGGCGTCGGTCGTGCGCGACGGTGCGAAGGAGGCCGAGATCGAGGCCGACTTCGGCGAGACGGTCATCCGGCGCACGGTGACGCGCGAGGGGCGTTCGCGCGCGTGGGTCAACGACGAAAGCGTGTCCGTCGCCGAACTGAGGGAGCTGGGCCATGCGCTCGTCGACATCCACGGCCCGACGGCGAACCAGAAACTGGTCGAGGAGGCGTTTCAGCGCGAGTTGTTGGACGCCGACGGCAAGGCGTCCGCCGCTGGGCGGGCGTATGCGGCGGACTGGGCGCGCTACGCCGCGCTGAAGGGCGAGATTGCCGCGCTGGCGGATGTCGGCGGCGAGGACGAGGCGGACATGCTGCGCTTCCAGGTGAACGAGCTGGAGGGCGCGGCGCTGACGGACGATGACGAGACGATTGCCGAGCGCCATGCGGCGGCGGCGCACGCCGAGGAGATTCTTGAGAACGCCAATGCCGTGACGGAGGCGCTGGGCGGCGACCGCAGCGTGTCGGAGATTCTGGCCGCGCTCCAGCCGAAGTTCCGCGCGCTCGCGCGCCACCTGCCGCAGGCCGAGACGTGGGCGGTTGAGGCGGACGACATCGCCGTGCGCGTGCAGGAGCTGTCGCGGTCGATTGCGGACGCGGCGGCGGCGCGCGACGACGGCGCGGAAGACCTCGCGTCGCTGGACGCGCGGCTGACGCTCGTCAACCGGCTGAAGCGGAAGTATCGCGCCGAGACGGTCGCCCGGCTGCGGGACCTGCTGGCGGAGAAGCGGGAGAGGCTGTCGGCGATCGAGAACCGGGACGAGCGGCTGCGCGACCTCCAGACACAGCTGGACGCGGCGGAGACGGCCTTGCGCACGTCGGGGGCGGCGCTCACGAGCGCGCGCGCGGCGGCGGGCGAGCGGCTGGCGAAGGCGGTCACGAAGGAACTGAAGGATCTTGGCTTCCGGCAGGCGAAGTTCTTCGTCGCGCTGGAGCCGCAGGCGCCGGACGCGCACGGGTGCGACCGCGTCGTCTACATGTTCGAGCCGAATCCGGGCGAGCCGGCGCAGCCGCTCGCGGCCATCGCGAGTTCGGGTGAGATCGCCCGCGTCATGCTCGCGCTGAAGGTCGTGACGGTCGCGAAACGCCCCCAGCCCGCAACGCCCCACGCGCAACCCGTCCAGCCCACCACCCTCGTCTTCGACGAGATCGACGCCAACATCGGCGGCGAGATTGGACGGGTCGTCGGCGAGAAGCTGCGGGCGGTCGCCAAGGCCCATCAGGTCATCGCCATCACCCACCTGCCGCAGTCCGCCGTCTACGGCACGCGGCATCTCGTCGTTTCGAAGCGCGTTGCGGACGGGCGGACGCGCACCACTCTCACAGCTGTCGCGGGCGACGCGCGCGTTTCGGAGATCGCGCGGATGCTCGGCGGCGAAAAACTCACAAGCGTCGTCAAAAAACATGCGGAAGAACTCCTCCAGCTATCCCATTGAACTCGTTTCGGACGTCTTCGGAGAGTCGTCCGTGCTCGCCGACCTCCTCGCCGGGGCGTCGCGCGTGCTGTTGGTCGCGGACATGAACGTCGTCCAGCGGACGGCCGGGCTCGGCACGAAGATCGGCCGTTACGTGCAGGCGCACGGCATCACGCTCGCGGGCAGCCCCGTCGTGATCGGCGGCGGCGAGAAGATCAAGTCCGACGGCCTCCAGAGCGCGTTCAAGATCGCGTCGGCGGTTCTGGAGGCGAAGCTGTCCCATTCGGACGTGGTGCTGGCGCTCGGCGGCGGCACGGTGCTGGACGTCGCGGGATATGCGGCGGCGCAGGCGCGCGGCGGCGTGAACATCGTGCGCCTGCCGACGACGCCGCTGGCGATGATGAGCGCGGCGTTCGCGCGTCAGGCGTCCGTGAACGCCTCGTCGGTCAAGGACGCGCTGCGCGTGCCGTCCGTGCCGTCGGCGGTCGTCGTCGACCCCCTCTTTGCGAACTCCGTGCTGGACGGCGTCTGGCGTAGCGGCATGGGCGCCGCCGCGCGACTCGCGGCCGCGACGGACGCGGCGCTCCTGAAGAAGCTGGAGAAACTGACGCCGGACTACGCGGCGCGCCGTCCGGGCGTGCTGGAGGATGTTTTGAAGGCGGTTCTGGCGGTGCGGGCGAAGAAGGGCGGCAGCGACTTCGCGCTTTGGGCGGCGAACCGGATCGAGTCCCTCAGCGGCTACAAGCTGCCGCATGGCTACGGCGTGTCGATCGGCCTCGTGCTGGAGCTGTGCGCGTCGGTCGAGCGCGGCGTGGTGGACGAGGCGGACTTCCTGCGCGTCCGGGAGATCCTGCGGGCGTGCGGGGCCCTGGAAGGGCTGTCGCACGCGCAGTATATTTTGCAGCAGGTCGATGCGCTGCTGTGCGGGCTGGACGCCTGGCTGCTCGCGGAGCCGGAGGGCGTGCCGACGCTGACGGCGTTCGGCAAGAGCGAGGCGGTCGCGGAGCCCGATCGCGAAGCTTACCGCGCGGCGCTGAAGCGGCTGCGCACGACGGACTGAACGGAGTCGGAAAACCGTGGGGACGAAGGGGCGAACCCGTGCGCGCGCGCTGCTGCTGACGCCGCCGCTGCTGCAGACGAACACGCCGTATCCGGCGACGATGCACCTGACGGGGTTCCTGCGCGCGCAGGGCTGCGACGTGCAGCAACGCGACCTCTCCATCAAGGTCGTCCGCGACATTCTGCTCGCCTACGGCGACGAGACGACGGACGAGCTGCTGGAGTTCCTCGGCGGTCCCGCGCCGCTGGAGGAGAAGCGCGCGGCGAGCGAAGTCATCGACGAGCTGGCGCTGTGGATCCGCGACAACATCGATCCCGAATTCGGCTTCTCGCGCTATGCCGAGCACCTCTGCCAGGCGGTCGAGGACTTCGGCGAGCTGGAGAAGAGGGTGCGCCGTCGCGGTGTCATGGATCGTCCGCTCGAGCGCCACCTGAAGGCGGCGCTCGACGAGGTGAAGCCCGACGTCGTTGGCGTGGCCTGTCCCTTTCCGGGCACGCTCGTCGGCGCGTTCAAGATCGCCCGCTACGTGAAGCGGCACTGTCCGGGCGTGCGGCTCCTGCTCGGCGGCGGCTACGTCTCGACGGAACTCCGCGAGATGACGGACGAACGGCCGAGGCGGTATTTCGACGGCTTCCTCTTCGACGAGGGCTACGCGCCGATGCTGCACGCGCTCACGGGGGCTTCGCTCGCCGCCGCCGAGGCGGCCGTGCCGCCGTTCGTGAGCCCGTGCTACGACGGCATCGACTGGGACGACTACTTCGACGTCGTTGAGACGGACAACTTCGTCACGAACCTCTGGAACTCGGGCAAGTGGGTCAAGCTCGTCATGGCGCGCGGCTGCTACTGGCACAAGTGCGCGTTCTGCGACGTGCGGCTGCCCTACATCGGCTGCTTCCGGATGCCGAAGGCGACGGACATCGCCGACTGCCTGGAGAAATTCGTCCAGTCGAACGTCCGCTCCTTCCACTTCGTCGATGAGGCGATGCCGCCGAGGCTCGTGCGCGAGGTCTGCGACGAGATCCTGAAGCGCGGGCTTGAGGTCGCGTGGTGGGGCAACATCCGCTTCGACACGGCGTTCACGCCGGCGCTCGCGAAGAAGATGGCGAAGGCGGGGTGCCTCTGCGTGACGGGCGGACTCGAGTGCGCGAACGACCGGCTGCTGAAGCTCATGAACAAGGGCATCACGCTCGCGTCGGCCGAGAAGGTCCTGCGGGCGTTCCAGGGCGCGGAGATCTTCGTCCATGCCTATCTCATGTACGACTTCCCGACCGAGACGAAAGCCGAGCAGAAGGAGGCCGAGTGGTATGTGAAGGGGCTCGCGAAGAGGAGGCTGATCCAGAGCTGCTTCTGGCACCGCTTCGCGCTGACGGTGCACAGCCCGATTGCGCGCGCGCCAGAGAAGTTCGGCCTTGTCGTCGAGAAGCCGCGTTCGGGGCGGCGCGTCTTCGCGCGCAACGAGCTCGCGTTCACCTATCGCTGAGGCGGAGAGGTTGACGGGCGAAAGCCGCGCGGGGAGTGCTGTGCGTCAGGGCCTCAGCATGAAAAGATGATCCGCTCTCTGCGCGACAGTCGGCGCAGTTCGGCCCGTCGGCCCGACAGTTCGCGCTTCGGAGCGGGAAGCTGCTCGCTCGGTCTCGTCGCTCAGGTTTGCGCTTCTCACCGAAGACAATCCGTCGGCTTCAGCCTGCCGTGCCTCGGCGAGACCACGGGCTGCGGGCGAGACCTCTCCGACGCTTGCAAATCCTCGCTCCTCACTCGCGCCACTTCCCGCCCCTCCGCGCGCGACCGATTCAGCGGAGTTTGTCGCGCAGAGCCGCAGAGTTCGCAGAGTTTTTTTTCACGCGAGGAATCGCAAATTCTCGCGAAGCGGCGGCGCACGCCGCCTGTGGCTCGGAGGAGCCGACAGTCGCGCGAGAGGACGGAGCGGATCGTCCATCGCCTCGGGGCTTTCGCTTGCTGAGACGCATCTCGCCGAGGGGAATGGCTTGTCACGCCTGATAGACTGACGTGTGGCGATGGCAGCGATTCCGCGTAGGACGGTTCGCGCGATCTGTCGGTCCGACGGGCCGGGATGCGGCCGACTGTCGCGCAGTGAGCGGATACTCTTTTCATGCTGGAACCTTGTGCTGTGCGTGGCCGGATAAAACTACGGGGGACGGTTTTGCTATAATACCCGCTCAACTTGAAATCCAAATGACTCGAAATCGAAGGAAGAGGACATGATGAGCATGAGTGCGAGATTCGTCGGCGCGTTCGCGTCGGCTGTGGCGTTGTCCGTGACGGCGGCGGAGATTCCCCTGCCGGAGCATCCGCGTCCCGACTGGGAACGCGCGGACTGGGTCAACCTCAACGGCGAATGGGACTTCGGCTTCGCGCCGGGCCGCTACGACCGGAAGATCCTCGTGCCGTTCGGGTGGGGCTCGCCGCTGTCGGGCGTCAAGCCGGAGGGCGGGAAGGACACGGGCCACTACCGCCGGCAGGTGACGGTGCCGTCGGCCTGGAAGGGGAAGCGCGTCTTCGTCGTCGTGGGGGCGGCTGACCACGACACGACCTGCACGTTCGACGGGCAGGCGCTCGGCACGCACGTCGGCGGCTACGTGCCGTTCGAGTTCGAGCTGACGGAGTTCGTGAAGTGGGGCGAGGCGCAGACGCTCGAATTCGCCGTGTGGGATCCGAGCCCGAAGGCCGCGCAGGACGGTCACTACCTCTGGGGCAAGCAGGGCTACGGCAACGCGCGCGGCATCTGGCAGACGGTCTATTTGGAGGCGCGCGGCGACGAGTTCCTCGACAGCGTGCGCCTCATCCCGTCAATCGCGCGAAAGGCCGTGCGGCTGGAGGCGACGCTCGGTGCGCCGGCGAAGGCGGCGCGCACGTTGCGCGCGGACGTGGACGGGCGCGCGTTCTCGTTCCCAGTCGCGGTCGGGCAGCAGGTCGTCACGGGCGAGATTCCGCTCGCGAAGCCCCGCCTCTGGGATCTCGACGACCCCTACCTCTACGACGTCGCGCTGACGTTTGCGGGCGACGTGGTGAAGACCTATTTCGGCTTCCGCGAAGTCGGCACGGGCAAGACGCCGAACGGCGACAGCTACATGACGCTGAACGGCAAGCCCGTCTACCTGCAGCTCTGCCTCGACCAGAGCTATCATCCGGAGGGCTGGTACACGTTCCCGTCGGACGAGTTCATGAAGAACGAGATCCTCATCTCGAAGCGTCTTGCGCTCACGGGCAACCGCGTCCACATCAAGGTCGAGGTGCCGCGCAAGCTCTACTGGGCCGACCGGCTCGGCCTGCTCATCCAGGCGGACGTCCCCTGTGCGTGGGGCGACGCAAGCGAGGCGATGTTCGAGGAGCACTGGGACTGCTTCGAGGGGATGCTCAAACGCGACTTCAACCACCCGTCGATCTACCAGTGGACGCTCTTCAACGAGACGTGGGGGCTCTTCTCGAACCGCTCGCTCGCGGCAGGGCTCGCCGAGGGCGGCGGGGCGTTCAAGCGCACCTACCGCGACGCGACGCAGCGCAAGGTCGCCGAGGCGTACCGCAAGGCGAAAGCTGCCGACCCGACGCGGCTCATCGAGGACAACTCGCCCTGCAACCGCGACCACGTCGTCACGGACGTCAACACGTGGCACGCCTACCGGCCCGGCTACGGCTGGGAGCAGCGGCTCGCCCAGGAGTGCGACAAGACATATCCCGGCTCGACGCACAACTACATCGGCGGGCATCTCCAGCGCGACGAGCCGATGATGAACTCCGAATGCGGCAACGTCTGGGGCTACGCGGGCTCGACGGGCGACTGCGACTTCACGTGGGACTACCACCTCATGATCAACGCCTTCCGCCGCCACCTGAAGTGCGCGGGCTGGCTCTACACGGAGCACCACGACGTCACGAACGAGTGGAACGGCTACGTCCGCTTCGACCGCACGTGGAAGGAGACGGGCTTCGAGGAACTGGCGGGAATGAGCCTCGCCGGCCTCCATGCGGACGCCGCGCTCTTCTTCGCCGGCACGCCCGGACGCGAGACGGGCGAGACGGTCACGCCGGGCGCGGCGGTGACGATTCCCGTCGGCGTCTCTCTGGTGACGGACAAGTATGCGGGGCGGTCGCTCACGCTTCAGCGCGAAGGCTGGTTCTTCGACGCGACGGGGGCGCGGCGCACGGAGCCGCCGGTCGCCGTGGCGTCTGCCGTCAGGGCGCGGCCGTGGCAGTGCGAAAAGCTCTGGGACGTCACGTGGACGGCGCCGGACGAGCCGGCTAGCGGCTGCCTCGTCTTCACGCTCCTCGCCGACGGCCAGCCGGTCGCGACGAACTTCTGGTCGTTCTCGACCGTGGCCGTCGCGGGCGCGGAACTGCCGTCCGCCGTGGCCGCCGACTGGTCGATCGGCGCGACCAACGTCCTGGATGGCCTCAAGCTCAACGGCTTCGGAAAGGGCTCGTTCACCTTCGCGCTTCCGGCCCCGGCGGCGGGCGGCGTCTTCCGGGCGGAACTCTCCGCCAAGCGGCTGAACGGCAAGGATGTCGGCGCGGCGTATGTCCGCGCGGGCCTCGACGACATGCTTGGCGGCGGCACCAATGACCGCTCGAAGAACCCAAACAGCTATCCGCAGACGAGCGCGGTGAAGTTCCCCGCGAACCTGAAGGTCTACGTGAACGGACGACTCGCGCATACGCAGGTTCTGCCGGACGATCCGGCGGACAGCCGCGGCATCCTCTCATGGCTCGCCCAGCCGCACGACGGACGTCTGCGCGAGGCCGGCAGTTACGGCTACCTCGTCGAGGTTCCCGTGCGGGCGGCGGACGTGAAGGGCGGCCGCGTGACGGTGCGGCTGGAGTCGGACAGCGGCCTCGCCGTCTACGGCCGCGCGTTCGGTCGCTATCCGTTCGCCCCGCACGTCGCCGTGCGGTGACGCGCGGCGCGGCTTTGGTATAATACGCGGCATGAAGAGGGAATCTGTCGAATACGTCGACCGGGCCACGGGCCAGCGGGTCGTCGAGTCGGTCATGGGCGACAAGGCGCTGCGCTTCGCCTACGAGACGCTGTTGGGGCGGACGCTCTGGAGCGTCCTCTTCGGTTCGCGGGCGGTTTCGGCGTGGATGGGCCGCCGCTGCGACGCGCCGCGCTCGAAGAGGGACATCGCGGCGCTGACGTCCATTCCGGGCTGCCGCTGGGAGGAGGCCGAGAAGCCGCTGGCGGACTATGCGTCCTTCAACGACTTCTTCACGCGCCGCCTGAAGCCGGGCGCGCGCCCCGTGGGCGAAGGCCTGGTGAGTCCGGCCGACGGACGGCTGCGGCTCTATCTGGGCGCGGACACCGACCGGCCGTTTCCCCTGAAGGGCGCGACGCGCTCCCTGCGCACGGTCTTCGACGGCGCGGCGCCGGCGGGCCGCTACGACATCGCGGTCATCCGCCTCGCGCCCGTCGACTACCACCGCTTCCACTTCCCCTGCGCCTGCACGACGGACGGGCCGGTGCGCGTCGTGCCGGGCAAATACCATTCGGTCAATCCGATTGCGCTCGTGCGCTGTCCCGACGTCTATGCGGACAACGAGCGGCAGATCGTCAAGTGCCGTGCGGCGTTCGGCGACTTCTGGCTCGTGGACGTCGGTGCGTTCGGCGTCGGGACGATCGTCCAGACGTTCGCGGGCGCGCAGCACGCCAAGGGCGACGAGAAGGGCTATTTCAAGTTCGGCGGCTCGACGGTCATCTTCGTCGCCCCTGCGGGTGCCGTGACGTTCGACACCGATCTCGTGCGCAACTCGTCTGAGGGCCTTGAGACGCGCGTCCTCTGCGGCGAGACGATCGGCCGCTTCTGACGGTCGGCCCGACAGATCTCGCTTCGGAGCGGGCGGGACGACCGAGCGCCGCGCGTCAACCAAGAGGTTGCTTTCGCTGAACAACGCAGGTCTCCGCGTCTCTCCAACTCCGCCGCCTCCGCGTTAAGCGCCGTAGGACTTCCCGTGCAGTCGGCAACGTTCACGAGAATTTGATATAATGCGCCCAAAGCACACAAACCAAAAAGGACACGACAATGATGACACCTGAGGAGTTTCTGGCGGCGAACGGGTTCGAGACGGCGGACCGGATTGACCGGCAGGCGATGATTTCGACGTTTCTCTCCGAGATGGAGAAGGGCCTGCGGGGCGCGCCGTCGTCCCTGCGCATGATTCCGGCCTACGTGGGCGTGCACGGCAAGATTCCGCAGGGGGCGAAGGCGGCCGTCCTCGACGCAGGCGGCACGAACTTCCGCTCGGCGGTCGTGTCGATTCCGCCGAAGATCGAGGACCGCGAGAACCAGTCGATGCCGGGCGCGAAGTCGCCGGTGACGGGCGACGAGTTCTACGCGGCGTTCGCGAACGAGCTGCGCCGCGTCGCGCCGAAGGCGACGGTGAAGAAGTTCGGCTGGTGCTTCTCGTACAATGCGGACGTCACGCCGGAGCTCGACGCGCGCCTCAACTGCTGGACGAAGGGCATCCAGGCCCCGTCGATCGTCGGCCAGTACGTCGGCAAGGAGCTCCTGAAGCGCATGGGCGGCGGCGAGATCGCCATCGTGAACGACACGGTCGCGACGCTGCTTGCGGCGAAGGCGACGGAGGGCGACAAGACCTACTCCTCCTACATCGGCTTCATCCTCGGCACGGGCACGAACGCGGCCTACGTCGAGAAGAACAGGAACATCACGAAGGTCGCCGACCTCGACCCGGAAGGCTCGATGATCATCAACGCCGAGTCGGGCAGCTTCGACAAGTATCCGCAGTCGCGCTTCGACGCGGCGATGGACGCGAAGCAGGGCGACACGGGCCACAACCCGTTCGAGAAGATGATCGCGGGCGGCTACCTCGGCGGCGTCGGCCTCGAGGTCTACAAGGCGGCGGCGAAGGCTGGCCTCTTCTCGGCGAAGGCGACGGCGGCCCTGCGCGGCCTCGGCTCGCTGGAGACGATGGACTTCGACAACTTCTGCGCGGCCTGCCACCGCGACGACCGCGTCAACCTGCTGGAGGCGATCTTTGCGGACGCCGACGACGCGAAGATGGCGCGCCGTCTCGGCCTCCCCGTGTTCGAGCGCGCGGCCGTCCTGACGGCGATTCATCTCGCGGCGTTCTGCATCAAGACGGGCGAGGGTGTCGAGCCCTCCGCCCCGATCGCGATCAGCGTGGACGGTTCGACGTACTACAAGACGCGCGCGATTCCGTTCGACGCGACGGTGCGCCGGGAGCTGGACGAGATGCTCGTCAAGCGCCGCAACATCCACTACGCGATTCCGCCGCGCGTGGACGACGCGCCGATGGTGGGCGCGGCCATCGCGGCCATGATGTGAGGGCGGCCAGGTTGAAAAGTGGAAAAGTGGAATGGTGGAAAAGGTGAAAAGTGAAAAGGACAGTCCGGGCCTTTGTCCCCTGTCCTCTGTCCTCCGACCTCTGACCTCTGTCCTTCGTCCACAGTCCAGAACAGCATGAAAAAGAACCTGTCCAACGTTCTCGCCCTCGCGGCGCTGGCGCTTCTCCTCCCGACGGCCGCGCAGGCCGTCGAGGTGGACGGCGTCGCCGCGAAGGTCGGCTCCGAGACGATCCTCCGCAGCGAGGTCGCGAACGAGATGGCGCGCCTCGGCCTCCGCGACTCGTCGCGCTATGCGGAGGTCCTGAACGACATGATCGACCGCAAGCTCATGCTCAAGGCCGCGCGCGAGTCGAAGATGACCATGCAGGAGTGGGTCGTCGAGAACCGCATCCGCGAGATCATCCAGAAGGCCTTCGGCGGCGACCGCAACAAGCTGATCGAGACGCTGGGCCAGCAGCGCATCTCCTATCCCGAGTGGTACGCCCGAATGAAGGAGGACATGATCGTCGGCGCGATGCGGTGGAACGTGATCAACAAGAACATCACCGCGTCGCCCGCCGAGATGCGTGCGGAGTTCGAGTCGCATCCCGAACGTTACACGGCCGACCACCGCGTGACCGTCTCGGTCATTCTCCTGAAGCCGGAGGAGCGCGTGCGCCGCGACGAGATCTCGTCCGCGCTCAAGGAGAAGAGCTTCGAGGAGCTTGGCGGCAAGACGTACACGGACGTGAAGCCGGAAGACGTCTTCAAGCCGGAGGTCTGCGCCGAGATTGCCGCGATGCCGAAGGGCACGATCAGCAAGTGGATCGAGATTGACGGCTGGAGCTTCCTCCTGCGCAAGGAGGACGAGCGTGAGGGCAAGAAGCTCTCCTTCGAGGAGGCGTTCGACGCGGTCGAGGCCAACGTGAAGGAGGCGAAGTCCAAGGCGGCCTATCTCGCCTGGATCGCGCGTCTGCGCGAAGAGACCTACGTCAAGGTCTTCTGAACGCGGACGGAAAGAATTGGAGCAGCAAATGAAACCGACTCTCGTTGTTCTCGCCGCCGGCATGGGCAGCCGCTATGGCGGGCTGAAACAGGTTGACCCCGTGGGCCCCTCGGGCGAGGCCATTCTCGACTACTCCGTCTTCGACGCGATTCGCGGCGGCTTCGGCAAGGTCGTCTTTGTCATCCGCAGGGACTTCGAGGCCGCGTTCAAGGAGAAGGTCGGCAAGAAGTACGAGGGCCTTGTCGCTGTCGACTACTGCTATCAGGATCTGAACGACCTGCCGGCGCCCTACACGCTCCCCGAAGGCCGCACGAAGCCGTGGGGCACGGCGCATGCGACGCGCGCGGCGCGTCACGTCGTGAAGGAGCCGTTCGCCGTCATCAACGCCGACGACTTCTACGGGCGTGACGCGATGGCCAAGCTCGGTGGTGCGCTGTCGCAGTTTTGCGAAGTCGGCGGAAGCCGTTCGGCGACCGCAGACGACGGAAAGCTGCACTTCTTCATGGTCGGCTACCGCCTCGATCTGACGCTCTCCGAGAACGGTTCGGTCGCGCGCGGCATCTGCGACATTTCCGCCGATGGCATGCTGAAGGGCGTGACCGAGATGACGAAGCTCGTGCGGGCCGGCGACGTGGCCGAGAACCGCGAGGACGAGGCGAACCCCGTCAAGGTTCCGCTCGACGCGCGCGTCTCGATGAACTGCTGGGGCTTCACGCCGCAGCTCTTTGCCGAGCTGGAGACGCGCTTCGCGACGTTCCTCGCCGCGCGCGGCACGGAACTGAAGAGCGAATGGTACATCCCGTTCGTCGTGGACGAGCTGATCAAGGAGGGCAAGGCCGACTGCAAGGTGCTTCCGACGGACTCGTCGTGGTTCGGCGTCACCTACCGCGAGGACAAGCCGTTCGTCATGGCCGAGATCCGGAAGCTCGTCGAGGCGGGCGAATACCCCGCGAACCTCCTTGCTCGCTAAAGTCCTCGACATTGTGTGGCCGCGCATATGCGAGGTCTGCGAACGCCCGGTCGACCGATCTGGGCGTCATGTCTGCTCGGACTGCCTGAATCGCCTGCCCTTCGTCCCGACGACGGGCTGTTGCCGTCGGTGCGGACGTGACGCGCTGGGGCTGGACGCCGAATTCCTCTGCGAAGACTGCCGCGCGTACCGTCCGCACTTTGACCGCGCGGCGAGCGCGCTGCGGATGGACGGCGAGGCGCGTGAGATGCTGAACGCCTTCAAGTTCCGCAACCACTACTGGCTGCGGGACGATCTCGTGGACTTCCTCGAAGCGGTGGTGCGCGCGCGGTTTGACGTCGCGCAGGTCGATGTCGTCCTCTCCGTGCCGTCGACGCTCTTTCACCTTTGGGATCGCGGCTACACGCCGTGCCGCGTTCTCGCGAAGCCGCTTGCGCGGCGGCTGGGCAAGCCCTGTCCGCCGTTCGTGCTGCGGCGGAAGAACGCGCCGAAGCGGCAGGGGCGGCTGAGTGAGGCCGAGCGGCGCACGAACGTGATCGGCACGTTCGGCGTGATGCGGCCCGCCGTCGTCGCGGGAAAGACGGCGCTTGTCGTCGATGACGTGATGACGACGGGCTCGACGCTCTCGGAGTGCGCGGCGGAGCTGAAGCGCGCCGGCGCCGCGCGCGTCTGGTGCGTCTCGCTCGTCCGCTCGCTCCACACCTGACGGTGTGGTATAATACGCGGCATGAGAATCGGCATTTACGGAGGAAGTTTCAATCCCGTCCATTACGGACACGTCAACGTCGCGCGGATGGCGGTCGCCGACCTGTCCCTAGAGCGGCTGATTGTCGTGCCTGCGCACGTGAGCCCGTTCAAGGTCGGGGCTTCGGACGGCGCCTATGCGCCGCCGTGGGATCGGCTGGCGGGCGTCCGGGCGGCGTTTGCCGCCGTCGAGAAGGCGGTCGTCGACGACCGCGAGATCCGGCGTGGCGGCGTCTCCTACGCAATCGATACCGTGCGGGAGATTGCGGCGGAGAATCCGGGGGCGGAACTGTTCTTCGTCATTGGCGAAGATTCTGTTGAAGGGCTGCCGCGCTGGAAGGAGATCGACGCGCTCCGGCGGCTCGTGACCTTCAAGGCGTATCCGCGCACGCGGGAGTCGTCGACGGAGATTCGCGATCTTTTCGCGCAGAACCGGGTGACGCTCAATCCCGATGCGCGGCTAGTGGAGACGGTGCGCGCAGGGCTTGTGCGCAAGAACGGGTTTTGTCCGTGCCGACTGCCGAAGCTCCCCGAATTCTTCTGTCCGTGCGACGAGTTCAAGGGCCAGTTGCGCGACGCGGCCTACCATGGCCTCTGCCATTGCCGCCTCTACCTGAAGCCGCTCCCGGAGGAAAATTAAATTTTTTAAAATACCCCCTTGCGCGCCTCAGGGAAATTATGATATACTACGCATCACTTTTCGGAGCAACGGGGTTGTGGCGCAATTGGTTAGCGCACTGGACTGTCGATCCGGGGGTTGCGGGTTCGAGCCCCGTCGACCCCGCCAATCTTGAAAAGTCGAGCTTGCCTCGTGGTGTAATGGTAGCACCGCAGATTCTGATTCTGCTTGTTGGGGTTCGAGTCCCTGCGAGGCAACCATTTGCCGAAGGTGATTTGTGGGGGGTGATCCGGTTTCGACGGGATGTGTCGAGGTCAGATTGCGCGTCGTGGATGCTCGTTGGCCACGTTAAAAAACGGGTAAAAACTGTAATTGCGAACAACGATTACGCTCTCGCCGCCTAATTAACGGCCGCGAAGTCGAAGCGCCGATGTCTGCTGAGCGCCGAGGCTTTATTGAGCAGGCCACGTTGCAGGGGGCTCCGCTCGCTCGCTGCAGGGTGCCGAACCGAGCGGATGGAAGGCGTTTCGCGTGCTTGTCCGCTGGCGCTTTCCGAGATGAAAGGCAGGCTACATGCGTAGACGTCTGGGTGACGCCATTTCGGACAGGGGTTCGACTCCCCTCACCTCCACCAACTGTTCTGATTACAATCAGGGCCGTTGTGCATTCGGAAGAGAGCAAGTTCGCAGCTTCTCCTTGGTGTCCTTTGCGTTAGCCCGAAAACATCTACAGGTAGCGGTCAAGCTCGCCAATCATGTACAGGGGAATGATGCGAATGGTGCCGAGCTTGGAGAAGTTCTCCTGTGAAGTTCGGATGCCGAGGGGAATCTTCTTCTCGGACATGAGAATTGAAAGGCTTTTCATCGACCCTTTCTTCCCGGCTTTGACTTCGATGGGAAGAACGCCGTTTTTGTGCTGGACGACATAATCGACTTCGGCATTGGAACTCTTGGCTTCGCGCCGCCAATAGAAAAGGGAAGTGTCATCAAGTGGAGAACCCGATTTCTTGAGTTCGAGGCCGACGAACATTTCCGCCAGTTTCCCGCGATTGACAAATTCGGCAGGCGTGTCGACGCTCCAGTTCGCAAGATCAAGTTGCGCTTCTCGCAGATAAAGTCCCGTATCCAGAAACAGAAACTTGTTTTGCTTGATGTTGATGTCGCCGCCCAGTGGAATGCCGTTCGCGTGACAGGCCTCGACGCGGTGGACGAGACGGGCGTGGCAAAGGAGATCGGCGCAAGTCTTGGAATCGATGTACTTAAGCCCAAGGTTTGCGTTCGTGTAGGTGAATTTCTCGCCCGTCTGTTGAATAATGGACGTGAGCGTATGCCTGATGAGTTCGGGCTTCACGCGCTTCTTGTATTTCCCGAAATCGGCTTTTAGCGTTGTGAGGATGTCGTTCTGCTCTTCCTGGGCCGCGAGATAGCTCTTGGTCTTGAGAAAACGGAGAACGGCCGCCGGCATGCCGCCGACAATCAGGAAGTCTTTCAGCACGGATAGTAGCTGGCTGTGTGCGACATCAAAGGGCGGCGTGTCGAACGAGGCTTCGCGGAAGGCTTCAAGGGCTTGGTCATGTCCGAGTGCCGAAGCGAATTCGGCGAACGAAAACGGATGGATGAAGAGGTTTCGTATTCTTCCGACGCCGAAGTCGGCGAGGTCAGCGAAAGCGAACTCCAGCAGGGATCCGGCAGCGATGACATGAAGGGGTTGTCGGTCTTCGTAGAAATAGCGAAGAGCTGAAATGGCGCGTGGACAGGTCTGGATTTCGTCCAGAAACAGCAGCGTCTTTCCGGGCGTGATGGCGGTGCGCGTCATGAGCTCGATTTTCGAGCAGATGGTGTCAATGTCATAAGCGCCATCGAACACCGCACAGAATTCGCTGTTCTTCTCGAAGTTGATTTCGATGAAGTTGGCAAACGACTTGGCCAGATTCCGAACGGCCGTCGTCTTGCCGGTCTGTCGCGCGCCGCGCAGGAGAAGCGGCTTGTGCAGGGGATCTTGTGCCCACGCTTTCAATGCGCTGTCGAACTTGCGAAAAATATACATGATTTCATCCTTTTTAGCCGTTTGGTGAGTAGTTTACTAAATTTCTTGCGAAAATACAAGGATGTTTAGGTTGTGTTCTCGCGAAAATACAAGGATGTTTAGGTTGTGTTCTCGCGAAAATACAAGGTTTGATAAGGGTTGCGCTCGCGCCACTTCCAACTCTCGGTGTTCAGGATTCATAACGCTAAGGTCGCAAAGGCTTCACGCAAAGTTCGCTAAGGTCTTTGCGCTCTCCCCTCTGCGTTCGTTGCGTTGAAATACTGAGCGGAGGGTGATTCGATGTGTTTTTATGGATAGTTTAACCTAAAAATCGCAGTTGAAGTCAAGGGGGCGTCGCCTCGCCAGCTTCAGCTGGCGGATTGAGGTGGCGTTTTCCCCACGGTTCTTCCGGCTCAGCAGAGCGGAAGGGTCGCCTGCCGTCCGATGAGGGGCGGGAACAGCCTCCTGACGAGGCCGTATCTGCGCAGGGCGTACG
>CAKURH010000068.1 GCA_934675625.1 uncultured Kiritimatiellota bacterium
AGGTCCAGGATCGTCGAGCTTGCGAACAGGAGCGCGAAGGACCCGGCGCTTCAGAACGTCCAGAACATCTTCAGGGAGCATGCCGACAGGATGTACCACTGGGCGAGGGGCCCTGACATCCCGGCGGAGAACAACCGCGCGGAACGCGGCGTGAGGGGGCTGGTCATAGCCCGCAAGACGAGCTTCGGGGGCCAGTCCGAGGGGGCGCTTCGGGTACGCGAGGTCAACCAGTCCGTCATGGAGACGCTGGCTCTGCGGCACGACGACCCGGCCGCGAAGCTTGCGCAGGCCCTCGACGTCTACGCCTCAACGGGAAAGAAATCAGCCGTGCGCGACTTCCTCTTCCCAAGAGCCGGGCGGTTGGATTGTGCGCAGCGGTAGCGGAGCCCCTTTGCCAACCCTCGGGGCTTCTACACCCCGCTGTTCAGTGACGCATTACAGCGATGGGTGGCGCGCGCGTTGCGTTTGAAGTCGGCGGCGGATTTGTGGTATAATTCGACCCATGTTCAACAACAAGGTGTACCATAAGATCGACGCCCTGTCGGGCTCGGTCGCCACGCTTCGCGCCGAGGGCGTGAAGTACAACGAGATCGCCGAAGTCGAGTCGCGCGCGGGCACGTCCCTCGCGCAGGTCATCAAGCTCGACGGGCCGAACGTGACGCTCCAGGTCTTCGCCGGGGCGCGCGGCGTCGACACGGCCGCGCGCGTGCGCTTCCTCGGCGAGACGATGAAGGTTCCCTTTTCGCACGACCTCCTCGGCCGCGCGTTCACCGGCGCGGGTGTGCCGCGCGACGGCGGCCCGGCGATCGAGGGCGAGATGTCGCCGATCGGCCAGCCGTCGGTGAACCCGGCGAAGCGCATCATGCCGCACGAGATGGTGCGCACGAACATCCCGATGATCGACCTCTTCAACTCGCTCGTGAAGTCGCAGAAGCTGCCGATCTTCGCGCGGGCGGGCGAGCCGTACAACGAGCTCCTCGCGCGCATCGCGCTGCAGGCCGACTCGGACGTGATCGTCATCGGCGGGATGGGGCTGAAGTACGACGAGTACCTGAAGTTCCGCGCGACGCTCGACCAGTCCGGCGCGCTCGCGAAGACGGTCATGTTCGTCCACACGGCGGCGGACCCGACGGTCGAGTGCATGCTCGTGCCGGACGTCTCGCTCGCCGTCGCCGAGAAGTTCGCGCTGGAGGGGAAGAACGTGCTCGTCCTCCTGACCGACATGACGTCGTTCGCGGACGCGATGAAGGAGATCGCGATCACGATGGAGCAGATCCCCTCGAACCGCGGCTATCCGGGCGACCTCTACTCGCAGCTCGCCGCGCGCTACGAGAAGGCGGTGGACTTCGACGGCGCGGGCTCGATCACGATTCTCGCCGTGACGACGATGCCGGGCGACGACGTCACGCATCCGGTGCCGGACAACACGGGCTACATCACCGAGGGCCAGTTCTACCTGAAGAACGGGCGCATTGAGCCGTTCGGCTCGCTCTCGCGCCTGAAGCAGCAGGTCAACAAGGCGACGCGCGAAGACCACCGCACGGTGATGGACGCGATGATCAAGCTCTACGCGCAGTACAAGGAGACGGTCGAGAAGCAGTCGATGGGCTTCAAGATGAGCGCGTGGGACCAGAAGCTCCTCAAGTACGGGGCGGACTTCGAGCGTGAGATGATGGATCTCTCCGTCAACATTCCGCTGGAGCAGGCGCTCGACCTCGGCTGGAAGATCCTCGCCGACAACTTCGAGAAGGGCGAGGTCGGCATCCCGTCCAAGCTCGCCGACAAGTTCTGGCCGAAGGGATGAGGCGGTCGCGCAACTGTGGCGTAGGGCACTTGCCACAAAGCGACGGTTTTTGCTATAATACACGCTCATTCGTCGTCGGGGGCTAACCGGCGGCGACAGGTAAACGGCGGGCAAAACCCTGGATAAAGGGCACAAATCCGCACAAAAGAAAGAGAAAAGTAAAGATGCAGAAGAGCTATCGTGCTCCGAACCCGGGCGACAACCGCGCGTGGTTCCTCATCGACGCGAAGGGCCAGCCGCTTGGCCGCCTCGCCGTCGTCATCGCCAACAAGCTCCGTGCGAAGGATCTGCCGACGTTCGATCCTTCCGTCGACGCGGGCGCGTTCGTCATCGTGACGAATGCCGCGCTCGTCAAGCTCACGGGCAAGAAGGAAGAGCAGAAGGAATATCAGCGCTACTCCGGCTACCGGAACGGCCTGAAGCGCTTCACGGCCGCCGAGATGCGCGCGAAGCATCCCGACCGCATGATCAAGGAAGCCGTCTGGGGCATGCTCCCGAAGAACAACATCGCGCGCAAGATGATGACGCGCGTGAAGGTCTTCGCGGGCGCCGAACATGACCACGCCGCGCAGAAGCCGGTTGAAATCAAGCTCTAAGGGGAGAATCTTTACAATGGCTACCAAGAAGGCAATTTCCGCCGGAACCGGCCGTCGCAAGACCGCGACCGCCCGCGTGAATCTCGTCGAGGGTTCGGGGAACTGGACGGTGAACGGCGAGGATCTCGCGAAGTACATCCCGTCCGAGGCCCTGCGTGACTATCTCAAGCAGCCCGTCGCGATCTCCGGCTATGACATGGAGAAGGTCGACGTCGTGTGCTACGCCAAGGGCGGCGGCATTTCGGGGCAGGCGGGCGCGATCCGCCACGGCCTCGCCCGCGCGCTTGTCGCGGCCGACGAGACGACGCGTGCCGCGCTCAAGAAGGCCGGCTGCATGACGCGCGACAGCCGCATGAAGGAACGTAAGAAACCCGGTCAGCCCGGCGCTCGCAAGCGCTTCCAGTTCTCGAAGCGCTAATCGCGAAAAACGGAACGGCGGCGCGTTCGCCGCCGTTTTCGTTTTGTTCAGAAGGTTGGGGCGTCTGGGCGGCCTGGGTCAGTCGATCGCCAGTCCCGTGCGGCTCGCGCGTCCCTCTCGCCGGAGGCTTCCGGCGTTTAGAAGGTATCGAATATGGCATTTGGATTTTTGAAGAAGATCGCCGCCGCGCTGTCGGGCAAGAAGCCGCAGCCGAAGGCGGCGAAGCCCGGCAACAATGGCGGCACCAGCGGCGGCAACGGCAAGAAGCGCCGGCGCGGCGGCCGGGGGCGCGGCAAGGGCGGCGAGGGCGCGAGCCGTCCCGCCGAGCAGCCGGCGAAGGGCGCGGCGCAGAAGCCGGCTCCGAAGGCGGCGCAGGCGGGCGCGAAGGCGCGTCCCGCGCAGCAGAAGCCAGCGTCCCCGAAGTCCGCGCGCGGCGAGCGTCGCGGCGAACGCGGCGGCGACCGTGGCGGTCGTGGGGGGCGCGGCGGGCGTCGCGGCCCGGCGCCGGTCAACACGGCGGCGGACGAGATGCGCCCCGGCGGCGAGATCAGCGCGGCGGAGCTGGCCGCGCGCAAGGCCGCGCACGCGGCGTGGTCGATGGACTCGTTTGTCGTCGAGCCGATGGAGGGCAAGAAGCGCTTCCATGACTTCGACCTGCCGAGCGAGGTCATGCACGGCATCGCCGACCTCGGCTTCAAGTACTGCACCGAGATCCAGGCCCTCAGCCTGGAGCAGGCGCTCGCCGGCAAGAACATCGCCGGCAAGGCGCAGACCGGCTCGGGCAAGACGGCGGCGTTCCTCGTCGCGATCCTGACGCGCTACCTGCGCAGCCCGGAGAACCGTGCGAAGGACGGCGGCAGCCCGCGCGCGCTCGTCATCGCGCCGACGCGCGAGCTCGTCATCCAGATCTGCAAGGACGCGGACGCGATCGGCAAGTACACGGGCCTCCGCTCGCTCGCCATCTACGGCGGCATGGACTACGACCGCCAGCGGCATGAGGTGCTGTCCGCGCCGGTCGACCTGCTCGTCGCGACGCCGGGGCGCCTCCTCGACTTCACGAAGAGCCGCGTCATCAACCTCTCGCACGTCGACACGCTCGTCATCGACGAGGCCGACCGCATGCTCGACATGGGCTTCATCCCGGACGTGCGGCGCATCATGAGCTACCTGCCGCCGAAGAACAGGCGCACGACGATGCTCTACTCGGCGACGCTGAACGAGACGGTGATGCGCCTCGCGATGAACTGGATGGAGGCGCCCTACAAGGCCGAGGTCGAGAGCGAGACGAACGCGACCGACACGGTCAAGCAGGTCGTCTACGTCATCCAGGCGAAGGACAAGTTCACGGTGCTCTTCAACCACATCGCGCTCCACCCCGACGCGCGCACGATCGTCTTCTGCAACCGCAAGTGCACGACGGAAGACGTCTACGAGTCGCTGAAGGTGCGCGGCGTGTCCGTCGAGATGCTGTCGGGCGACGTCAACCAGAACAAGCGCCTGAAGGTGCTGGACGCCTTCCGCGACGGCGAGGTCAAGATCGTGGTCGCGACGGACGTCGCGGGGCGCGGCATCGACGTGAAGGGCCTTGAGTACGTCATCAACTTCGACTTCCCCTACGAGGCCGAGGACTACGTGCACCGCATCGGCCGCACGGGCCGCGCGGGCTCGACGGGCATCGCGATCTCGTTTGCGGACGAGTTCGAGAGCTGCCAGATCCCGGAGATAGAGGACTACATCAAGGAAGAGCTCAAGTGCACGGTGATCGGGCCGGACGATCCGCTCCTGAAGCCGATTCCGCCGCGCCACACGAAGCTCGGCGCGATTGACGCGGACGCGAAGGCGGCGGTCGACGCGCGCGAGGCGGCGGGCGACGAGGAGAAGGCGGCGGCCGCCGCGCTCGTCGGCGCGAACGCCGTCACGGGCTCCGGCGCGCCGGCGATCCTGAAGATGGACGCGCCGCAGCGCGAGCTGCCGAAGTTCGAGCATGCGCTCGATCCCGTGAAGCCCGCGCCGGACGAGTCGAACGTCTATTCGGAACCCGTCGAGCAGAAGGCCAAGACCGAAGAGTGGAAGGTGTGAGGTCGCCATGACCTGCCCGACGCGCGAGATTCACAAGGCCCTTTGGGGCTACGAGGAATGGCTGGTCAACACGCCGCGCATCCTCGTGAAGCGCATCGTCGCGAACGACCGCCTGAGCGTCCAGGTGCACCCGAACGACGTCACGGCGAAGACCGTCGGCGGCGACCCGAAGACGGAGATGTGGTGCGTCCTGAAGGCGGGCCCGATCTTCGCGGGCGTGAAGCCGGGGACGGCGGCGGCGGACGTCGAGCGGGCCGTGAAGGACGGCTCGTTCGAGGACATCCTCGTGCGCCATGACGCGAAGGTCGGCGAATGCTACTTCATCCCGGGCGGGCTCGTCCACGCGATCGGCGAGGGCACGAGCGTCTACGAGGTGCAGCAGCCGAGCACGACGACGTTCCGCCTCTACGACTGGGGGCGCGTCGGCGCGGACGGCCAGCCGCGCCCGCTTCACGTCAAGGAAGCGCTGGCGGCGATGGACCTGTCGCTCCCGCCGCCCGTGCCGACCGAGCGTGTCGACTGCCCCTACTTCACGTTCCGCAAGGTTTCGGCTGGCGACTTGTCGGCCGAGCCGACGGCGCGCGTCGTCTACACGCCGTCAACTGGCGAGGCGGTTCTCCTGGCGCCGGGCGAGGGCGTGACCCTTTCGGCTCCCGCTTTCGTCTCGAACATCCCGTAGGCGGTTCGCCGCGTCAAGTCAGTCACGTTGATCGGTTCTGTGCGCACGCATGGCCGCAATCGACGTGACGGCCTTGCGTGCCGTGGCGAAGGCGAGCGTCAGGTTGTAGCCGCCGGTCGGGCCGTCGATGTCCATCACTTCGCCCGCGAAGTAGAGTCCGGGGACGCGCCTTGACTGCATCGTGTGCGGATCGATCTCGTCCGTCGAAACGCCGCCCAGCGTGACGATCGCCTCCTTGACGGGACGCGGCGTGAGTTCGGCGAACGTCAGGCGGTTGTGCCCGAACCAGACTTCGAGGGTGAGGTCGGAACGTTTGGCATATTGGAACGTCTGGGTGGTTGGGTGACGGCGATAGTGTTCAAGGAAGCGCTGGGCGTTGTAGATGGCCGCGCCGCTGAGGCCGAAGCGTTCGCAGTCGACTTCGCCCCGGTAGTCGAAGAGAACCTGCCCTTGGGGCGAGAGGATTTTGACGCGGCCGTCGTCCTCGAACCGGCGTCCCGCGAGGCGCGTGACGCGCGGGTCGTCCGTCTCCAGTCCGATGAGGCCGGGCCGGTACGGCACGAGCGTATGGCCGAGCGCACGGGCGAAGTTCTGCCCGTCGCCGACGGAGCCGGTCTTCGGATAGCTGACGCCGCCCGTCGCGAGGAGGACGTTTTCGGCGAGCAGGTCGAAGTTCCGCGTCGAGACGGCGAAGCGCGCGCCGTCGCGTCCCGTGACGCGAATCGCCGTGACGGGACAGTTCGTCAGGATGGGCACCTCCTCGTCGCGCAGGAGGTCGCCGAAGGCGTGCAGGATGGTCGCGGCCTTGCCGTCGGCGGGGAAAATGCGTCCGTCGGGCATCCGCCGGAGCGGCACGTTCAGCGACTTGAAGCCGACGATGATCTGGCGCGGCGGACATTCCCGAATCGCCTCGGCGACGAAGCGGGACGTCTGCGTGTCGGACGGACTGCAGGCGAGGTCGCGCAGGAACTGGTCGGCGGCGATGTCTTTCGTGAAGTTGCAGCGGCCGTTTGCGGTCATCAGCACCTTCGAGCCGAGGCGGGCCTTGCGTTCGAGGAGGACGCACGGGAGGCGGCGTTCGGCGGCGACGGCGGCCGCGAAGAGTCCGGCGGCGCCGCCACCGACGATTGCGAGCTGGACGGGTTTCGTTTCCATGGCGGGAGATTATACCATACGCGCGGCATTCGGTTCCAGGGCTTCAGCATGAAGCATGAAAAGATAATCCGCTCTCTGACAGACAGTCTTCCGCGCCATTGGCCCGTCGTGCACGTCCTGTCGCTTGCCGACGTGCGGCGTGCTTCGGGGCAACGGTGCTCCCGCCTCCGGGCGGGCGACTTGGGCGCCCTGTCGGCCGTGCGGCGACCGCGAGGTCAGCCGCAGGCCGCAGCCCTGCCCAACTCGCCTCGTCCGGCAGGCGGTCCGCCCCGCTGCGGCCCCGAAGCGCGCCGCGTTGGCGATCCCTGGTCGAGTTCGTCGCGTCGGCCCTTCGGCCTTGCGGGCCGTCCTCGGCCTCGCTGCCGTTCGCCGGGCGTCCGCTCCCGCCGCCCGCATCCGCGAATCCCCGTGCGTGGCTTCGTCGCCGCGGAGCCGGCTCCTCGCCCCGCGCGTCCTTCGCGGCGCGTGCGTCGAACCGCGTCCGCCCGTCTCTCTTCGCTCGGCGCTCGGTCGTCCCGCCCGCTCCTCACGCAACGTTCTTTTGTTTGCCGGCCTCACCTTCTTCACCTAGTTGCCGCAGATTCTCGCGGAGCGGCGGCGTACGCCGCCTGTGGCCCGGAGGCGCCGACAGTCGCGCGAGAGGAGCGCAGGGATCGCCTGTCGCCTCGGTGTTCTCGCTTGCGGACACGCATTCTGCCGAGGGGAATGTCTTGTCACGTTCGATAGACTGACGTGTGGCGACAGGTGCGACTCCCGAAGTGACGGTTCGCGCGAGCTGGCGGGCCGACAGGCCAAAATGCGGACGACTGTCTGTCAGAGAGCGGATTGTCTTTTCATGCGGAAGCCCGGCATTTGGTTCGGAGGCCGCTAGACGAGGCGCGGCAAAAAGGGTATAATTTATTCCCAATTCGCCCACCTGATAAACTCTACGGGCGAGGTCAAGACGAAACACGATAAACTCTAACAAGAAAAGGAACAGAAAAATGGCAAGAGCCTACAACTTCTCCGCGGGTCCCGCGGTTCTCCCCCTTGAGGTCCTTCAGGACGCGCAGAAGGAACTCGTCGACTACAAGGGCTGCGGCATGTCGGTGATGGAGATGTCCCATCGCGGCAAGGACTATGACGCGATTCACCAGGAGGCGATCGCGACGTTCAAGGAGCTCTGCGGGCTTGGCGACGACTGGAGCGTCTGCTTCATCCAGGGCGGCGCGTCGATGCAGTTTGCGATGATCCCGATGAACTTCCTCGGGCAGGGGAAGGACGCCGACTACGCCAAGCAGGGCACCTGGTCGGGCAAGGCGCTGAAGGAGGGCCAGAAGGTCGCGGAGCTGCGCGGCGTGAAGTGCAACGTCGCGGCCGACTGCGCGAAGGACATCCCGACCCGCATGCCGCGCGCCGACGAGTGGAAGTGGTCGGACGGCGCCGCCTATTACCACATCTGCTCGAACGAGACGATCGCGGGCGCGGAGCTCAAGGCGTTCCCGAAGGTGAACGGCCCGCTCATCTGCGACATGTCGTCCGACATCCTCAGCTGCGAACGCGACTACAACCAGTTCGACCTGTTCTACGCGGGCGCGCAGAAGAACCTCGGCCCGTCCGGCATGGCGGTCGTCGCCATCCGCAAGGAGCTGGCCGAGAAGGGCTGCCCGAAGATCCCGACGATGCTGCAGTACCGCACGTACGTCGACAACGACTCGCTCTACAACACGCCGCCGACCTGGGGCATCTACGTCTTCGGCGAGACGATGAAGTGGGTCAAGAAGATGGGCAAGGAGAATCTCTTCAAGCTCAACGCCGAGAAGGCGAAGCTGCTCTACGACGCGATTGACGCGAGCGACTTCTGGACGGGCACGGCGCTTCCCGAGTTCCGCTCGAACATGAACGTCACGTGGCGCATCAAGGGCGGCGACGAGGAGCTGGAGAAGAAGTTCCTCGACGAGGCGAAGAAGCTTGGCATGTCGTCCCTCAAGGGCCACCGCTCGGTCGGCGGGCTCCGGGCGTCGATCTACAACGCTTTCCCGAAGGCGGGCGTCGAGGCGCTCGTCGACTTCATGAAGGACTTCGAGAAGAAGAACGGCTGATTGGCCGAACGGGCGTCAAGATGAGGGGCGCGCGCATGAGGACGCCGGCGGACAAGACGATTGCGTTGACGTTCGGATCCCATCCGACGCGCGACCTCGCGTTGCGCTGGACGGCGAAGCTCGTCTTCCCGCCCGGCGCCGGTGCGGCGACGCCCCTTTCGATTTCACTGGCAGACGGGAACGGCGCGCCGGTGCGCGCCGGCGTCTTTGCGTTCGCCGGTCAGCGGCTCGCCGTCCGCGACGGCGCGGCGTCGATTTCCTACGCAGACTTCGTCAAGGGCAAGCACGCGGTTGCGCTGTGGCTTCACCGCCCCGGCCTGCCGCCGATTCCGGGAGGGCTCACGTTCGCATGACGGATCTCGAATGGCATCGGCTCGTCAAGGCGGGCGAGGACGCGGGCTGGAAGCTCGTCTGGGAGCGCGTCATCGCGCCGGAGGCGAAGTCCCTGCGGTCTGCCGACCTCATGAAGCGGTATTCGCTCACGGACGGCGACCTCAACGGCATGCTCTACGAGGAGATGATCGGGCGCGGGAAGATTGACCTCTATCGCGGCGAGGGCTCCTTCGAGGGCTGGCTGCGCCGCTACGTGCGCGGCTTCATCCTCAACGCCGACCCGAACCGGCATGGCGAAATCTCGATCGAAGGCGCGTACCCCGACGCGGAGGACGGGCGCACGGGGATGGACATTCCCGTCGACGCGACGGAGAAGTTTTTGCACAACGAGACGTGGGGCCTGACGCACTGGTGTTTCCGCAAGCTCTGGAACGAAGATCCCGAACGCTGTTACGTCCACGTGCTCAAGACGCGTTTTCATCTGTCGAGCGAAGAGGTGAAGGACTTTCTCGACGTCTCGTCCGCCGCGAACGTCGACCAGATCTTCTCGCGCAGCGTCAAGTTCATGCGCAAGACGGCGGCCGCCGTCTTCGGGGGGCGAACCGCATGAGCGTGCTGATCGTCTTGCTGTTCGCGGGGGCCTTTGCCGGGCTCGCGTGGTTCTTCGCCTCCGGCGTGAAGGTCAGGGCCGGGTGGCAGAACGGCGAGTCGCCGCTTGCGCGCTATCTGGACAACAAGCGGCGCGCGGCGTTCAACCGGCAGCTGCCCGAGACGCTGGCGACGATGTCGAATGCGCTGCGGGCGGGCTTCTCGCTCTCGCAGGCGTTCGAGTCCGTCGTCGAGCAGGGCGAGCCGCCGGTGAGCGAGGAGTTCGCGATTCTCCAGCAGCAGCTGAAGATTGGCATGGGCTTCGAGGAGGCGCTGGAATCGCTGTCGGCGCGCGTCGGCTCCGATGACCTGACGCTCGTGACGACGGCGATTCTCATCTCTCGCAAGACGGGCGGCAACGTGACGGAGATCTTCGACAAGATTTCGGAGACGATTCGCGGGCGGCAGAAGATCGAGCGCAAGGTGAAGTCGCTGACGGCGCAAGGGCGGCTTCAGGGGCTCATCGTCTCGGCGATGCCGATTTTCCTCGGCGTCGTGATGACGCTCATCAAGCCGAAGCTGATGATCCCGTTCCTGACGAGCCCGACAGGCGTCCTCGCCATCTTGGGGATGTGCGCGCTCATCGCCGTCGGCTGGCTCATGATCCGAAAGATCATCCGCATCGACGTCTGACGCGCGGGCAATGGGGCCGTGGATTGCGCACGTCGGCATCCTGCGCGACAGTCGGTCGCATGTTGGCCCGTCGCCCCGACAGCTCGCGCGACCCGTCGCGCCGGGAGTCGCACCTGTCGCACACGTCAGTCAATCGAACGTGACAAGACATTCCCCTCGGCAGAATGCGCTTCCGCAAGCGAGAACACCGAGGCGACAGGCGATCCCTGCGCTCCTCTCGCGCGACTCTCGGCTCCTCCGGGCCACGGGCGGCTTGCGCCGCCGCTTCGCGAGAATCTGCGGCTTTCAAGGTGACGTAAGGGGCGGGCATGTGAGGATATTCTGCGCAAGAGAAAAAGACGTTGCGTGAGGAGCGGGCGGGACGACCGAGCGCCGAGCGGAGAGAGACGGGCGAACGCGGTTCGGCGCACGCGCCGCGAAGGACGCGCGGGGCGAGAAGCCGTATCCGGCGACGAAGCCCCGCACGGGGATTCGCGGATGCGGGCGGCGGGAGCGGACGCACGGCGAACGGGAGCGAGACCGAGGCCGGCCCGCAAGGCCGAAGGGCCGACGCGACGAACTCGACCAGGGATCGCCAACGCGGCGCGCTTCGGGGCCGCAGCGGGGCGGACCGCCTGCCGGACGAGGCGAGTTGGGCAGGACTGCGGCCTGCGGCTGACCTCGCGGTCGCCGCACGTCGGCAAGCGACAGGATGCGCGCGAGCTGTCGGGGCGACGGGCCAACATGCGACCGACTGTCGCGCAGAGAACGGCATTGCGCAGACGACGAACCCGTTAGACGCGCGGAAACGAGAATCGCCGCCACGCGCGGCGGTTTTTTTTGATATAATATGCGGAAATTTTTCAGCTGAAAAGGCGAGAAACATGGGACAACTTGAAGAATCTTCCGAACTGACGCTTGATTTCACGAAGCTTGAGAAGGTCGGCCAGCAGGTGTCGGCCACGCGCGCGGCGGGCGGGGCCGCGCACGATCCGGGCGTCATTCCCGTTGCCGTGCAGAATGCCGACACGAAGGAGGTCATCCTCGTCGCCTACACGAACGAGTTCGCGATGCGGGAGTCGTTCGCGAAGCGGAAGCTGATTCTCTGGTCGACCTCGCGCAACAAGCTCTGGTTCAAGGGCGAAACGAGCGGCGAGACGTTCGATCTTCTGGAGGCGTACGTCAACTGCGAGCAGAACTCGCTGCTCTACATCGTGCGGCCCTGTCGCGGCGGCATCTGCCACACGAAGAACAAGGCGGGCGCGCCGCGCAACTGCTACTACCGCAAGATCGACTTCGACACGCTGAAGCTCACGTTCGTCGATCTGTAACCACCCCGCCCTCATCCTCTCAACTTTCTCAACCCTCAACTCTCAACTACTATGGCAGTACTGCTACAAGGTCTCGTCCTGATGATTGCCGGCATGGGCATCGTCTACTTCTTTCTTTCCCTGCTCATCTTCGTGACGAAGTTCACGATGGGCGGCGTTGCGCGGTTCAACGCGCTGCTCCCCGACGAAACGCCGAAGAAGAAGCCGCTCGCGGCGGCGGCGAGCGACGACGCGAACATCGCCCTCGCGATTGCGGTCGCGCTGAGGGGGTAACGGACACGGAACGGGGGCGCTGGTGCCCCCGCACCCCACCCAAGGATTTTTTTTGAAAGGTAAATAAAAAAATGGCCAAGAAAAACGTCAAGTTCATGCTCACGGCGTTCCGTGACGGCTTCCAGTCCGTCGTCGGCGCGCGCGTTCTCTCCAAGGACTTCCTCCCCTGCGTCGAGGAAGCGTATGCGGCGGGCGTCCGCTGGTTCGAGGCGGGCGGCGGCGCGCGCTTCCAGAGCTGCTACTTCTACTGTCAGGAAGACGCTTTCGACGTGATGGACAAGTTCCGCCAGGCGGCGCCGGAGGCGGATCTCCAGACGCTCTCGCGCGGCGTGAACGTCGTCGGCCTCGAGAGCCAGTCGAGCGACATGATCAAGCTCCACGCCCAGATGTTCAAGAAGCACGGCATGAGCTCGATCCGCAATTTCGACGCCCTGAACGACGTCAACAACCTCAAGTGGTCCGGCCAGTGCATCCACGACGCGGGCCTCAACCACGAGGTCGTCGTGACGATGATGGGCCTGCCGCCCGGGATCGACAACCAGGGCACGCACACGCCGGAGTTCTACCGTGACCGCCTGAAGATGATCATGGACGCGGGCATCCCCTTCGACCGCGTCTGCTTCAAGGACGCTTCGGGCACCTCGACGCCGACGACCGTGTACAACACGATGAAGCTCGCGCGCAAGCTCCTCGGCGACAAGGTGCACATCCAGTTCCACTCGCACGAGACGGCCGGCAACGGCGTCGCCTGCTACCTCGCGGCGCTCAAGGGCGGCGCGGACGGCCTTGACCTCTCGATGGCCCCGATGAGCGGCGGCACCTGCCAGCCCGACATCATCACGATGTGGCACTGCCTCGACGGCGACCCCGACTTCGGCTTCGACTTCGACATCAACAAGATCAAGAAGGCCGAGGACGGCTTCAAGAACGCGATGAAGAAGTACTTCCTCCCGCCGGAGGCGATGAACGTGAACCCGCAGATCGTGTGGAGCCCGATGCCGGGCGGCGCCTTGACGGCGAACACGCAGATGCTCCGCGACAACAACATGATGGACAAGTACGACGACATGATCGCGGAGATGTACGACTGCGTGCGCCTCGGCGGCTTCGGCACGTCCGTGACGCCGGTCTCGCAGTTCTACGCCCAGCAGGCGATCCAGAACGTCATGTTCGGCAAGTTCAAGAAGTTCGCGCCGGGCTATGCGAAGATGGTGCTCGGCTACTTCGGCAAGACCCCTGTCGCGCCCGACCCGGAGATCGTCAAGAAGGCGTCCGAGTTCATGGCCTCCAACGAGCTGACGAAGGCCTACTCGACCCCTACGACGAAGACGGTGCTGGAGCTCAACGACGCCGACCCGAAGAAGGGCGGCGCGGTCGCGAAGAAGGCGCTGGAGGACGCGGGCCTGCCCGTGACGGACGAGAACATCTTCATCGCGGCGTCCTGCAAGGAGAAGGGCATCCTCTTCCTCAAGGATCCGTCCAAGGCCCCAATGGGCTGCCGTTTCGCGGAAGACGCGAAGCCGGCGTCCGGCAAGGGCGGCCCCGTCACCGTCACGATCGGCGGCAAGGCCTACGGCGTCGAGATCAAGGGCGACGGCAAGGCGGTCGTGAACGGCAAGCCGGTCGACTTCAAGGCCGAGGCGGGCCTCAAGGCGGCTCCGGCCGCGGCGGCGGCCCCGGCGGGCGGCCAGGAGGTCAAGGCCCCCGTGCCGGGCACGGTTCTCCGCGTCACGGCGGCGAACGGCGCGAAGGTCGCGAAGGGCGACGAGCTCCTCGTCATGGACGTCATGAAGATGGAGACGCCGGTCACGGCGCCGTGCGACGGCACGGTCACGGTCATGGTCGCGGCGACGGACAAGGTCGCGACGGGCGACGTCTTGGCGGTGATTGGCTGATCAGACGATCTAGAAACGCTAGAAGCTCTAGAATGGCTAGAGCTTCTAGACGCTCTGGAAAGGAAAGTGCAATGAAGAAGTTTCTGATGACTCTGCTCGTGGCGGCGGGCTGCCTCGCCGCGTTCGCGGGCGACGAGAAGCCGGCGTGGATGGGCACGCTCGGCAAGGTGACGGACATGTGGGCCGACACGGGCCTCTGCTCGTTCGGCAAGCAGGAGGCGCCCGCGTACATCACGGGCAACTTCGCCGAGGCCGACCGCCCCGAGGCGAAGCCGCAGGCGGCGAACCGCAACGGCTACTACGACAAGGACATGAAGTGGCACGGCGGCTACTTCGACGACACCGGACGGTTCGTCGAGGGCCACGAGGTTCACGTGCTGGGCGGCATGCGCTACGGCATCGGCCAGCTCATCATGATCCCGATTTGCCTCATCCTGCTCTATCTCGCGATCGTGAAGGGCTTCGAGCCGCTGCTGCTGCTGCCGATCGGCTTCGGCGGCCTGCTCGCGAACTGCCCGCTCGCGGGCGTGACCGCGCCGGCGATGCTGCATGACGGCGTCATCACCTTCCTCGAATCGGGCATCCCCGTGATGCAGGGCGGCATCGTCGAGCCGGGCGGTTTCCTCTACTACTTCTTCCGCTTCGGCATCGACACGGGCGTCTTCCCGATCATGATCTTCATGGGCGTCGGCGCGATGACGGACTTCGGGCCGCTGATCGCGAACCCGAAGGCGGCGCTCCTCGGCGGCGCGGCGCAGTTCGGCATCTTCTTCGCGCTTTTCGGCGCGCTCGGCATCGCCGCGATCTTCGGGCAGGACTTCTTCGGGTGCGACCCGCTGAAGGCGGCCGCGTCGATCGGCATCATCGGCGGTGCGGACGGCCCGACGGCCATCTGGCTCACGTCGCGCCTCGCCCCGGATCTCCTCGGCGCGATCGCGGTTGCCGCGTATTCCTACATGGCGCTCGTCCCGATCATCCAGCCACCGATCATGAATGCGCTGACGACGAAGGCCGAGCGGCTCATCAAGATGCCACAGCTCCGTCCCGTCAAGAAGATCGAGAAGATCTGCTTCCCGCTGATCGTGCTGCTCCTTTGCGCGCTCCTTCTGCCGTCGGCCGTGCCGCTCATCGGCGCGCTGATGCTCGGCAACCTCGCGAAGGAAGTCGGCCCGTCGGTCGCGCGCATTGCGGACACGATGTCGAACGCGCTCTGCAACATCGTCACGATCATGCTCGGCCTCTCGGTCGGCTCGAAGCTCGCGTGCGAGAAGTTCCTCTCCGGGACGACCCTCGCGATTCTCGCGCTCGGCCTCGTCGCGTTCTGCGTCGGTACGGCGGGCGGCGTCATCATGGCGAAGGTCATGAACCTCTTCTCGAAGGAGAAGATGAATCCGCTCATCGGCTCGGCCGGTGTCTCGGCCGTCCCGATGGCCGCGCGCGTCTCGAACAAGGTCTCGCTCGGCAACGACCCGACGAACTTCATCCTCATGCAGGCGATGGGCCCGAACGTCTCGGGCGTGATCGGCTCGGCCGTCGTCGCGGGCGTCCTCTACACGCTTTGCCGCTGAAATTGAGGACGTTTGTCTGCGGGCACCGCAATCCCGACGTGGATTCGGTGATGAGCGCCTACGCGCTCGCGGATCTTCGGCGTCGCACGGGCTCGTGCGACGTCGAGGCCATTTGCGCGGGGCTCCTGCCGGAGAAGGCCCGCTGGGTCTTTGACCATTTCAAGCTGAAGCCCCTGCGGGCGAAGCGCGACGTCTACGTGCGCGTGAAGGACCTGATGGACACGACGCTGCCGCTGATCGAGGCGACGCAGCCGCTCGTGGAGGCCCTGAAGGTTCTGGAGGCGAGCGGCGAGTCGTCCCTGGCCGTCCGCGCGGCGGACGGCTCGTTCGCCGGCATGCTCTCGCCCGCGAAGCTCCTCTCGCTCTTCATCGCCAAGGCCGACCTCTCGGTTCCCGTCGGCGCCGCGCCCCTGCACCACTGCGCGCAGGTGCTCGTCACGACAGACCGCATCCACGACATCCGCAAGCCGGTGCTGCGGAACCCGCACAACCACTTCCCGGTCGTGGACGAGCAGGGGCGGCTCGTGGGAACGCTCCTCAAGCGGGCGTTTGCGGAGGAGCCGCCGTTCCGCATGATCCTCGTCGACCACAACGAGACGGATCAGGGCATCCCCGGGCTGGAGGAGATTCCCGTCGTCGAGGTCGTCGACCACCACCGCATGGCGTTCTCGGCGACGCGCGACCCGATCAAGTACACGGCGGACGCCGTCGGCTCGACGTGCACGCTCGTCGCGAAGATGTTTCGCGGCATGGGCGAGCGGCCGACGCGCGAGATCGCGGGCGTGCTGATTGCCGGCATCGTCGCGGACACGCTGCTCTTCCAGTCGCCGACGACGACCGAAACCGACCGCACGATGTGCGACTGGCTGGAGAAGATCTGCGGCGAGACGGCCGCGTCAATCTTCGAGGGGCTGGCGTCCGTCGCCTCGCCGCTCGCGTCGATGTGCGCGGCCGAGGCGATCGCGAGCGACGCGAAGACGTATTCCGAAAACGGCATGAAGTTCGTGCTCGCCCAGATCGAGGAGTCGAACCTCGCGGTCTTCCACCGCCACGTGAAGGAGCTCATGGACGCGATGGACGCGCACGTGAAGAGCGCGGGGCTCGACTTCATGGCCCTCATGGTCACGGATCCCGTGCGCGGCAATTCCGAGCTCCTGTTCAGCGGGGCGGATTCCGTCCGCCGCGCGCTGCCCTACCGCCTTGGCGACGGCGGAACCTGGCTCATGCCGGGCGTCCTCTCGCGCAAGAAGCAGCTTCTGCCCGAAATCCTCGCCGCGCTGGCGTAAGCCTCAAACCTTTGTCTGGAGACTTAAAAGATGAATCCGATTGCTCGACGAATCCTCACGGCGCTGACGACGGCAGCACTTGTCGTGTGCGCAATCCTGTTTGCGCCCGTGTCGTGCTTCCGTCCCGTCTGCCTCGTCCTCGCGACGCTGGCCGGGCTGGAGCTTGTGCTGCTGCTCCTGCGGAAGGTGCGCACGGAGCGGGCGAAGGCCTTTGGCGCGGCCGTGGTCTTCGGCCTGCTGCTCGCCGTCACGTTCTCGGTGCTGCCGCTGATCGCCCAGCGATTCGGCAACGTGATGCTCCTCTACGTGATTGCCATCGTGAAGATCTCCGACATGGGTGGCTTCGCGTTCGGCGTCGGCGCGCAGAAGCTGCGCGGGCGGACGCACAAGCTGTGTCCGACCGTCTCGCCGAACAAGAGCTGGGAAGGGCTCTTCGGCTCGGTCTTCGGCTCGTGCCTCATCTCGTGCGCGTTCCTCCCGGTCACGCACTTCGGCGTACCGAAGGCTCTGGCGTTCGGCGTCGTGGCCGCGCTCGTCGGGACGCTTGGCGACCTGATCGAGTCGAAGCTCAAGCGCTGGGTCGGCGTCAAGGATTCGGCGACCTTCATGCCGGCGGGCCTCGGCGGCTTCCTCGACATGTTCGACTCGCTCCTCCTTGCCCCCGCGCTCCTCCTGCCGTTCATTTGAAGGGAAGGGTTCGTTAGCAAATATCCTGTTGCCGACGTGTCGCGGTTGATAGGCGAATGAACTTTATGCGCCTAATCGGCAGGGTTGTAATTACAACGGACTTTCGCTTCAGAATATTCTATCATGTGCGGCGTCGGAAGAAATGGTTTCTTCTGGCTCAGACAAACGGAGGTGCACAATGAACAGCGTTCTCAAGAGATTCGTCGCGCTAGCCTTGGCGGGAGGTCTCGTCCTCGCGCTCGCCGGATGCAGCCTGTTTGGCCCGAGCAAGGCCAACAGCTACACCTGCGACAGGGGAACCTGTAGCAGCAGCGGCGCCATGAATCACGGCGGGCAGACGCCCCAGAAATGACACCCAGGCCCCGGAACGCGCGTTCCGGGGCTTGCTTGTTTGAGAGGCTGTTGCCGGACGTTCGGCTCTTCCTGTTCGCCTCAAAACGGGCCATGAGCCGATATGCTATAATGTCCGCCATGAAACGCATTGTCCTGTTCTTGGTCACCAACCTCGCCGTGATGCTCACGCTGGGCATCGTGGCGAATGTCCTGTGTGCCGTCCTCGGCACGTCCGTCGCCGAACTCGTCGGCCCCGAATGGGCGAATCTCCTCATCTTCGCCTTTGTCTACGGCCTTGTGGGCGCGTTCATTTCGCTCCTCCTGTCCAAGCCGATGGCGAAGATGGCGTGTGGCGCGCGGACGATTGACGGCAGCGAGGGCGAGTCCGAACGCTGGCTCGTCGCGACGGTCGAGGATCTCGCGCGGCGGGCGGGCGTGAACACGCCGGAGGTCGCGATCTATCCCGGCGCGGCGAACGCCTTTGCGACGGGCGCGTTCAAGAACCATGCGCTTGTCGCCGTCTCGACGGACATCATGGGCCAGATGTCGAAGGAAGAGCTGCGCGCCGTGCTCGGCCACGAGATGAGCCACGTCGCGAACGGCGACATGGTGACGCTGACGCTTGTGCAGGGCGTCCTGAACGCCTTCGTGATCGTGATCTCGCGCGTTCTCGCGTCCGTCCTTGCGAACGCCGGCAAGGGCGAGGGCGAGCGTCGCCGCGACAGTGGCGGGCTCTACTTCCTGCTCGTGATGGTTCTTCAGCTCGCACTCGGCATTCTCGCGTCGCTGGTCGTCTTCTGGTTCTCGCGCAAGCGCGAATACGCCGCCGACGCCGGTTCGGCGCGTCTCCTGGGCACGCCGTCGCCGATGATCGCGGCGCTGCGTCGGCTCGGCAACCTGCAGCCGGGCGTCCTTCCCGACTCGCTCAAGGCGATGGGCATTGCCGAGGGCAAGAAGACGTCTGTCTGGTCGACGCATCCGGCGCTCGAAGACCGCATCGCCGCCCTGCAGAACCTGACGGTCGGCTGAAAGGAAAGAAGCCCATGCAGACGGAGAATGATCCGGCACCGGCGTTGCGCGCGCTTGTCGAGGCGACGCTGAACGAAGTCCTGCCGGCGGCGACCGAACGGCCCGCGATTCTCGCCGAGGCGATGCGCTATGCCGTCGGTTCGGGCGGCAAGCGGATTCGTCCGCTCATCTGCCTCGCGTCGGCGATGGCCGTCGGCGGAAAGGCCGAGGACGCGAAGTATCCGGCGGCCGCGATCGAGATCCTGCACAACTACACGCTCGTTCACGACGACTTGCCGGCGATGGACAACGATGTCCTGCGGCGCGGCCAGCCGACGGTCTGGAAGAAGTTCGGCGAGGCGAACGCGATTCTTGCAGGGGATGCGCTTTTGGCCCTCGCCTACCAGACGGCGGCCCGTGCGCCGCGCAACGTCGCGGCGATTGTCGGCGTGCTGGGCGAGAAGGGCGTCGGGGTCGTGCGCGGACAGGTCGAGGACGTGAAGGAAAATAATCGACTAATCGAATCGTCGAATGATCGAATCGAGGAATGTTCGGCGATTTCTTTCATCTACCTTCACAAGACGGCTGACCTGTTCGTCGCGGCGGCGAAGATGGGCGCGTTGGCGGGCGGCGGCTGTCCGGGCGACGTGGAAAAATTGGAACGTTTCGCGCTGAATCTCGGACTCGCTTTTCAATACGAAGACGATCTCTTGGATGGCGACGGTCTCGCGTCGCGCGCGGAGACGGAACGCCGCGTATCCGAGACGACGGCGGCGGCGATTGCTGCATTGGCGGGATTGCCCGGCGAGACGGGCTTTCTTCGCGAGCTGGCCCGGCGTCTTGTCGGACGAAAGGCCTGAATGCGCATCTACTGTGACATGGACGACATCCTCTGCGAGACGGCGGCGACGCTCTGCCGCGTCGCGGCGGAGCGGTTCGGCGTGCGCGTGCGCTACGAGGAAGTGCGCAACTTCGACTTGCAGCAGACCTTCGGACTGACGGAAGACCAGATGAAGGACTTCATGCGCGCGGCGCATGAGCCGTCGAGTCTGCTTTCCTATCCCGAGACGCCGGGGGCGGTCGCGGGGCTCAAGTCGCTTGTCGCCGCCGGACATGACGTCGAGATCGTGACGGGGCGCCCCGCGACCTCGCACGCGGCGACGGAGGCGTGGCTGAGGGCCGCCGGGCTGGGCGCGCTCCCGGTCACGTACGTGAACAAGTACGGGCGCCGCTTCTCGCAGGACGGCGATGCGCCGGAGATGGTGCCGCTGGCCGACCTGCTGAAGCGCCACTATGACGTCGCGATTGACGATTCGCCCCTCATCTTGTCTGCGCTTGCGGCGTGGACGAAGACGCGGGTGCTGGTCTTCGACCGTCCGTGGAACAGGGACTTCGCGTTGGCGCCGAACATGACGCGCGTGAAGTCGTGGGCGGATATCCTTCGCGAGATTTCGCTGCTTGCGTGGTCATGAAAGAATTTGGTATAATGCATGCAAATGATGGAGTGGGTTGATTTCGCGTGCGTGGGGCGAGAAGCCCTCGTGAGACGCGGCAGAAGCCGCGTGGGCGCGTTCGCGCACGGTTCTAATAC
>CAKURH010000069.1 GCA_934675625.1 uncultured Kiritimatiellota bacterium
TCGTCGAAGTCGAACGACGCCTTGATCTCCGCCGGCAGCGACTCGCCGACGAGCTGCGCAATCTCGTCATGCTCCACGTCCCACGCACACGCATCCATCGCCGCGCCCACGACACACGCAACGCAGACGGAAACAATCGACGCGCTTTTCAGGAAAACCCTTTTCGACATTCTTCTAATCTCCTGTGATGTTTTGGGAATGAGATGTGATGTTTTGGGACAGAGAGAGCTGCGTCTATCGGCAGACGGCGTCGAACCATTTCCCCGGATTGCGGTAGGGCGCACCGTTCCCGGCCAAGCCTACGGTATAGTCGCCGCGCAGCACATCGCGCATGCGCTGGTTTACCTGCACGTTCCAGCCAAATATCTGCCCCTTTTCAAGTCTCAGCCCCGGCACGGCGGTCTTTGGGATGAAGACTTCCCAATGCGACCAGCCCTTCGTGACTTGCGTCCGCGAAACCGTCGCGTCCGCGCAGATTCTCTTTTCGGGCGTCTCGTAATAGACGACCGGCTTCCCCTTAAGATAGCCCGCCTGGAAGACGACATCGTCGGCATCGTATTCCGCCGGCGCGAACAGCCGACCGTCATTTCGCGGGTCAAAGTAGACCTGGAGCGAATCGGAGTCCGCATAGAGTTCATGGGGGCTGTTCGACATGATGAAGTCAGGGTCTTCGACGTCCAGCGTCACGTAGACGCCTTTCGCGTCCCATTCGAGATTGCCGCGAAAGCAGAGCTCTTTCCCATACCGCTCCGCAAGCAGCTCCTTCGATCTCCCGTAAGACGCCCAGGTCGAGTAGAACGCGAACGGCTTGGAACGCGTCTCGCCGCGCTTCGTGCAGTCGAGCCGATGAAACGTCCAGCAGGCCTTTTCCGTGCTTTTCCGCGTCGCGAGCGAGACCCAATAGTGGCATGCGCCTGGGTTTGCGGGAACCTCCTTGCCGTCTTCCGGGACATACTCAAAGCGATACGTGCGTTGCCCGCCGGCGGGAACCGACACCGCAAGGGAATCCTGCTTCGCCCGCAGCCCGCCCTGCGGCTTCTGGGCGAGTGCCAGCGTGCCCGTCAACGGCTCTTCCTCCAGGTTGCACACCGTCACGGCGAGCGTCAACCGCTCCGGGTCAAACGCCGGCCGCAGCTCGACCTTGTTGCGCAGCCGTTCAGCGCGCACGGCTTTCGTCAGGAGAAGCGCCCGCACCTTTGACCAGCGCTTCGCCGCCAGTTCCGTCTCGATTCGCGGCATGACGTCGCGCGCCAGCGACGAGGCCGGACATTCGGCCGCCGCCTTCCGCAGTCCTGTCACGTCCGCAAGGATCCGCTCCACGTAGGCGGCGTCCGGCTCGGCCCGCACGGACTTCGGGTCGAGGTCGAAATCCTGCGGGAAATACTTCAGCTCGCAGGGGCCAAGCTCCAACTTGAACGCGCCCTTGAGCAGTCCCACGAAGCCACGGCGCTTCGCCGTGACATTCACGCGACATCCCTCGCGGTTCACGGCATACCACCCCCTGCCCTTCGGACCGACGCGCACGGCGACGGGATCGTTGACGAACCCATCCAGCAGACGGAAAGAGCCACGCGGAATCTTCACGTACTCGCGCACGAACGGCTTGTAGATGTCGTTGACGCCAACGTCCGGCATGCCCCAAAAGCCGTGCTCGAAGTCCTGGACATCCGTCTCGGCCAACAGATAGGCGAATGGCTCCAAGACATACGGATCCTGCGGATGCGGCGTCGCGTAATACAGGAACATGTTGTCGTTCCGCAGACCGACCGTCGGCGGCGCCCACCAGGCGTTCTTCCAATAGTTCGTCCCGATGATCGGATCATAGAGCTCGAAGTTGCAGTGTCGGATCACGTTCATCGTCCGAATGCCGTTTTCATTGAGCGTCTGCGCAAATGTGTCCGAATACATGAAATACGGCTCGTTCATGTCCACGCGACCGTTGGCTCGGAAATAGTCCGGCCGCACGAAAAGAACGGGGTCGAGCCCTTCGACATTTCGCAAGGCGTCAAGGTCGATGCCGGCCTCCCGGAGCGTCGCCGTCATGTCGTAGTCCGGCCAGCGATCCAGATGCCGATTGGCATAGATCTCCGGCTTGACCCAGAACTGAAGCGTCAGGCCCTCATGGCCTTCGGCACGCAGTTCAGCGGCGAGTTCCCGTGCGACCTCGACCGTCTTCGCGCACCGCCAGCCCAGCCAGGCCTCCTTGACGTCCTTCGCGCCCTCGACGAGAAAGCGGTAGCGACCGGGCGCATCCGTCGCCGGAACCGTTACTCCCGTCTCCCTCTCAAAGAGCGCGACCGTCTCGGCATCGTAGCCGTTCTCGATGCCCATGAAGTTCGGTGCGCACATCTCGTTCAGCGTCACGCCACGAAAATGGCCGTAGACGGAGAAGCGGTCGCGATAGCCCGCCAACAGACGCTTCAGCGCCGTGCGCACGACAGGGTGGTAGAACTTGAGCGCGCCCCAGCCACCCGTGGACTGCCCCTTGCGATCCTCCATCGCCACGTTGAGCGACGCATCGCCGCCGAGAGCCGCCAGCCAGTTCCCATTCGCGAGACGCCAGTTCATCCGAAGCCAGATGTCATGCCCGGCGTCGTCGAGCATCCGAGCGCCGAGGTCGTCCCAACCGGGCACGCGCCCCGGCGACGAGCCGAACTGGCTCACGTGCTCGAACGTCGCGTACTGGTGCCCCGCGTCGCCGCTGTAGTCCACTTCCTTGATGATCCAGGCATTCAGCCCCTCGTAGGCCATGTAGTCCAGCACGTTCTGCCACTTGTGCCGATAGAATTCCAGCGACGCGCGCATGTCGCCATAGCCGTTGAAATGCGCGAATCCGAGGTGTGAGTCCATCGTCGGATCCTCGTCCCAAATCCCGAACGTGCGGCGCGCGGCCTTCTCCCGCCTCGGCGCGGCCGACGAACGCGCCGCCCCGTATGTCGCCTCATAGACGCGGATGCGGGCCGCCGCCGGAGGCTTCGAGCCGGGGAACGGACGATAACCCAAGACCGCCACGGCCACGGCCGGGCAATCGGGGAAGAAGAGAAGACGGCGCTTCGCGAGCCGCCCGGTCGTCGGGTTATCCATGCCCGTCATGATGCCGAAGCAGTCGAGCGTAATCGTGTAGAGGACGCCCCGGTTCTCCGGGTAGACGGCGAGCGCATACTCGCGCTTGGCATCGTCCGGATACTCCAGCTCAATCCAATGAGCCCGCCCGGGGTTCTTCAGCGGCACACGGTAGGCGAAGCCCACGCCGAGGTTGAGGTCGGACTCGCGATAGACGCACCCCGCCGCATTCGTGACAATCGAGGAACCGCAGTGGTTGAACGCGGCGGGCGGGACGTCCCGCGTGCAGTCGATGTCCGCCACGAGCGTCGAGGCGTCGAAGACCTGGCGATCCGCCAGCGGAGCGTGCGTAGCTTCCGGATCCAATGCCATGAGATCGTAGTAGAAATCGCGCTCCCGAATCCGGAAGACGCCAGGACGATCCGGCTTGACCGTCCGCGTGTACTGCGTGAGCCTTCCGCTCGGAAGGTCGCGGCGGCGAAAGCGGATCGCCGTCTCCTTGCCGACCGTCGCCGTATGATCCATCAGTTCCAGAAGGTAAGGCCGCACCTGCGCATATTCCACTTCGACCTCGCGCGGCGTCAACGCCCGGTCATACAGCTTCACCTCATCGATCGCGCCGCCCCACGAGCACCAGGCGTCCCGACGATGGGTCGGCACGACGCCAATGCGCAACCGCCCCGTGTCTTCGCCTGACGGCACCTTTCCCTTCCACGCCATGCGGTGCAGGAACAGCACGCCATCCAGGAACAGTTCACAGCCGTCCCCACGATACTGGACGAGGACGTGATGCCATTCGTTCGACTTCACCGTCCCAACCCAGTTCTTGCCGTCGCCGATGTCAGCGTAGTCGTAGCTCACGTACGAGCCGGCGTCCAGGTTCCCGCAGATCGCGGACATCAGGCGTCGGCGGTTGCGCGACCGATTCGGCTGGGCCGTCCACTCGGAGCGATCCTCGTTACAGGCGCTGTCGAACTGCAGCATGCCGCCGATTGCGTCCTCGTCCATCTTGAACCAGCACGAAAACGCCCCGTTCGTCGGTGTGGAGACGATCTTGCCGACAACGTATTCGAGCCCGCCGTCCCTCTCGTCGACGAACAGGCCACGCCCCCTGACGCCTTCGCAGAAACGGACGCCCTTTGCGTAGACGGGCTCGTTGCCACGCGAATCCTTGAGCCCGTCCTCGAAGTCCAGCGTATAGACCGGCACAACCGTCGCGAGAAGAAGAATCGAATCAAACAGCATCATCTTGCCTGACCTTTCTCAGCGCGCCGAGACGTCCCGCGCACGCAAATTCCTGAAGCGAACGTTGAAGCCCGCATAGCCCAGAAGCCCGATCGCCCCTTCGGTGCGGCGGATGCCCGGATGCGGCTTGCGGTCAGGCGTGTCGCCGTCACCCTGAAATGCGGAAAGGTCGGCTCGCGAGACCTCCACGCCATTCAGCGTCACGCGCACGGTCGAACCGACGACCTCGATCTCGCAGTCGTTCCATTGACCAGCCGGATGCGCATAGCTCCCGCCGACGGCAAAGCCTTTCGCCGCCGGATTGTCGCGACGCGCCGGCGCGAGTCCGTAGACGGCTCCGCAATACTGCGTCGGCGCGCACTTGTCGCGCTTCGCCGAAGCGTCGTAGTAGGCGTCGCCGCCGTCGTCCAGCAGCTGAATCTCGCACAGTGCGGTATACGTCGGGTTCCCCTTTTCCGCCATGCGGACGCCTATGCCGTTGTTTCCGTTCGTCGGCATCAGGAAGTCGAAGCGCAGCACGAAATCGCGAAAGGACTTCTGCGTCACGAGCTGCTCGTCCGTACCGGGACAGAGCTTGTGACGCTCCATCGTTCCCGGAATGTACTGAAGAATTCCAGGCTCCGTCGGCTCGACGCCATAGCACGGCACCGCTCCCGACCACCGCCAGCCCGCAAGATCCTGCCCGTTGAACAGCGAACGGAAGCCCGCGCGGCGTTCGAGCGTCGCGCGGCGGATGGCCTTCTCCAAGCAGTCCGCCATGCGCTGGAAGCCCGCGTCGTTCGGGTGCAGGGCAACGTCGATCGAGAGATCGGCCAGCTCCTCGTCCGTGCCGCAGTCCGCAAAGAAGTCGGCGACCTCGAAGCCCTCGTCCGCCGCAATCGCCCGCACGAGCTGCGCATACTCTTTCAGGTAGATGCCTCCATGCGGCGCGTCGCTGGAAGCTGGCAGGTACGTCCCGAACCCATAGCCGCGCCGTGGCGTGCAGAGGACGATGACGGCGTGCGGGTTGGCCTTTCGGATCTTGTCCACCAGAATCCGGTAATTCGCCGCAAACGTGTTGGCGTTCGTGCCGACGCGATAGTCCGCGAGCGTGCCGACGGGTACGCGATGCCCCCAGTCGTTGATTCCATGCTCGATCGTGTAGAGATCCGCACGCGGCACCTTTGCCCAGCGGTGCCCGCCAATGACGCCGCCGTTGATGGCCAGGTTGTGATAGTCCGTAAAGGAAAGCCGATCCTTCACGCGGCTCTGGTAGCCGCGCGTGAACTTCGCCTCCCCGTATTCGGACGCATGCGCGTCGTACCACGAGATGGAGGTTCCGAACACGCACCAGGAAAGCCCCGTCGGAACTGGCACCGACTCCAGTTCCCGCGCCACCCAGTCGGCGTAGTCGCGCACACACGTTTCCCTCTTCTCGCCGAGCGCGCGAATCGCGGCGACCTGCGACGGAAAGCCACAACTACGCAACTGGTCGAGAAAGAACATCGTCCGCGTGGCGTCGGCCGACGCGCGCGCAGCCCGTAGGAGTGCCTCCGTCCAGACCTTCCGCCCCCGCGCCGCACGTTCGCATTTCGGCGTCATCGTCTGCTGCGTGACGGCGGCAATCTGCACCGCCCGCAAGGGATCCGTCTCGTAAGCACCCTTCACGTCCGCCAGAAGCGCATCCGCCGCCTGCGGTGTCGCCACGAAGCCGTATAGGACGGCTGCAGACGTTTCACGCGCCAGCCGTTCGGCGTTCTCTGCCTGCCAGACGGCCGCCGTCGCGGCGTCGTCGCCCTCTTGCGGACGTATGTCCAGCGCATCCCGCTGGACGAGCGCGCAACCGCCCGACGTCGCCGACAGAAGCAAAATTCCCGCAAAGGCAAACTGTACCGTTCTCATTATGCCATCCTCCTCAATCCCTGTAGAATTCACGGGCCCACGGCTCTCGCATCGACTGGTAGAGGAAGCGATCCGCCGCAGGGTCATCCTTTGCGCGCAACGACACAGGATCGAACGCGAAGCCGCGCCCCAGCCGTTCGGCGACGATAGCGAGATTGAACATCGTGCAGGACCGAAAGCCCGTTTCCTCGTTCAGGCAGAACCGACGCCGCGTCTTGCACGAGTCGATGAAATCCGTCTGCTGGGGCGGCGGTTCAGGCAGTTCGGCCACAAGCCGCTTGACGTCCATCTCCCGACCGTCGGCGTCGAGCATTCGCATCCACCGATCCGTCTTCTCCTTCGGCGTCCACGTGTGAACGGTGCCATCGGCCTCCCGATAAGGCCAGACCGTGACGCCATTGGAGCCCCGGAGAAACGGCTCGTCCATGAGAGACCGGTCGCCGTCCAGGACAACTTCCGTTCCGTCGGCATAGGTCAGCGTGATGCGGTCGAAGCGACCGACGGCTTCGGGATGCTGCCGAGGGCCGACATAATCGACGCGGACGGGCGACGTCTCGTCCTTGCAGAGCAGGTACTGGAGCGGATCAAGGTAATGCTGCGCCATGTCGCCGAGCCCGCCGGCATCGTAGTCCCAGTAGCCGCGAAACGTCTCGTGGCAACGGTGGCGGCTGTAGGGTCTCCACGGCGCCGGGCCGAGCCACATGTCCCAGTCCAGCGTCTCCGGGCAGGCTTCGGGCTTGAGGTTGACCTTGCCCGACCAGTAGAATTTCCAGTCGAATCCCTGACCCGCACCGAAGACGCAGCGAATCGGCCCCGCCCCCAGGACGCCATTCTGGACAATCTGCCGAACCGGCTTGACAGGGCTTCCGAGCCCGTAGAACGGATCAGTGTAGCGAAACCACGTGTTCAGCCGGAACATGCGCTTCTTCGCCTTGACGTACTCCATCACGCGCACCCCCTCGCCGACCGTACGCGTCATCGGCTTCTCGCACCAGATGTCCTTTCCCGCGCGCGCGGCCATCACGCTCATGCAGCCGTGCCAGTGCGGCGGCGTACAGATGTGGACGATATCGACGCCCGGATCGTCCAGCAACTCGATGAAGTCACGATAGGCACGAACCTTCCCCCAGCCCGCCTTCTCGGCGCAGTCCAGCCCCGCCTCGACATGAAGCCGGTCGGGGTCGCACAGGCCGACGAGCCGAGACCCCTTGAACGGCAGGTGGTTCGCGCTGCGCGCAATGCCGCCGAATCCGATGAGCGCCCGCGTCAGGCGGTTTGACGGCGCCTCCGCCCCGAAGACGCTGGACGGGACGATGTTGAACAGCCCAAGGGCCGAAACGCCCCGAATGAAGTCCCTTCTGCTGGCACGCGTCATCACCGAACCTCCACAACATAGTCAAAGTCATCGCCCACCTCACGGGCAATCGTCAGCACCGCCACGCCGGAGGGCGTGCGCTCGACCTGCACGGGAGCGCCTGTCGCCAGGCAGCGCGCTGACCGGATCTCGCCTTCGTACTTGAACGCAAAGCGCGTTGCCTTCGGATCAAGGAAATGGACATAGAGCACGTCACCCTTTCGCGTCGAGACGATTTCCTTTGCAAGACCGACGCCGGCGCCCTCCGTGCCGTAGATCGATTCGCCGTTCCGGGCGAACCACCGACCGACGCCCTTCAGCGTCTCGACGCATTGGGGAGGAAGCGCGCCCGACCCGTCCGGGCCGACGTTCATGAGCATATTGGCCCCGCGCGCCGCACAGCGCGCGATCATCGCAACGACCTCTTCGGCCGTGCGGAACTTCCGCTCGGCGAGCTTCCAGCCCCAGACTTGGTGCTGAAGCACATCGCATTGTTCAACCGGGCGGTCGTCCGTGACCGGCTGATGCCGCGAAAAGCCAAGGTCGGCATGGTCGCCGGGAAGGTCACGCTCAAAGAGCTGGATGTCCTCCTTCGCGCGGATCGGCTGGTGGTTGTTGTTCGCCACAAGCGTCTTGCGGGCGTGGATGAAGTCGTAGATCTCGTCGAACTTCCAGTCCAGCGTCCGCTCCCACTGCCCCGTCCGGGCGTTGAACTGCGCATGATCCCACTCGCCGTCAAACCAGATGTTGCCCGGCCGATAGCGGCCGATGAGCTCGCCGATCTGCGCCAGCATGAACTTTCGATAGGATGCATAGTCGCCGACCTGGTCGCCGAGAACGCTCTTGGACGCCCGCCCCGCCGGATAGTCCTTGCGATGCCAATCCATCAGCGAATAGTAGAAGTTGATCTGAAGACCCGCATTCGTGCAAGCCGCCGCCAATTCGCCGACGACATCGCGCCGAAAGGGCGTCTGGGCGATGTTATAGCCGTCATCCGCCTGCGTGGGCCAAAGCGAGAACCCATCGTGGTGGCGCGTCGTGACCGTGAGATACTTCGCCCCGGCCTCCTTGAACAGGGCCACCCACGCCCGCGCATCGAACTTCGACGGATAGAAGCCGTCTTTCGCACGTGCATAGGCCGCTTCGTCGATGCGTCCGCCCCCGCCCTGAAGATACCACTCGCCCTGCGCATACGTGCTGTAGAGCCCCCAGTGGACAAAGATGCCGAACCGCTGCGCGGCGAACTTCGCCCGAGCCTCCCGATTCCAGGCGTCCAACGATCCGGTGGTCTCCGCCACACCGGCGTGGGCGAGCATCACGCCCGTCCACGCCACAGCCATCATTCTTCTTGTCATCATCGTTTCTCTCTTTTCGTTTCGTCAGCGAATCAACAGGGCTACGCCTCTTGGCCGGCGCAAGACGACCTTGGTCGGATACTGGGCGATCTCCCACCCTTCCGGCAGATCGATGCCCGACACGTCGAGCGAACCGCTGATCCGCTTCGCCTTGACCAACACATAGCGGCGGTTCGGATCCAGTTTTGTCGCGTCAAACCCGTCCAAGACGAGCCGCACGCCGTCCGCAAACGAGAGCATCCCATTGACGGCCAGCGTGCCACCGAACGTCAGGCGACAGTCTTCCGTCAGCGCCAAGTCGCCAGCAATCTCAACAACGCCTTCGCCGACCAAGACGATCCGATGGGCGGCCTCGTTTGTAACACCGCCCGCAAAGACGGCCTTGGCACCAGCGAACGCGAACACGGCACAGTCGTTCGACACGACCAGCGGCTGGGCAAACGTCGCCACCCCCGACTGCGCGCCAACACCTGGCAGGACGCCCTCCGGCGACGGAAGAACCAGCACGGGACGCATAACAGTGACCGTGCCGCAGTCCGCGAGAACTGCCGGAGACGACGATGCCCGCGCACCGCCGACGAGAATCGGCTCCTTTTCGCTGCCGGACAGTGCCTCGACATGTCCCAAAACCATTTTTCCGCCTTCCACGCTGACTGCGCCGGGAATCACGTTTGCGCCCGAAAGGCGCTGCGCGTTCGAGCCGACCTTCACGAGACGCCCGCGGAACGCGCCATTCTGTCCGAGCGTGATCGTTCCCGCGAAATCAAGTTCGCTTTCGCTGTCGCATCCCACGGTCAGCGCCGCGTCTGACGACTTGTACTTGTAGGTCATGGCCAGTTCGCCCGCACCCGTGAGCCCGCCAAGACGAAGCGCATTCCAGGGCTCGTTCACGTCGAAGAATTCGTCCTTCCGTCCCGCCGGAATCTCCACGATGGCGTTCGGCCACGACCAGCCGCCCGGATTCGAATAGCCATCTGTCACAAGCGGCACGGCCAGTTCCAGCCGACCGGCGAAGCCGGCATCGGCAAAGCCAGCCGGTACCAGGCCCACCGTTTCCGAAGCCGAGTTCGTCAGGACAAGCGTCCCTGACCCGACGAGAAGCTCACGTGCCCGCGGCAGTCCAAAGACGTCAAAGCCGGCCTCGATGTCTGGGCTTGAGAACCGTCCGGGACGCGAACTGTCACAGATGTCAAGCGTTGCCGTTCCGCCGTCCACCACATACTTCACCGAGGCACCATTGTCCATTTCGGGGACATTCGCCGTCAGCGTGCGGGACGCGAGGAAATGACGCCCCTTCAGCACAGCGCCGTCACCAAGGCGAACCAGCGTCGAAGCATCGCCGCCGAAGACCTTGAACGGCGCCAGCGCGGCATCGCTCAAGCCGTTGCCCACGGCGTACCAAAGCGTACCTGTGCGGACATCGAACCGCGAGACGCGGCTCTGCGGAACCGTCTCGTTCAATTCAAGAACCGATTTCGACGCGAACCACGAAAGACCGTTCGCGCGTGCGATCTTGAACGTTCCCTTCCCGTCCTTGACGAAATGCCGCGCGCCTTCAAAATACATGCGAAGTGCCGTACAGTCTTCATAAGTGGCTGTCTTGCCGTCCGCAACGGCGATGCCGCCGCCCGATGCGCCCAGCGTCAGCGTCAGGCAGTTCGCCGGGCTGCCCGGTTCGTCCGTGAACGTCCGCACAAAGCCGCCGTTTTCCGTAAACTCGACCAGGCCACCGCCCGAAACGCGCACCGTCTTTGACCGAAAGGCATCCAAGCCGTCGATCTTCGTGGACGAAAGGCCCGCCAGCAGTCCCTGTCCGTCGCCGACCTGAAGCCGCGTCCCGTTCACGTAGACGCCGCCACGCACAAGAAGATCGCCCTTGACGATCGTCGTGCCGGGCCCGACGAAGCAGACGGACGCCGATGCGTTCGTCTTCACAGAGCCGTCCGCCGCGACGACATCGCCTAGGATGTCGCAGTCCAGCGTCAGCGTCGCATTTGTATTGAAGTTCGCGATCGTGATGTCCGCCGCGCCGCCGCAGCCCTGACGCACGAGCGTGCCGCCCTTGATCACGACCGGCGTATCCGCCATGTTGGGCGTGACGAGGATCATGCCGCCGTGGATCGCGTTCGTCCCAGCCAGCGTCAACGCCAGCGGTGTACCGCCGTTGGGCGTGTTGAACCGCAGGCGTCCGCACGAGACGTCTGCGTGCGATTCCGCACACAGGGCGGCCGTCACGTCCACCGAGGCATACCCCGGCTTGGCAGACCCACTGCCGCTCGTGAAGTCCAGCGCGTAGTCGGACGCCGGGAGCGGCGCCACGCGCCCTTCGTCAATGAGCTTGACCCACGACTCGTTTCGCCAGAGCACGTTGCGAGCCGAAACACCGGCCATGTCGCCCTCTGTCTTCGTCGCCCACGGGATGCCATTAACGAGATTCCACTGCGCAGGATCGAAGTCAAGCGTGACGACGCCGCTGCCCTCATTGTTTTCATAGTCACGTAACCCGTCCAGCCAGATCTCGCCCAGCGAATAGGCGCCGCTGCCCTCAAAAGCCAACGTCACGTGCTGCCCCTTGAGCGCAACGCCACGATTGATCGCAAACAGGCCGTTCGTGTGCGCGGCCGTGCGGCGCGGCTGGTCGTCACGGACGACGAAGCGCACGCGGTCGCCCGTATGGAAGACGCCCTTGTCCGCCTCTTCGCCAATCTTTGAGCCCGAAGTCTCACCCGAATAGTCAAGAACGACCGTTCCGTCTTCGACCTTGAGAAGAGTCGTGAACGTTGTGATCTCTTCCGCACGCCTGCCCGAAGCCTTCAGCGTCAGCGTGCCAGCCCCCTGCTTATAGACGGCATTCGCATACTCAAGCCCCTGGACGGGGGCGTAGTCGACGCCCTTTTCGACCCGAAGAACCATTGTCTGCGGCGTCGAATAAGACTGCCCCGTCAAGTCCACGTCGTTTGACGATGCGAAGAGGTAGCCCGAACCTGCCTTGAAGTCAATCTTTCCCGAACCGCCGACATAGCCCTTGCCAAGCCGAAGATAGCCGGACTCCACGGAGACGTCTCCGCTGTAGTTCGAAAAGTCTCCCGCGAATTCGACCGTTCGGAACGAGATGAGATGCAAGTCGTGCGAACCGCGAACAGCCCCGGAGAGCTTCAGGTTGCCGCCGCCCGCCGCGCCGTTCGCCGCCTCGGTCACGCCACCCAGCCGCGTTTCGGACGCAATGACAAGCGGCCCGCGCCACTCGCCGACCGCGAGCGGGTCGGGATTCATGTTGATTAGCGTACCCATCGCCATACGCGGCCCCATTCCGCCCAGGTAAAGCGTGTTGCCGTCGACGCCGGCGATCAAGCCGCCGAGATCCAGGTAGCCCAGCCCCGCATTGTCCACATGGATGGCGTTGTTCCGCCCCAGCGCATGCGAGATGCGCGAGCCCTCCGCCGCAGCTGCTCCGTTAAGCGCCACGCGCAGGCCGCCTTGCCGAACCGTCAGGTCGCCGGTGAAGGTGTTGTTGCCGGTCATCAGCACGGGATTGAACGTATCGGCCACCCCGCTGCCGTTCTTGGCATAGACGGGATTCTCCAGCGTCACGGCGTGCGAGCCGTCCGCTTCCGAAATGTCGCCGAGCAGCGCCACCGTGTAGTGCGGGAACGCCCCCAGCGAACCGCTGATCCAGCCGTTTCCGCAGATTCGGTCGAAAACGCCCTCGTAAGAGACTTCAAGGTCGCTCCGCAACACGAACCTGTTCTCGAAGACGAGCGGAAACCGCTTGCCGTTCATCTTCGCGCGCGGCACCGGATGCCGGATTGTCGCCGGCTGTCCCGCGATTCCCGAATCAAGCGTCAGGGCACACGTCGAGCCAACCGTCGCCGTACGCAGGAAAAAGCTCGAAAAGCTGAACTTCGACGACAACCCCTCCGGCTGTTCGCAGTCTGCCGGACGCACGATATGCCCGACTGTCGCGTCTTCGTCGAGCGAAAGGAAATAGCCGGCCGCGTTCTTCTCCTCCGCGCGAACGGTCAGGATCGCCCCAGCCCCTGCCGCTTTCGCGCCGTTCTTCCAGCTTGCGGACGACGACCACTTGCCCATTCCGCCGACATACTCGCCGTCGCAGGCTTCCGCACCCGACGCGGACAGGACGCACGCGCACAGCATCACGGGCAACCCCATCAACGACGCCCAAATAAGGGCATCTCGCATCTTGACTTCGTTTTGTCGCGGAGAGTTGAGCTCGATTCGCTTTTGCATGGCCACCTCGTTATTCGTGAAAGATGGCAATAGTCTATCATATTACCCTCCCCCAAATTTATCCATTTGCGCAAAAAGTTTCAGGGAGAGTCAAAATCCGACAGCGGCGGGCCGTGCCGATGTCCTCCGCGCCCTCAGCCGCGCAACGCATCACTCACGTCTGACCCTCGCGAGCGTTCCATCAGCTGATCGACGACGGGGCACATCGCGTCGAGCCAAATCTCGTAGCCGCCCTTAATCGGATGCAGGAGATCCGGCATCATGAGTTCAGGCCTGATCTCGCCGTCTTTGTCCAAAAACCGCTCGCCCATGTCCAGCCAGGCAAGGCCGTCCGCCTCAGCAAAGGCCTTCAGCGCCGGATTGATCTGTGTCGCCGACACGGCCTGGCGCGGATGCCTGCCGTGCGGCAGGATCGCCATCAGGAGAATCTTCGACTCGGGATGCCGCTCCCGAATCTGAGAGACAATCTTCTTGACGCCCCGGACTGTGCCTTCAGGATCCTGTGGGCCGTTGTTCACGCCGATCATGACGGCGAAGACCCTCGCCGTGTAGTCGTCGAGTTCGCCGTTGTTCTCGAAGCGCCAGAGGACGTTCTGCGTTCTGTCGCCCCCGTTGCCCAGGTTGAGAACCCTGTACCGCTTCTGCAGCGCGGGATATACCGCCGCGCCATTGGCCGCATTCTCCCAACGGTGGGTGATCGAGTCGCCGACCAACACAAGGTCATAGCACGCGCCCTTGTCCTTCAGGATGCGTCTCCGCGTCTCGGCGAGGCGGCTCGTCCACCACGGCGCCGTCGCGCACCGCGCCGCCGGACGGCACGCGACAGGCTCGTCCGACGGCCTCCCGTCCGACAACGCATCCGACACCACGTCCACGAGGAACGGCGCGGCGAAGGAGTCGAGACGGAGCGCGCCGAAATCGAGTGCCGTGTCGTCCGAGAAGAGGAACGGCGTCAGGAGATAGACCGGCAGCCACGTCACGTTCTCCTTGCACGCGGCGATGCAGAAGCGGGCCGTGCCGTTGTCGAGGAAGGCGATTGGCCTGACGCCGTCCGCAAGACGGATTTCCTGCGCACAGGCCGGCTTCGCGTAACCGTCGCCGTTCGCGTCACGGCGGAGCGGATGCCGCACGCCGTCCACAATGACCGCCATCTTCCGCCAGTCGGGGCATGCGCCCTCCTTGTGCCAGCCCGGCGAGACAGGCAACTCCTCCGGAGCACGGTCGGCGAGCAGTCCGCCGAAGCCGGAAATGTCGCGCGGGTCTCCGTGGCCGACCACCAGCGGACGCCCACTGGCCGCGCGGTCGGCTACCGACGTCGGATCCTGTCCGCTGATGTAGACGATGCGTCCGCCAGCCTTGCGGTAGGCAATCAGCGCCCGCGCCGGTTCCTCGTCCGGCGCCTCATACCCGGCCGTGACGAGCAGCACCGGCGTCTCGGCGGGCGAAAGGTCGCCGACCTTCAGGTTGCGGAAGTCATGCGCCTTGAGCGCATAGCCCGCGTCGCGCAGCGTGCGACCGCACGCCCCCAGCACAAGCCGCCCGACATAGGACTGCGCACCACTCGACCGGAGACCAAGTGCCTCGCAGACGACAGCGACCGTCCCCTTCGGGTTCGGTGGGTTTCGCGCCGCATCGAAGAGGTCAGCGAAGACGGCCTGTTTCCCGGGATCGAGGGCCTTCATCGCGCGCGCGGCGTCGCGGTCGAAACGCTTCTGGAAGTCGTCGTAGGGCAGGAGCGCATCCGGCGCGCGGTTTGCCCAACACGTCCACGCAATGTCGAGGATCGCCCTCACCTGCATCGCGACAAGATCCGCGAGGGCCTCGGCGGCGCCCGGCCGTCCGAACGCGATTGCGGACTCCTTCTCAGCTGCGTAGGACGACTGGGCGACGGCTCGGACGCAGAGGTCCAGCTGTTGCGCGCGGAAGTCCCCAGCGGTGGGTGCGGACGGACGATACCCCTTCAGCTTCTCGCGCACACGCCGCACGATGCCGCCGTCGGAGCGGAAGCCGAACGTGTTCTTCGCGCCGGATTCGACCTTGCGTGTGCCAAACGTCACGTCCTTGTAGTGGCAATAGTGGACGAAGTTCAGAATCGTCGGATGGTTAAGCGCGCTCTCGTCGCCAATCGGATGCGTCAGCACCGAGAGGTAGAATGCCGCCGTGCGATGGTCGCCACGCCCGAATGCGCGTGCTAGAAGCGCCATCAGCGTCGCCTTGCCTTTTTCAAGGTGCATCCAATAGCCGTGAAAGCCCTGCGCCGCCATAATCGCACAGTCTTCCGCGCCGACGTGCGGCTTCAGGTCATCGAGCGTCCGCCAACGGCGCGGCTCCCACTCCGTCATGTCGGGGAAATGGCAGTAGCCCATGAGCGTCGCGAAATCGTCGAAGTCGAAGAACGCCTTCATCTCGCGCGGCAAACTCTCACCCACCAGCTGCGCGACCTCGTCATGCTCCACGTCCCACGCACACGCGCGCCCCGCGCCGCCCACGGCGCACATGACACAGACGAAAACGGACAACACGCCGTTCAGCGACATTCTCTTCAGCATTCTTCAGACCTCCTGTTGATGTTTTGAGGTGTTGAATTATACCACATCCCACCGCCAATCCTTATCCGTTTGCGCAGATTTCTGCCGAACCTGTATCTCTCGGACTGCATCACTCGCATCTGCCCCTCAAGGCTACTGAGAGCGGACGAACACCATGGTTATAGGAATTCGTCTTCCCTCGAATGGGTCGTTTGAGCAAGAGGTCAGTTCTTCTAGCGGCAAAAGTTATTCTGGGGGTTCGCAGTTTCACGACGACGGGGATTCCGTTCCCTCGTTCTTCCTCCGTCGCGGCGTGGCGCGCAGCCGTTTCCTGCGTTCGGGACGGTCAAACAGCGAATCATCCAGCTCCGGCGGCGCGATGCCGACGATCCAGTCTGTTCGCCGCAACGTCCGGCAGACCTCCAGCAAGGTGACGGTCGAGGCGTTCCTGCCGCTTTCCAGATTCCGAAGCGCCGTCAATGAAATGCCGCTGCGTGCCGCCGTCGTCTCAAGCGACAGGTTCGCCGCAAGCCGCGCCGCGCGTATGCTCGCACCCAACGTCGCCAACATCTCATCTCGCGTTTGATAAATCATAACGGTCTTTAAAAAAGCAGAAAACGGCGATATTATACCATAACTGCTCTTTCAAAGGCAATACGCGCGGCACAAGAACAGCCTTACTCAAACCGCAGGTCGCACCAGTCTTCCATCGTATGCGGATCACAGGCGAGGCCGGGCGTGTGGAAGAGCTGCTGCTTCTCCTCGCCGCGCGCGTAACGCGAATAGGTGACGCCCGTCGCCTGCACGCGCAGCGGCGTCCCCGGCTCGTAATCCGGGAACTTCTTCCGAATCGACGCCCACGGAATCGTGCAGACGCCCGACCAACGCACGTCGCGATCCGTGTCGTCGTCTCGTGTGCCGATGACCGAGACCATATTCGTCAGTCCGTCGAACGGCAGGTAGCGGACGTGTTCCGGCATGCGCTTGCCGCGCGAAGGGAACCAGATTGCGCCCGCCCGCCCCGACGCGGCGAAGTGGAACTCCCAGTAGGCGCGCGCCCCTTCGGGCTGGAGAAAAAGCTCCATCGTGTCGCCGAAAGCGTAGAGGTTGTTGCACTTTTCCGGCGCGGCGTGGAAGATGTCGTCATCCGTCACCTCGTAGCGGAAATAGAGGTTCTGCGCGTCCCACGCAAACTTCACGGCTTGCGGGAAGTCGCCGCGGAAGACGTATTTCTCGCGCAGGTCCATCAGCCGCGTCCCCGGCACGCACGCCCAGAACGCCGCGTCGTCCGCCGCCGTGCCGGCCGGCAGCTCCTTCGCGACGAGCGCGGGCTTCAGCGACCGCTTGCGCCAGACGAACCTCTCGCCCCAGACCGGGTAGATCGCCGTGCCCGCCGCCGTCGCGCGCGCGGCCTCCTCCTCGCAGGCCGACCAGTCCCAGCGTCCGGGCCCGAAGCCGTGGCTCATCTCCTGCGCGTGCGAGACGACGAGCAGGTCGGGCTTCAGCACCGACGCGGTCTTCTCCGCGTTGTGCCCGTCGAACGGCCAGACGTGGCAGATCGCGACGTCGACGGGCGTGAAATGCGCGAGCTGCGCGCCGTCCCAGCCGTCGCCCGCGTGCAGGAGCGTGACGGCCTCCGGCCCGCGACCGCACGTCACCTTGTAGGGCGTCATGGACTCCGTCCAGTAGGCGTTGTGATCCGTCACGCCCGTCTCGACCGTGCAGTCGCCGAACGTGTACGTCTTCGGACTGCGCGCGTTCCACGGCGAGTACATGAACGACGAGACGACGGGCTTGCCGTTCGCGAAGCCGCCCTTCTTCTGCATCGTCCGCAAGACGCGCTCGGAGGCGTGGTCGCCGTGGTTGTGCGTGACGAGCGCGAAGTCGAGGATCTCGGCGAGTTCGTCGTCGCGCGGGCCGCTCAGGTCGATGCCGAAGACCGTGCCGCCGGGCGTCTTCACGACGTGCCCCATGTCGTAGTAGTACCAGACGGCGACCGTGCCCTTCGCAACCTTTGTCACGGGGACCTCCGCGAGAATCTTGTCGACCGCCGCGTCGATGACCGCGAGCGCGGGGGCCTTTTCAAACAGTGCCGCGCTCCGGTCGCCGCGCACGGCCTTGCCGAAGTCCGCGCCCGACGTCATGTCGATCGCGCGCTGGACGACGGCCATGTCCGCGCGCCGCCGCGCGTCGTTCCGCGCGTACACGTCGCCCGCCCAGATGCGCCGCACCGCCGCGAGGGCGTCAGCGACCGCAACCGGCTTCTTGGCGACGACGGGACGCGCCTCCGGCTTGCCGAGCGCGAACATCAGGCCGCCCATGCCGTTGCGGAGCGTGACCGTCAGCACGTGCCGACCCGCCGTCACGGGGAAGCGCGCCGTCTTGTTCCAGTAGCCGTATTCGCTCGTGCCGTTGCCGCCATTGCCCGTCGAGAAGACGGTCTTGCCGTCGAGCGCAAGGTCGTAGAACCAGTCGCCCGTGAGGCCCGACGCGACCTCGCCATCGGACGCCACCTCGAACGCGCCCGTCATCACGACCTCGTTGCGGGTTCGCGGATCAAAGCCGGGAAACGTCCACCCGCCCCGGAAGCGGTGGAAGCCGCAGCGATGCTCGCCCGTGACGAGTTCATGCGGTTCGCCGTTCACGGTCGCCGACCAGTCCGCAATCACGAGCTCGCGCGGTGCGCCGCCCGTCGGCGTAAAGAGGCACGTGCGCTTCGGCGCAGCGGACAGCGTCGCGGCGGACACCGCCACGGCAACGAACAGACTCGGCATTTTCATGTCATTTTTCTCCTGTGTTTTCCTTCCGAACTCGGACAGCCCCATATTTTACCAAAACGGGCCCACGTTTTGTTTATCTTATCCGCACAATGTGCTTATATTTTACGAATCAGGCGATTCCCTTCGGCGACGGGATTTGGTATACTTCACGGCATGAACGACCGAAAGAAACTGCTTGTCAGCCTTGATGTCCGCCACACCGCCTCGCGGCGGATGATCGGCGGCATCATGCGCTTTGCCGCGACGCACCCCGCCTGGGAGGTGCAGCTGGCGGAAGCGCATCCGTCCGACCGCCCTCTCGCCGACTTCATCGGCTGGAAGCCCGACGCGTTCATCACGGACGACGGCTGCCATGCGTTGCCGCACGAGACATTCACGCGGCTGTTCCGAACCGCCGTCGTCTACGTCAACACGCCGCCGCGACGGGACGCGCGCAAGACCGCCGCGACCATCCGTTCCGACGAACGCGCGCTCGCGACGGCGGCGGCCGAACTCTTCCTGCGGCGAAAGCTCCTGAACTTCGCCTTCGTCGGCGCGCCCGGAACCGAATGGTGGAGCGAGGCGCGCGAACGACTCTTTCGCGCCTATCTTAAGGACCGCAACCATCCTCTGCACGTCTTCGTCCCGCCCGTTTCCGAGAACTGGCAACAGCGGGAGCGAGCCCTCGCCAGCTGGCTGCGCGACCTGCCCAAGCCATGCGGCGTCTGGGCGGCCTACGACCAGCGGGCCAAATTCGTCCTCGACGCCGCCCGTCTCGCCGGGCTCGACATCCCCGAACAGCTTCTCGTGCTGGGCGTGGATGACGAACGCACCATCTGCGAATACACCACGCCCTCCCTGTCGTCCGTCGTGCCGGACTTCGAGGCCGGCGGCTATCAGGCGCTCGAATTCCTTGACGCGGTCGTCTGCCGAGGGCAACGCCCGGCGAAGCGCCTGACCACGCTCAAGTTCGGGATGCTCGGCATCGTCGAGCGCCTCTCGACCGCCGACACGAACGGCGTCACCCGACGGCGCGTCGCGGAAGCGCGCGAGTTCATCCGGAAGAACGCGACCGCCGGCATCGGCGTTCCCGCCGTCGCCGCCGCCGTCCGCGTCTCGCGGCGCCTGCTGGAGCAGAGCTTCCGCGAGACCACAGGGCGCACCGTCCTCGATTTCATCCAGGACGCGCGCTTCGAGAAGGTCACGCAAATGCTGAAGGAGACGGAAACGCCCATCGAGGCCCTCAGCCACTTCTGCGGTTTCCGTTCGCCGACCCACCTGATGACGCTCTTCCGGCGGCGCTATGGCCAGACGATGACCGCGTATCGGCGGGCGACCTCGGCAAGCCGAGGCCAAGCCTCTTGATACGACATCAAGATTGAAAAGCAAACAATTTGACAGAGAAAGAAGAAAGCCGGCGGCGCCCTACTCTCGCGCGGGCGAGTCCCGCACTACCCTCGGCGAAGGGGCCCTTGACTTCCGTGTTC
>CAKURH010000070.1 GCA_934675625.1 uncultured Kiritimatiellota bacterium
AGAGTGTCCAGTATTTGACGAACCAAAAAACCAATAGTAGACTACAGGGTGCACGTCCTACTTGACGAACCGGGGGATTTGGTACACTTCCGCACATGAAGCACCAGGACATCATCCGCAAGCTGAAGCAGGACATCGCCGAACGGAAATTCCCGGACGGCAAGCTGCCGAGCGAGGCCGCGCTCTGCCGACGGTTCGCGGCCGCGCGCGAGACCGTGCGCCGCGCCCTGCGCGAGCTCGTGCGCCAGGACCTCGTCGCGACGCGCAACGGCGTCGGCACGTTCGTGACGCGGCGCGGCGCGCGCACGAGCGGACGCCTCGGCCTGCTCATCCCCGATTTCGCCGGTGCCGCCTACTTCGCCGGACTCAAGACCGAACTGGAGCGAATCGCCCGGCGCGTCGGCTACGGCATCGTCTTCGCGTCCATCGAGGCCACGGGCGTCCGAGACGCGGCGACGGCGCTCCGGCGCAAGGCCCGCGAACTGGCCGTCCAACGCGTCGAGGGCGTCATCTTCCGCCCTCTCCTCGACCGGCGCGCCGACAAGGCCAACCGCGAGGTCGTGCGCATCTTCCGCAACGCGGAGATTCCCGTCGTCCTCGTCGACTCCGATATCGCCGCCCCCGGCGACCGCAGCGACTGCGACCTCGTCGCCGTCAACAACATCAACGCCGGACGGCGCATCGCCGCGCATCTGCTCGCGCGCGGCCACGGCCACATCGCCTACCTCATGCCGTCGCGCGGCCTCGGCCCCAACACGAACTGGCGCAACCGCCTCTTCGGCGTCTCCGGGGAGATCGCCCTCTGCGGGCTCTCCTCCGGCGTCACGACCCTGACGTGCGAGCCCGAAAACCTGAACGCCCTGCGCAAGGCGCTCGACGGGGCGAACGCCCCGGACGCCATCGTCTGCGGCAACGACGAGACGGCCGTGCGGCTCATCGGCTCGCTCCGCCGTCTCGGCCGACGCATTCCCGCAGATGTCGCCGTTGTCGGCTTCGACGACATCCCGATGGCCGCGACCGCCGAGCCGCCGCTCACGACCATCCGCCAGCCGACGGGCGAAATCGCCCGCACGGCCCTGCGCGCGCTCTTCGCCCGCATCCGCTACCCGAACGCCGAGCCGCGCGAAATCAACGTCTCGGCCAAGCTCGTCGTCCGCGCCTCGACCGCCGCCTTCACGCCCTGAACGCCACGAGCGCCTCCAGCTTCGCGGCGGCCGCGCCGGAGTCGACGGACTGCCGCGCCAGCGCCACCGCGTCCGCGAGCGTGTCGGCCTTGCCGCCCACGTAGATTGCCGCCGCCGCGTTCAGGAGGGACGCCGCGCGCTTCGCGCCCGAGACGCGCCCCGTCAGCACGCCCCGCATCAGCGCCGCGTTCTCCTCCGGCGCGCCGCCCGCGAGGTCGTCCAGCGGAAAAGCCTCCCCGACGAGTTCGGCGGCGGAGAGCAGCTTCGACGTGATCGCGCCGTCCTTCAGCTCCGTCACGAACGTGAGGCCCGCCGGCGAGATCTCGTCCAGCCCGTCCTCGCCGCAGAAGATGAGCGCGCGTTCGCTGCCGAGGTCGCGCAGCGTCCGGGCGAAGAGCGGCGCGAGCTTCGGGTCGTACACGCCGATCGCGTGCCGCCGCACGCACGCCGGATTCGTCAGCGGCCCCAGCAGGTTGAAGATCGTCTTGCAGCCGAGGGCCTTGCGCACCGGCGCGGCGTAGCGCATCGCCGGATGCAGCGCCTTGGCGAAGAGGAAGCCGACGCCGATCTCGCGAATCGCCCGTGCGACGGCCTCCGGCGACTGCGCGAGGTCGTAGCCGAGCGCCTTCAGGACGTCCGCCGCGCCGCACTTCGACGTCGCCGCGACGTTCCCGTGCTTCGCGACGGTCACGCCCGCGCCCGCCGCGATGAAGGCCGCCGCCGTCGAGATGTTGAAGGTGTGGTGTCCGTCGCCGCCCGTGCCGACGATGTCCACGGCGTCGAGTCCGCCGAGGTCGACCTTCACGCCCGCCTCGCGCATCGCCCGCACCGAGCCCGTCAGCACGTCCGGCGAGATGCCGCGCGCATTGTAGTCGTTCAGCAGCGCGGCAATCTCGCGCTCGGACATCTCGCCGCGCATGAGCGACGCCATCGCGCGGTGCGCCCCCGACGCCTCGGTCGATTCCGGCGCCGTGCGCAGGCCGAGGAAGTTCTTCAGCTGGCGGACGCCCTCCGGCGTGCCGATGGACTCCGGGTGGTACTGGAGCGACTCGATCGGCAGCGTCTTGTGCCGGAGGCCCATGATCTCGCCGTCCTCCGCCTCGGCCGTGATCTCGAAGCAGTCCGGCAGCGTCGCGCGGTCGACGGCGAGCGAGTGGTAGCGCATCGCCTCCATGCCCTGCGGAATCCCCGCAAAGAGCCCCTTGCCGTCGTGGCGGAGGCGGCTCGTCTTGCCGTGCATGAGATGCTTCGCCGGCACGATCTTCGCGCCGAATGCCTGCGCGATGGACTGGTGTCCGAGGCAGATGCCGAGGAGCGGCACCTTTCCGGCGAACGCCTTGACCGCCGCGAGCGTGACGCCCGCCGAATCGGGATTGCCCGGCCCGGGCGAAAGCACGATCGCCTCCGGCTTCAGCGCCGCGATGCCCGCAACGTCAATCTCGTCGTTCTTCACGACCTTCACCTCGCGTCCCAGCGACCGCAACGCCTGCACGAGGTTGTACGTGAACGAGTCGTAGTTGTCAATCATCAGAATCATTTCTTTTCCTCCTTTTTCTTCTTCCTGTCTCCGCCTCTCCGTGTGAACCTCTTACAGCGTCGCGGCGAACTGCGCGGCCTCGAAGATCGCCTTCGACTTGTTGACCGTCTCGCGATACTCCTTCTGCGGATCGGAATCCGCCACGATGCCTGCGCCCGCACGCATCGTGAGAACGCCCTTCTCCAAGATCATCGTGCGGATGACGATCGCAAAGTTCATGTCGCCCGTGTAGCTGAAGAACCCGACCGCGCCGCCGTAGATGCCGCGCGGCGACTTCTCCAGCTCGGCGATAAGCTCCATCGCCCGCACCTTCGGCGCGCCGGTGAGCGTCCCCGCCGGGAACGCCGCCTCCAGGAGGTCGAACGCGTCCTTCTCCGGCTCCAGTTCGCCCGTCACGTGCGAAACGAGGTGCATCACGTGCGAGTAGCGCTCGACGTGCGCAAAGGAATCGACCTTCACGCTGCCCGTCTGCGAAACGCGGCCGAGGTCGTTGCGGCCGAGATCGACGAGCATCACGTGCTCCGCGCGCTCCTTCGGGTCGTCCCGCAGTTCCGCCTCCAGCAGGCGATCCGTCTCCGGCGTCGTGCCGCGCGGACGCGTCCCGGCAATCGGCGCCGTCGAGGCCGTGCGCCCCTGGAGCTTCACGAGTTCCTCCGGCGACGAGCCGATGAGCGTCTTGCCGCCAAGTTTCAGGAAGAAGTTGTAGGGCGAGGGGTTCACCATCCGCAGCGCCCGATAGAGCGCGAGCGGCGGAATGTCCGTCTCGGCCGTGAACTTCTGCGACGGCACGATCTGGATGACCTCGCCCGCGCGAATCGCCGCCTTGCACCGCGTGACGATCGTCTCGAATTCAGCCTCCGTCATCTCCGGCCTGAATGGGGACAGGCCCCGCCGTTCCGTCGGCGCATCGCCGGACGCGGCGGCGAACTTCGCGATCGATTCCGCGCTCAGGAGCCGCGCGTAGACCGCCGCGATCTCGTCCTGCGCACGGCGGTAGGCGGCGGACGCCGTCTCGCCCGCCTCGACGCCCGTCACGCGGATGACGAGCACCGTTTGCCGCACATGATCCATCACGAGGAGCGTGTCCGTGAGGAGGAACGCGCTGGACGGCGTCCCCGCCTCCGGCGTCAGCTTCACGCGCGGCACGAACGCCCGCACCGCGTCGTAGGCGAGATAGCCGATCGCGCCGCCCTGCAAGGACGGCAGCTCCGGCGCAGGGGCGAAGGGACGCGCCTTGAGCGCGGCCCTGACCTGCGCGAGCGGCGGTTCGCCCGGCTGCGCCGTGACGACGGCGTAGGGGTCGATGCCGAGGTACGAGTAGCGGCCCGGATTCTCGCCGCCCGCGACGCTTTCGAGGAGAAAGACGCTGTCGTCCGCCGCCGCGCGCGTCAGGATGGCGACGGGCGTCTCGCGGTCGGCGAGGAACTCGCGGTAGACGGGCGTGCGGAACCCGCCGTCTGTGCGGCGGATGAATTCACTTTCGGTTAGGCTCTTGAGCATTGTAGTTTTCCTTCTGAATTTGAAAATGCAAAAGGCGGACCGTCTTCGTCTGACGATCCGCCTTCGGGTACTGGGCTTGGTTTCGCGTTTCGCAACTAGACGGCGACCAACCCGCGGATCTTCGACCCGTGGCGCCACCACCAAATGTTGCTGACCCTGTTGCGATTCATGTTGTCTTTCAAGTGCCTTTTGCGGCACAACGGCGCGGATTTTACCAAATCCGTCGCCGTCGTGTCAAGTGGGCCGCTCAGTACACGAACAGCATCTCGCGGTACTTCGGCAGAGGCCACTTCTCGTCGGCGACCTCGCTTTCGAGCGCGTCCACCGTCTGGCGCAACGTCGCCATCTCCGCCAGCGCGGCGGCGGAATCGGCCTTGTTCACCGCCTCCTGAAGGCGGCGCACGGACGCCTCGGCCGCCGTCAGCCCGTCGCCGAGCCGCGTGACCTCGTCCTTCAGGACGTCGATCGCGCCCTTGAGGTTGCTCGCGTCCGTCTGGTTGTAGGCCTCGATCGTCTCGCGATACTCCTGCTTGACGGCCGGGATGATCATCGTCCGGGCGATGTCGAGCGCGCAGTTCGCCTCGATGAGCACCTTGGCGGTGTAGTCCTCCATCGCGATCTCGTAGCGCGACTCAAGCTCCCGCGCGCTGAATACGCCCGCCTTCTCGAAGACGGCGACGTTCTCCTTGCGCGTGTAGGCCTTGAGGGCCTCCGGCGTCGTCGGCGCGTTCGGAAGACCGCGCTTCGCGGCCTCGGCGAGCCAGTCGGCCTTGTAGCCGTCGCCGTTGAAGATGATGCGCTTGTGCGTCTTCACGATGTCCTGCAGGATCTTCTGCAGCGCGTTGTGGAACGCGGCCGTGTGCTCACCCGCCTTCGCCTTGCCGACGACGCCCGCCTTCTCGAGCTCGTCCGCGATGCGGTTCATCGCCTCGGCGACGATCGTGTTGAGGATCACGTTCGGGGCCGAGCAGGAGGCCGACGAGCCGGGCGCGCGGAACTCGAACTTGTTGCCCGTGAAGGCGAACGGCGAGGTGCGGTTGCGGTCGGTCGCGTCCTTCGGGAGCGCGGGCAACGTGTCGACGCCGATCTTCATCGTGCCGGCGTGCTTCGAACTCTTCGGCGCGCCCTTCTCCAGCTGGGCGATGACGTCCGCGAGCTGGTCGCCGAGGTAGACCGAGATGACCGCCGGCGGCGCCTCGTTCGCGCCGAGGCGGTGGTCGTTGCCGGCCGTCGCGACGGACGCACGGATGAGGTCGGCGTGCTTGTCGACCGCCTCGATGACGGCGCAGAGCGTCGTGAGGAAGATCGCGTTCTGGTGCGGATCCGTGCCGGGGTTGAGGAGGTTCGTGTCACCGTAGGCGACGGACCAGTTGTTGTGCTTGCCCGAGCCGTTGATGCCGGCGAACGGCTTCTCGTGCAGCAGGCAGACGAGCCCGTTGCGGTCGGCGACCTGGCGCAGCACCTCCATGACGAGCATGTTGTGGTCGCACGAGAGGTTCAGCTCCTCGAACATCGGCGCGAGCTCGAACTGGGCGGGCGCGACCTCGTTGTGGCGCGTCTTCGCCGGAATGCCGAGCTTCCAGAGCTCCTTCTCGACCTCGGTCATGAAGTTGAGGACGCGCGCCTTAATCGTGCCGAAGTAGTGGTCTTCGAGCTGCTGGTGCTTCGCGGACGGCGCGCCGAAGAGCGTGCGGCCGGTCTGCACGAGGTCGGGACGCGCGAGGTAGAAGCTCTTGTCGACGAGGAAGTACTCCTGTTCCGGCCCGAGCGTGATCGTCACCTTCTCGTCGCCCTTGCCGAAGCAGTGCATGAGCCGCTTCGCCGCCGCCGAGAGGGCTTGCATCGAGCGCAGAAGCGGCGTCTTCTTGTCGAGCGCCTCGCCCGTGTAGGCGCAGAACGCCGTCGGGATGCAGAGCGTCGCGCCGTTGCCGTGGCGCTTGATGAACGCCGGCGAGGTCGGGTCCCACGCCGTGTAGCCGCGCGCCTCGAACGTCGAGCGGATGCCGCCGGACGGGAAGGACGAGGCGTCAGGCTCGCCGACAATCAGGTTCTTGCCCGAGAACGCCTGCACGGGCTGGCCGTCCTTGATCTCCAGGAAGGCGTCGTGCTTCTCGGCCGTCGAGCCGGTGAGCGGCAGGAACCAGTGCGTGTAGTGCGTCGCGCCGCGATCCATCGCCCAGTGGCGCATGGCGTGCGCGACCTCGCCCGCAATCGACGGGTCGAGCGGCTCTCCGCCGTCGATCGTCTGCATGAGCTTCTTCCAGGTGTCCTTGGAGAGGTACTGCTTCATCGTCTCGCGGGTGAAGACGTCCTCCGCATAGCCGATGTCCTTCACCTCGCCGGGTGCGCACGGCGCTTCGGCCTTCAGCGCCGCAACTCTTTTCGTGGCCGTCAATCGAGCGCAGTTGCTCATGGTTCGTTTTTCCTTTTTCTTTCGTTTCGCCGCACCGGACCATCCGCCGCAGCTGACACAAGCCGTTTTGCAAACACCGTGCCAAGGTCGCGCGTTCCGTCCGTCGGCTGGATTTCACGGCCCGCCCCGACAGATTCTGTAAAAGGCGGGCCTCGGCTTTACACGCTTTCGCGGCCGCAGAGGGCCGAGACGAGCAGTGCCTTGATCGTGTGCATGCGGTTCTCGGACTCGTCGAAGACCTTCGAGTACTTCGACTCGAAGACCTCGTCCGTCACCTCCAGCGCGCCGCAGTCCTTCGTGACCTCGGTGCTGAAGTCGTGGAACGCCGGCAGGCAGTGGAGGAAGAGAAGCCGTCCGTCGAGGTTGCCCGTCGCCCGCATGAGATCCATGTTGATCTGGTAGGGGCGCAGCATCTTGATGCGCTCGGCGGTCTTCGCCTCCTCGCCCATCGAGACCCAGACGTCCGTGTAGAGCACGTTCGCGCCCTTCACGCCTTCCGTCGGGTTCTCGAAGACGCGGATGTCGACGCCGTTGCGCGCGGCGACGGCCTCGGCCTCGGCCAGCACCGCCTCGTCGGGCCTGAGCTCCTTCGGGCAGCAGCAGACGTAGCGCACGCCGCACTTCGCGCAGCCCATCATGAGCGAGTTCGCGACGTTGTTGCGACCGTCGCCGACGTAGGCGACGCACGTGTTCGCGTCGAGAGTGCCGAAGTTCTCCTTGACCGTCAGCAGGTCGGCGAAGATCTGCGTCGGGTGGTAGTCGTCGGTGAGGCCGTTCCAGACCGGCACGCCCGAATACTTCGCGAGATCCTCGCAGTCGCGCTGGCGGAAGCCGCGAAAGAGGATGCCGTCGTAGATGCGCCCGAGGACGCGCGCGGTGTCCTTCACCGACTCCTTCTTGCCGAAGTGGATGTCGGGGCGCGTCAGGTATTCGCCGTTGCCGCCCTCGTCGCGAATCGCGATCAGCGTCGAGTTGCGCGTGCGCGTCGAGCTCTTCTCGAAGATGAGCGCGACGTTCTTGCGGTGCAGGAGGTCGCCGCGCACCCCGGCGGCGCGGCGCGCCTTGAGCTGCGCCGAGAGCTCGATCAGGTTCTTCATCTCCTCGTCGGTGAACGAGGCGAGGCGCATCATCGAGCGCCCCTTGAGCGAATCCATCCAAGTCAGCATTTCATCGGTTCCTTTCTGGAAATACGGCCTAAGTTGAAAACATGAGCCTAGGTTGCAAGGTATTATACCAAATTCTTTCCGCCCGCGCCCCTGTCGACTTTCGACTGAGGCCCAATGCGGCCTAAGTCGAAAGTGGGCCAGACTTATCTATGCGTTCACCCACTCCTCCGCCCCAACTCCACCACAAGGGTCAGATGCAAACGTTCTTAGCGCATGAAAATTTTCCGCATTGAATTCTCATCTTTCGCTATCTGCACGAATCAGCCGATTTACAAGCGTTTTGATGCACACATAGGGGGACAGACCCCACAAAACGGGGGCCTGTCCCCCACGAATTCCATCTCGCCCACGAGAGGCGTCGCCGAATCCCGCCAACCCTACCACTCGAACCCTACCACTGGGGGCAGACACTAACGCCACAGATGAAATGAAATCAAGGCCGACATCAGGGAGTCGAGCGACAGGTCTCAGACAGCTTTCGGGCTTCGCCCTTCATGTCGTGCCCGCCCTGCGCAAAGTTCGCCCGCCAAAGGAGCGTCGTGCCGTCGGCTGCCTCGTACAGCCGCTCGCAACCCGCGCCTCCGTCAAAATTGCAGGAATCGACAAGCAGCTGTCCGACCTGATGGACAATCGCCGTCGACTTCCGAAGCCCCATGCGCGGGTTGTTGTAGAATCCGCAACACGAGAGAACCGCATTTCCGCCGCCAATGCGAAACCCGATCTCCGCCGTGTCCGCATAGCATCCGTCAAGCGTGTGTCCCCACCCCTGAATGTCGAAGGAAATCGAGCCCGCAAGCATCTCGGGCAATCCCTTCGCCAGCATCTCGCGTTCGACCTCCGGCGTCCATGGACGACGCTTGCTCTCGCCGTAGAGAGTCGACCACGCGCGGAAACTCATCCCCTTCGGCGGCACCGTGCCGCCCCAGACGTGGCAGCGCGTCAGGCGGTTCGAGGAGCCGCCAATGCGCATGCCGACCGTGTAGTCGATGACAAAGACATCCGTCAGGTGGCAGTCCGAGACGGCGATGTCGATGCCGACGTTCCCGGCAAGCCCCTTCATCGTGCATTTGGCGTAGACGTTGTTGGCCACCAACTCGTAAAGGTATCCGCCATTCTTGCGTGAGACCTCCAGCCCGACGCGCTTGCCGTTGTGGAGCGTGATGTTCGCCAACGTGAAATGGTGCGCATTGCTGAGACGCAGGCAGCTCGCGAGACCGTTGCCGTCGAGGTCACCGCCGCGAATGAAGAGGCCGAGGTTGTCGTAGATGCGCCCGTTGGGCTCAAAGAGCGTCAGCGAGACGTAATCGCCGACCGCCGCCCACGTGAGGAGGAAGTCCATTTCCTTTGTCGCGACAAGATGCGCGGCAGGATGCATGTCGAGCGAGCAGCGGTTCGTGATGACGAGCGGCGAGGCGATTTCATACTCGCCTTTCGGCACCTCCAGGATGCCGTTTGCCGCCGCGTCGATCGCGCGGCGAAAGCGCGGCGCGTCGTCCCTCTCGTCCGCGAGGCGAGGAAAATCAGACAGGCGCGCATCCGCCAGCGAAGCCACGGACACCCATGGCGCAAGAGACAGAGCCAAACACAGAACTCGCATTTTCATGAGTCGTTTCCTTTTGTTGTTTATTGCCAATCAGACGTCAAAACCTCTCCGCGCCGGAAGATGCGGCCTGCGAACCTCAGCAGAACGGCACCCACGAGATAGGCGAGCGCGAGCGTCGCGAGGCCCGTCGACATCGAGCCGTGCGCCTTCGTCCAGCCGAGAACCGTGGGCGAGAGGCAGCCGAAGAGGAACGCGAGCATCAGGTTGAAGCCCGCCGCCGAGGCGTGGTAGCGCGGCGCGACGACATCGAAGAACGCCGCGAAGTTGTTCGAGTCGTAGACGCCCCGGCAAACGCCGAAGAGCCCCATCGCGACGCAGCAGCCCACGTAGGTCGTCGCCTGCGCCATCGCGACGATGAACGGCGCGCCGAGCAGGAGGCCGCCGCCAATGAGGGCGAAGCGGACGGACGGGAACCGCCGGACAAGCCGGTCGCCGAGGCGCGAGCCGACGAGGATGCCGACGGCCGCGCCGAGGTAATGCCAGAGGACGGCGTGAAGCCCCGCCGAAGCCTTGCCGACGCCGAACGTCTCGGCGAGATAGTTCGGCATCCACGTCTTGAAGCCGACGTCTACGTAGACCTCCATGCCGAGCGCGAGCGCGATGAGAACGGCGGCGGGCTGCGTAAACATCGCCTTGAGGGCGGCGGCCATCGTCACGCGCGTAGCGGTTTCGGCCAACGCCGGGCGCGTATTGCGCAAGGCGAACGCGAGGACGCCCGCCCAGACGAGGCCGAGCGCACCGAGCGTCTGGAACGGCAACCGCCAGCCCTCCGCGCCAAGGCCGGCGAACCAGCCCGCGAGGGCACTGCAACCGATGACACCGCCGTACATGCCGAGTTGCAGGAGCGAGAGAGCCGTCGCCTTGGACTCGGCGTGGAGCTGTGAGATGAGCGAGGTCGAGGCCGGATAGTAGAACGGCTGGCCAAAGCCGTTGACGATGCCGTAGGTCACGACGAGTGCGCCGATTCCCGTGACAAGACCCGACGTCAGGATGCCCGCGCAGAAGATCGCAACGCCCGTGACGACCATCCACTTGCGGCTGAAGCGGTCGGCCGCAAAGCCGGCGAACGGAATCGTGAGGCCGTAGACGAGCGTGAAGACGGTGCTGACGAGCCCCAGCGAGACGTCGCTCGCGCCAAGGGACGCCTGGATCGAGCCGAGGAGCGGGCCGTAGACCTGCCGCGTCCCCTGCTGGAGGAAGAACGCGACCCACAGCAGGCCCAACGCCGTCCACTTGTAGTTCCGATCCCGATCCATGTCCGCCTCCGTCATTCCGAAAAGCCGTATTTCTCGCCCTTGTCGGACATCAGCCGCGCGCCGCCGTCCATTACGATGTCCGCGCCGGTGATGGACGCGGCCGCCGGCGAATCTAGGAAGAGGACGGCCTGTCCGACCTCCTTCGGCTGCACCCAGCGGCGCAGGGGAATCTTGTAGTAGGTCGTCTCCTTCTCGTCGAGCCGCGCGGCTTTCGTGTCCGTCCAGCCCGGCGAGATCGAGTTGCAGCGGATGCCGTACTTCGCCATCTCCAGCGCGATGTGCTGCGCCATCTTGACGAGGCCGGTCTTCATCGAGCCGTAGGCGGACGCGCGCGCGAACCGGCAGTAGGCGTTGTTGGACGCGATGACGACGATGTTCCCCGCGCTGCCCTGATCCCTCATGCGCCGCGCCGCCTCCTGGCAGCAGAAGTAGGGCGCGCGGAAATCGACGGCGCAGTTGCGGTCGAAGTCCTCCGGCGTCATGTCGAGAAACGGCGCGAGGAGCGTGATGCCCGCGTTGTTCACGAAGAGGTCGAGGCGGCCGAAGTCGCGCGCGAAGTCCGCGAAGAGCGCGCGAATCGCCGCGACGTCGGCGAGGTCGGCGCGGTAGACGCGCGCGACGCCGCCTGCCGCACGGATGTCCGCCGCCGCGCGTTCGGCCCCGTCCGTCGAGCTGTTGCAGTGAAGCCCCACCGCATAGCCGGCCTTCGCCAGCTCCTGCGCGATGGCCTTGCCGATGCCCGTGCCGGCCCCCGTCACCAATGCCGTCTTCGCCATGTCGTCACCTCCTGAAATGCAGCGCCGTCTGCGCGTAGTATTCCTCGAACAGCCGCTCGAATGCGGCATCCGTCGAAAAGCCCGGCGCGCGGCAGACGTCCGTCGCGATGATGCCGCGCCGCAGGAGGATCCGCTTCTCGAAGGCGATGATCTCCTCGACGTTCTGGCGGATGTGGTTCAGAATCGGCAGGAGGGCGTTGTGCGCCGCGATCGCGCCCGCGCGGTCGCCCGCGAAATACCGGTCGTAGACGTCGAGGTAGAGGTCGTACATCGAGCAGCCCGGCATCGCGCCGACCGCGCCCCGGTCGAACGTCTCGATCATCTGGTAGCCGGCGTTCCCGGCGAAGACGCGAATCCGGTCGCCGAGGCGTCCGACGAGATTCGAGATGTACTTGCCGGCCGGCTTGCACTCGATCTTGTAGTAGACGACGTTCGGCGCCTCTTCCGACAGGCGCGCGAAGACGTCCGGCGCAATCGCGACGCCTGTCTGCTCGGGCGCGTACTGCATCATGACGGGCAGGTTCGGCACGGCCCGCGCCACCGTCCGCGCGTGCTCGAAGATGAGGTCCGCGCCCGGCTTCAGGAAGAACGGCGGCAGCACCATCAGGCAGTCCGCGCCGGCCTTCTCGGCCTCCTGCGCAAAGGCGACGGCGGGCCGCGTCGCGTGGCGCGTGTCGGAGACGATGACGGGCACGCCGTGCAGATGCGCCTCGTCGATCGTGACGCGCATCATTTCGCGCTGCTCGGCCTCGTCGAGCTTGTAGTATTCGCCGGCGATGCCGAAGAGCGTGAGCGCGTGGCAGCCGCCCTGCGCGAGCGTGGCGACGAGGTTGCGGAGCGAGTCGTAGTCGACCGACTCGTCCTTCGCGAACGGTGCGGCGACAATCGGGCAGATGCCTTTGATGAGATCGAGGGTCATGGGAAGTTGAGAAGTTGAGAGGGTGAGAAGTTGAGAGGTGGAGGGGTGGTGAAGTGGAGGGTGTGTGTGGGTTAGAGGTAGGACAGGTCGCAGCCTTCGTCGGCCTGCAGCACGTTGTCGATGAAGTTGCGGACGAAGCCGCGCGTGATGTCGGGGTGTTCCTTGGGCTTCACGCCCTTCAGGCGCGCGGCGATCTCCTCGTCCGAAACGTTGAGCCGGATGAGGTTCCGCTCCACGTCGAGCGTGATCGTGTCGCCGTCGCGCACGGCGGCGAGCGGCCCGCCCACGGCGCTTTCGGGCGCGACGTGCAGGACGACCGTGCCGAACGCGCCGCCCGACATGCGCGCGTCGGTGATGCGCACGTAGTCGTGGATGCCGCGCCGCGAGAGCTTCGGCGGAATCGGCAGGTAGTTGCCGAACTCCGGCATGCCCGGCGCGCCCTTCGGGCCGTAGCCGCGCAGGACGATCACCTTGTTCTCGTCCATGTCCGAGTTCTCGTCCAGGAGGTATCTCTCGGCGGCGGCCAAGTCGTCGAAGACGCGCGCCTCGCCCGTGTGCGACAGGAGGTTCGGCGAGGCGGCCGAACGCTTGATCACCGCGCCGTGCGGCGCGAGATTGCCCTTCAGGACGGCGATGCCGCCCGTCGGGCGGAACGGACTGTCGAGCGGACGAATCGTCTCGCGGTCGTAGGCGAAATCGACGTCGGCGAGGTTCTCGGCGACCGTCTTTCCGCTCACCGTCGGGCAGTCGCCGTCCAGAAGCGGCAGCAGCTCCTTCATGAGCGCCGGCACGCCGCCCGCGTTGCGGAACTCCACGCCGACCGTGCCCTTGCCGTGCGGCTTCACGTTCACGAGCAGCGGCGTCGTGCGGCTGAGCGCGTCGAACTCCATGAGGTCGAGCGGAATCCCCGCGCGGCGGCAGATCGCCTTCAGGTGGATGAGGAGGTTCGTCGAGCCGCCCGCCGCCATCAGGACGCGGATCGCGTTCGTGACGGAGCGCTTCATGATGATGTCGGACGGCTTCACGTTTTCCTCGACGAGCTTCACGATGCGGCGGCCCGTCATCTCGGAGAGCCGCAACTTCTCCGACGAGACGGCGAGCGACGAGGCCGAATAGGGGAGCGCAAGGCCGAGGGCCTCGACGACCGTCTGGCAGGTGTTCGCCGTCCCCATGATCGGGCACGCGCCGACCGAGCCGTAGAGGCAGCCCTCGCGCTTCGAGACGTCCGCGAGCGACATCTCGCCCGACGTGTACTTCTCCCAGAGCCTGAAGCTGTCCGTCCCGCACGCGAGGGATTCGCCCCGGAAGCTGCCGGGGAGCATCGGCCCGCCGGGGAGGTAGATCGTCGGCTTGTTCGCCGAGACGGCCGCCATCACCTGCGCGGGCACGTTCTTGTCGCACGAGCCCATGAGGACGATGCCGTCGAACGGCTGGCGGGCGATCAGCTCTTCCGTCGTCATCGAGAGGAGGTTGCGGTAGACCATCGAGGAGATGTCGAAGAACACCTCGCAGATGGACATCGTGTTCATCTCCAGCGGAAAGCCGCCCGCCGCCCACACGCCGCGCTTGACGGCCTCGGCGAGCTGGCGGAAGTTGTAGTGGCCGGGGTTCGTCTCGCTCCACGTGTTGACGATGCCGATGAGCGGCTTCTCGATGTCCGCGTCGGTGTAGCCCATCGTCTTCAGCAAGGCGTTGCGCAGCAGTCCCTGACGGGTGCCGCGCTTCTTCCAGTTCTGAAAAGAGTTGTTGTCCATGCTTCGTCTCCCAGTTTCGGCGGAAATTATACCATTTATTTTCGACGAATACATCTGTTTCTTGGCAAGAATCAATCAGATTGCGAGCAAAGACGGTAAAATCTTCTCTGTGCCCCCTTTGTGCCAGCGGCGAAGCCGCGCCTTGCGGCGAGAGAAACGACGTTTCGAGGCGACTGAAGGATGCTTCAAAGGGATTTGAGCGGCTCTTCGTTTTTCAAGCCTTAGCCGCAAAGAGGGCACAGGGAGGGCGCAGAGAAACAGTCTTGTGTCCTCCTATGAGAACAAAAGCCAATAGGCAGAATCGCCCTGGCGATTTCCGCCAAGCTGTTTCGGTCTGGAATGCGGCCCTGGCCTTGGCGTCGCCTCCTTTCCCTGAAATCGTGAGTCCGTCTGCCCGGATTCGCCTGACGCGGCCGCGCGCATCCCGAGCGGCTCCTCCTTCGCCTTCCCGAACCTGTCGACGTCCCGACCGTCCGCCGCGTCTGTCATTCCCGTCGTTTGGGGACAGCCGGCAGCCGTCTAGGCCATTTCTGGCTTCGATGTTCGTTGAAGTCGATGGCGCGCGTGAGGCGTTCAAGCGCGTGGGCCATGTCTTCGTTCTCCGGGAAGCGGGTGCGTAGGCGTTCGACGGTTTCCCGTGCGCGTTTCAGTTTGGCGAGACGCTTGTCGGGTGCCGCACGGTCTTCGTCCGTCGCCGTGAGCGCGGCAACAAGCGCGTTCGCCGTGTTCGTCGCCTCGGCCTCGACCTGCGCAAGCGCGGCGGACGTGCGGACATAGCCGACGGCGAGCGCGGCGAAAAGCCCGAACGCGAGAACGAGCGCGGTGGCGGCCCCGACGGCGGCGGGTGGATTGCGTCGTGCCCACAAGGCGAGCCGACGAAGGGCCGACGGTGGACGCGCCGCGAGCGGTTCGTGTGCGCAGTAGCGGCGGAGATCGGCGGCGAACGCCGTCATGTCGGCGTAGCGGACGGCGGGATCGGCGGCCGTCGCCTTGTCCAAAATCGCGGCAAAGTCAGCATCGGGATGCTCGTGGAGATGCGGCGCGGCTTCCTCCGCGAGCGTAGCGCCAAGGGCGTAGACGTCGGAGAGGATCGTCGCGCCCTCTCCGCGCAGGCGTTCGGGAGCCATGTAGGCACGCGTACCGGCGACATCGGGCGCGGCATCCGCGAGGCAGGCGAGGCCGAAGTCACCGACCTTGATCGCGCCGTCCTGTCCGATGAGTATGTTGGCGGGCTTGATGTCGCGGTGAAGGACGCCGCAACCGTGTGCATAGGCGAGCGCATCCGCAACGGTGGCACCGAACGCGGCGACAGCCGCGAGCGAAGCGAAGGCATGGTCTCGCGCCGTCGTGCCGTCCACGTATTCCATCGCGAAGTAGCAGACGGCGCCGCACATGCCCGCCGCGTACACGTCAAGGATGTTCGGGTGGTGCAGCTGAGCGATAAGGTGCGATTCGGCGGCGAGGTCTTTCAGGTTATCGGGAAGTTCAGTTGGCATGCATCACGATGAGACAAGTGACGGGCGACGCACGAACTGTCCGTAATCGCCTCGAAGCAGCCCTTCAAATGAAAGGTCCTCGTCAAGGTCAGGCCAGTGAAGCCCCTCTTCGTCGACTTCAATGTTTTCGAGCTGATCCAACGTTGCCTGTTCGAGACGCCAGTTCCCGACGATCGGAAACGAGAAGTCGATTCCGTTTGGGAACGACACGAAGATTCGTCCTGCGCTGTAATGCGCAAGCGGCATTTTGTCATCCAAAGTATTCATGCCATTTCCTCCTGATAACCTCGACCTCTTCCTCGGCGATTTCCTGTGCACGACGAAGTTCCTGAACTTTCATGCCTTTTGACTCAACGAGCTCAACGCCGTCAGAGACATCGAATTTTGCCCGCCCAGCACCGTTCCTTGCGTGAACATGAATCGGTTGGTGTTCGTTCGAGTAGAAATAGAATTTATAACCGTCTCGTTCGACTGCAATAGGCATACGCGCTCCTTTCAACGGATGGCATTATACCAAATATGCGCAGAATCGACCTAATCACGACGGAGAAATGATATAATCTACCTCAAAGGAAAATTGAAATGAGAAGATTGATTGTTTCTGCTGCATTGAGCATTCTAATCTGTGGATGCAACACAATGACATCCCCGCAATCGACCTTTGAGAGAGGCGAAATCGTTAACCATGGAATTTTCGACGATGCGATTGTTGTTGCTCAGGTGGTTAGTACAAATGTGGTACATGCCTATTCTGTTTCTGACGCCGGTTTTACATATGGCTTACGAATCGCCATCCTACCTCTGAGCGACGACTATGTCAATGGGCAGCACATTCGTCGCGGCTATTATGAGTACTTAGGGCCGTACACTTATGTCACAATCAAAGACGGGAAAGGAAACGACGAACAAACTAATACAATACGTCTTTTTCGCGAGATTGTGAAGTAAGTGAGAAGGCCATGCCTATGTGCGTGGAACTTTAGGCACATACGAGTGATTAGTACGCATTCAAAAATGACTTGGGTCAAAAGAGTCCCCCGATGAATACTATTGTCGCCTATTATAAGTTTCTGAAGCAGGTTGCAACCTTTGAAGAACTTGTTCAACGGTTACATGACGAAGGAATGCCCATTACTCAAAAGTATTCTCAAGACCAGCCGTTGTTTTATCGTTGTTTGACAGTCGGGCGTGATTGGATTCGATTTCAGTATGCTCGACAAGGACGTCCCAAGGCAACGGTTTATGATGCAGAGTTTGATGGCGATGTACAGATTATAGCTTGGACGTTTTATTCAATTCTCATGGCGGGAGAGACCAAAACATTGTTTCTAATGACACAAGAAGCATCTGCGTTTATTGAAGAGACGGCATTGACTGAAAATCTAGCACCCGAGTTCTTCCGTGAAAATCTTGCGAAGCCGCTTGTTTTGTATGCGGGAGAACCTAAATGCCTTCTCGGCAATGTGTCTTGCATTTCATTGGCCTATCATCAAGAAGCCGATGAGATAGGTTGCGTGTTTTCGATTCAGGACGCGAAATGCCCGTCACGGGAGTTTGGGCGGGTCTTTCCCTTAAGCGAGTTGCGCGGTCGATTCTTACAATCGACCATTGCAATGGGCGAAACGGGAGAATCCACTCTTTACATGATACAACAAGGGTTCGTATCCGGGAAAGACGATTTGGACGAACAAATGTATCATGTCTTGCTTTATGCGTTCAAATTCATCCTTTTGCGCAAATGTGATAAGCAACCGCTTGTCGCCGAACGGCAATACAAGGAGAGGAGGAACGCCAACAGGCAAAATGAGATCTTTGGCCGCGTAAACTATCAACGAGTTTCCCTCACGACGACTTACCGGACGGCATTGGCAAGACATGCAGACTCATCACGAGAGACTCTTGTATTAGACAAGGAAGGCCGGACACTCCAAGCGACACGAGTCGTTGGCTTTCTGCGCCGCCAACATTATGGGCCCAGAAATTCACTGGTCAAGTTTGTTTACATTGATGCACACGATTCACATGCATGGAAAAAAGACGGCATCCGAATTGTTCACGTAGTGAAATAGGTTGATGGATGGCGAACTGCGAATGCAGTCTTGCGAGCGACAGAGCCCTTGGCGGATACCGTACTCGCCAACAACAATACCGTCCCTTTCATTGCAATGTCTCGATACCATATTCGGGGAAACGGCGATCCCCTGTCACGACCACGCAGCCATTCAGCAACGCCGTGGCGATGATGAAGCGATCAGCGGGATCCTTGTGGATTTCCGGTAACGCCGAAGCTTGAAGCATGATGGCGTTATCGAGCGGCAACTCCCTCATGCCGTACTGCCGGACAAGCATGTCGGCAAACTTGGCGGGAGAGACAGGGATTTCCAACTCACCTTTCTTCACCTTTCGGGCGATTTCCCAGATTGAGATTGACGAAAAGCAAAGGAGTTCCGCATCCTGAATCGTCTCGCGTGCCGACCGGGAGAGCTTGTGATCGCCCGTCGCAAGCCAAATAAGCGCACACGTGTCGACCAACACCCGTTGCATTAGGCATTCTCCCATTCGGAGGATTCGTCGGCAAACCAGTCGCCCCGCATCTTCACCTTGCCCGCAAATCCCGGCAGCGGCCCCATGTTGCGCTTGGGGGCAATGGGAACGATCTTGGCAATCGGGCGGCCATAACGCATGATCGTGAAAATCGAGAGCTTGCTCTCGACTTCCGCAAGGACGCTCGAAAAGTTGGATTTGGCCTCGTAGACATTCAGCATCGACTGCATAGATTGCTCCTTTACCTTGATGCCGCTTATTATACCATAAGTAGGTCAAGATGGCCAAGTGCTTGCCGTGCGTTACGTCTTTCAATCTGCATTATCTTGTCGTTCCGCGAAAGCACGAGACTTCCATCAGCTTGCGCTGGAGGCGTTCGAGGGCACGGACGTGGCGGATGGACGCGGTCTTGGGCTCAATGCCGAGAATGGCGGCGCAGTCGCCGTTGCCGAGTCCGTCGAAATGGCGGAGAATGAGGATCTGGCGGTCGGCGGCGGAGAGCGAACCCAGCGCGGCGCGAAGGAGGCTGTGCCGTTCGTCGCGGTCGACGCGCGAGGCGGGCGAGGTGACGTCGGCGGCGAACAGCCCCCAGTTGAGCCCGCCGACGTTGGTCTCGTCCGGCGCGTCGGCGACAGACACTTCGCGGTAGGCATCGCGTGCGTCGGCCCCCAGGTTCTTTCGTTCAAGGTCGGCCAGCGTCTGGAACAGGAGCGTCCGCAACTTGAAGTAGACGGGCACGTCCGGATGCGCCGCGAAGTAGGCGAGCCGCTTCGCGCATGCCTCATAGGTGGCGGAAAGGACGTCCTCCGGCGAGAAGCGCTTCAGCAGAACCGGCTTCAGATTCCGCTCGGCGAGCGCAAGAAGCCGCGCACGGTTCTCCGTGAACGCCGTCGCAAGAAAACGGGCTGTATCGGATTCGTTCATTGCCGATTATCACAATCCCCAAGCCTGCCAATTCCGTCTTGCGTAAACAAAACGCCGCACGTCCATCGTATCCCCAATGACAACATGCAGCACGATGAAATTACCGATGGAGATGCGATAATACGAAACTCAAGCGCGAACGGCCTTCCCTGCATGGGCGTAGTCCTTCAGGTGGCGATAGACCATGTTCGCTTTCAGCCGCCGCGCGTCCTGTGCCGCCAGACGATCGGTTTCCGAAAGAATTGCCTCCATTGGATCGAAGAGCGCCTAATAGGTTTCAAGCGAAAGCATGACGGACGTACCGTATCCGTTTTTCGTGAAAAACACAGGGCCCGACTGAATGTCTGACTCGATTTCATTGAATTTGTTCCGTAGATCCGTTACGGGGCGAATGTTAAGGGCATTCATCAACATCTCCATTGAATGGCATAATTATATCATAATTTTGCCCTCCTCGCGCAGAACCGCAAGGAACGCAGAGATGTACCCCTTTACCAAGGACTTCCGCAAACATGTTTTGATTGACCTGTACTCTGCGGCCTCCGCGTCTCTGCGCGAGAGCGTGTTCGATGGGGGCACCCCTTGCGCCCCTTGTCGACACACCGGGTGCAACGAGATATTTATGCAGAGTCAAAGGGGTTTAGCCGCAGAGAACGCAAAGGACGCAAGGCTCATGCCGC
>CAKURH010000071.1 GCA_934675625.1 uncultured Kiritimatiellota bacterium
CTGGGCCATGGCGGCTAGCTCGTTACCCCCCAGATGCGAGTACATCGCGGGGGAGTCAGAGCGCCGCCATTCGTCATGAGCCAATGCTGCATGGTTGAAAGAGCACGCGGGATACAAGTCCCTATAGCTCGAAGACAAGGAAAGTATATCATGAATCCGGCCAGAATTCACATCGGCGTCGATGTCGGCAAAGATTCGCTCGACATCTGCTACCCAGACGGAACCAAGGAGAAAGCCAGGAACGTCAAGTCCTGCAGAACCAAACTGATCAAGAAGGCGCTCAAGCTCGGAGCCATCATCAGCTTCGAGGCCACCGGCCCATACGAGGAGCCGCTTGCCGAAGAATGCCTCGCCAGAGGCGTCAGGGCCGTGCGCCTGGACGCCTGGGGAACGAGGAAGTACGCGGAATCGCAGGGGCGCATCGAGAAGACCGACGCCATCGACTGCGAGATGATCCGCGACTACGCGATGTCCCTCAAGGATGATAAGCTTCACTTCATCAAGCCGAGATCCCAGGCCCACAAAACGCTGAAGCGGGCCGTTTCGACGCGCAAGAACCTGATGAAGGCGAGAGCCATCATCTACAACCAGTACGAGAACCTTCCCGACGCCGAGATGCGCAAGTGCCTCGACCAGACCCTCGCCAAGCTCGACAGGGAGATCGCCCGGATCGAGGGAGAGTGCGACGCGGCGATTGCCTCGGACGACCGCATGCGCGAGCTTGCCTCGCGGTTCCAGACGGTCAAGGGCGTCGGCCCGTGCCTCACGCGCATCGTGCTCGCCTACTGCCCCGACATCGGAGAGTTCACGGACGGCGGCATAGCCAAGATGTGCGGCGACGCCCCGATCGACTACGAGAGCTGCACGATCAAGAAGAAGGCCAAGCCGAAGCGCGGCAGAACGGACCTCAGGAAGGCCATGTACATGGCGGCGGTCTCCGCAAGCCGGAGCAACCACATCCTCCGCCCGATCTACCAGCGCCTTGTCGCCAAGGGCAAGCCACGCAAGGTCGCGCTCACGGCCATCGCGCGGCGCATCGCCATCCTGCTGAACAACATCGCGAAGTACCCAGACTTCGTCCCCGCCCAGGATCCGAAGGACGTCGCCAGCGCGGCGCTTCCCAGGCGCGGTCGCGGACGGCCTCGCAAGACGGCGTAAGCGTTCTCGAACGAAACGAGCCCGATCAACACCACGCTGCCGCGGTGTCGCTTGTCTTTGCTCTCGAACGGTTTTCAGCATCCTCCTCGTTTGTTGGGGTATTCGCTATTTTGAGGTGGTTTCCTCCTCCCTCTCTCCTTTCCCCCACACCCCTTTTTCTCTTTGCTACCTTCTTCCTGCGCTGACGCGCAGTGGAAAATCAAAATTTATGGTTGACTCCCCCCGGGTGGCGCGGTGGTACTCGAGGAGCCCGTCCAGGCAGCTCATCAGCTCGTAGCACTTCGCCCACTCCCACGGCTTCGGGTACCAGTCGGCGAGCGCCTTCCCGTTCGCGGCGTTGCGGAAGAAGTTCGGGCAGGCGCCGTCCGCGCGGTCCCAGTCCGGCAGCATCTCCGCCGCGTAGTCGAGGTATTTCCGGTCGCCCGTCTCCGCATAGAGCATGACGAGCGGCTTCAGGACCGACATCGACGGCAGGCCGTTCATGCCGAGCGTGCCCGTGTCGTGCAGCCGCAGCCCGCGCCGGCGCAGCATGCCGATCCACTGGTCCATCTGGCAGACGACCGAACCGAGGATCGCCCGGTCGCCCGTCGCCCGGTACGCCGCCAGCATGCCCCAGATCGCGTACTTGCGGTTCCACAGGTTCCAGACGGGGTGCCAGCCGTAGAGCTTCATCGTGCGCGCCGGGTCGGTGATCGAGACGAGCTCCTTGTCCCTGTACGAGCCGAGGTAGCTGTCCGCGTCCTGGAGCGCCATCAGGCGGCGGCACTCCTCCCGCACGAACGCGAGGAGCGCGGGATCCTGCAGGTGGTCGGCGACGCGCGCGGTGCCCAGCATGAGCTTGCCCCAGAACTCGCCGCGCCAGAGGCCGCCAGCTTCGCGCCCGGGACCGAGCCGAGCCGCACGTCGCGCAGCTGCGGCGTCCGCATCGCGTCGCCGGACGCGGATGCAAGGGGCGCGGACGCAGACGCCGCGCCGACGAACGAGACTGCCAGTCCGACAGCCATCCACCGAACCGTTCTCATCGGGACGCGCGGGCTGTCCGCAAACGACCTTCCTGCTTGCGCTTTTCCCGTTGTCTCAGACCTGTTCTGTTTTGCGTGTCGAATCTGCATAAGCCTCATTTTCCTTTGAGTTGTTTGGGTTGAAAGATTCATCATTCCGCCAGCACCGGCGCCGATTGGGTTTGGACGGACTTCTTCCGGAACAGAAGCGCACCGGGGCAGTCGTCGTTCGGGCCGTGCCCCGCACCCGCGTACATCATGTTCCGCCACTCCACCTCACCGCAGCCCTCGTAGACCGTGCAGTCTGGCGTCGTCTTCACGAAACTCCCGTCCGCGACAAGCAGCCGTCCACGCGGATGCCGGATGATCGTCGTCGAACCGAGCTTGAAGTGCGGATTGTTGAAGTAGGAGCAGCCGAGGAGGCGCGTCTCCCAGCCGCTCACGAGATAGCCAGTCTCGCCCGTGTCCGCATAGCAGTCGCGCAAGATGGCGACATCACTGTCGATCTTGAAGTTGATGGAGCCCTTCAGCATCTCGGGCAGTTCGCCCGGCTTCGGCGGCGGCACAAGGCCACCCCACACGTGACAGCGCGTCAGGCGATTCGAGCCGCCTTTCTTCAGGTTGAAGCCAATCGTGTAGTCAACGACAATGCAGTCCGTGTAATGGCTGTCACCCCCGTTCACGAGAAAGCCGGAGTTCCCGGCGAGGCCCGGCTTCACGCATTTTGCGTAGACGTTTTCGGCCATCGTCTCGCAGCCGCCGTCCACGCGAAGGCCATACGCCCGCCCGTTCAGGAACGTGCAGTCGCGCAACGTGAAATGCGTGAAGTTTCGCACGTTCACGCAGGAGGCGAGCCCGTCGCCATCCACGACGCCGCCCCGGAAGAAGATGTTGTAGTCATGCGGGCGCACCGTGCCGACCAGGCGTCCGTCAATCCGCAGCACACACGACATCGGACGCGTCGCGCGCAAGATCGCGTTCTTGTTCAGGTCGAGCGAGCAGCGGTTCAGAATGTAAATGGGAGAGGCAATCAGGTATTCGCCGCGCGGCACCGTGAGCACGCCGGCAGGCGTCGCGGCGACAGCCCGCCGAAAGCGCGCCGTGTCATCCGCCTCGCCCGCAAGGCGCGGGAACTCGTCGAGCGAATGGTCCTTCCCGTCCCCCAACGTCCCGGACGGCAGGCGGACGAGCTTGACGGACGCCACCTCGAAACCGTGCGGCCTGTCGAGCGAAGCGCGGCAGAGCCAGGCGCCGTAGCAGAAGCGAATCGAGCACAGCCGTTTCGGATCTGGCCGGTCGCCGTCCTGGACGGGCGGCAGGTTTCCCCAATGGCTGAAATACTTCAGTTCGGCGAGCGGCAGAATCACGTCGTTCCAGTCGGGTCCGATGGGCAGCGACAAACAGCCCCACACCTTGCGGTCGTTCTGGTGGAAGGTGACCTCCACGGCGTCCGTCAGCGGATCCGTCGCACGGATGCGAATCTTGAGCGCGCCGTCGAGGCCGAACGCAGACACGTCCGCGAAGCGTGCCGCGTCCTCCACGGCGAAATCGAGCGAACGGGCGCGCGGCAAATTCATTCGCCGTGACGGAGAGGCCCGCCGGCAACGTCACCTGGGGCGGGATGAGCTCGTACGCCTCCTCCGCACGCGCAAGCAACGACAGGGAAAGCGCGACCAGCAGACGACTGGCGCCAAGGCAAAACGAACGCATGAGTTTGTCCTTTTTCATTCGCATGGCTTAAAGTATACCATTGAATTCCGAAAAATGCCGCCCCATCCGCAAATAGCCGTATATACGGCTTTGAGCGCAGACAACGTCCACAAGGCTGTTTCTCTGCGCCCGCCTTGCGCCCACTTTGCGGCTAAGACTTGAAAAACGAAGCCCCGCTTAAATCACATAAAAGCCCCTTCAACGACCCTGCAACTTCGTTCCTTTGCCGCAAGGCGCGGCTTCGCCGCTGACACAAAGGGGGCGCAGAGGATTCGAGTTGAGGTTTAACCGCCTACAAAATCGTCACCTTGCGGCCGTCGGTCAGGAGGGTGACGCCGGCCGTCGCGATGCGCAGGTCGGGCTTCAGGCCCGAAACGACCGTTCCCTCGTCCGTCCGGCGGACGAGCGAGACGTCCTGGCGACGGACTTCGTAGACGTCCTTTTCCTCCGTTTCCTTCAGCAACCAGACGAAATGCCTGCCATCCGACGCGACGCCGACGGCGCTTTCGGGCACAATCGTCAGCCCTTCCGTCGCGCCCTTGCCCTTCTGCGCATACGACGCCCCGGAGATCGTCAGCGTCGCGGACATCCCCGGCAACAGCAGCAGATCCTTCGGGGCCTCCATCGTGTAGGTCGCAATGAACGTCTGCGTATGCTCGTCGGCGGACGCCTGAAACTCCTTGAACGTGACGGGGAACGAACGCCCGGGCAGCGAATCAAAGGACACCGTGCGCCCCGCGTTCGTCTCGACGTCCACGAACTGCTCCCGACGGAGGATGTACTTCTCCGCGATGCTGACGTCGATGTTGACGGACGACGTGTCCTGAATCTTCACGATGGGGTTCGCCGTGCCAACCATGTCAAGTTCCGTCGCCGGCACGGAGGCGATCGTCCCGTCGAACGGCGCATACAAGACCGTCTCCTCCAACGCGCGCTTCGCGAGCTCCAGCGCCGCCTCGCTCTGCTTGAGCTGGGCCTCGGCCTGTGAGACCTCCTCCTGCGAAATCGCCTTCTTCCTGAGCGCGTCGCTCTTGCGGTCGAACGTCAGGCGGTCGCGCTTCTCGGCGGCCTCGGCCTGCGCAAGCGCATTCTGGAAGTCGAGCGAATCGAGCCACGCGAGCTTCTCGCCCTTCTTGACATCCTGCCCCTTTGAGACAGCAATGCGCTGGATGCGCCCCGACTGCTTGAAGACGAGCGTCCGCGACGCAGTCGCCTGCACGATGCCGGCAAACGTCAGATCCGGCATGCGTTCGCTCGCCCGCACAATCGCGCTTCGCACCGGGCGCACGGGCTCCAGCGCCGCCTCGGGGGCTTTCGCCGTCGGCCAAAAGCAGACCGCCGCCGTCACGCCGACGATCAGGCCGATTCCCATGGTCTTGCCTCTTGTCATCGCCTTTCCTCCTTTCAGACAGACAGATAGATTCCCGTCTTGCCCGGTCAAAACGCCGTCAGGATGCACATCGCCCACTCCTTCGCCCGGGCGAACTGGCGAAGGGAGTAGCTTTCGTTCGGCGCGTGGATGCGGTCTTCGGGCTGGCCCCAGCCGACCAGCAGCGGCGCCGCGCCAGACGCCGCCTTGAGCGCGGAGACGACAGGAATCGACGCGCCGTCCCAAAGGAAGACCGGCCCGCGCGAATCCATTTCCGTCAGAATCTCCTCCGCCAGACGAAAGAGCGGCGAGGCGAGCGGCAGACGCAGCGCGGCGGAAAGCCCGCTGTCTTCGGGGAACGAAACGCGCATGCCTTTCGGGCAGCGATCCTTCAGGTGAGTCTTCACGGCCTCATAGCAGGCGACGGGCCGCTGCCCCGGCACGAGCCGCATCGAGAGCTTGGCGATTGCCTCGCAAGGGATGACCGTCTTCGAGCCGGGCCCGCCGTAGCCGGAATGGATGCCGTTCACCTCGATTGTCGGATCGAATCCGTTGCGTTGGACGGCCGACTTGCCGAGCTGCCCGCCGCACGGTTCCGTGCCGATGTCGTCCGCAAGCTGCGCCTCCGTCGCGAACCCCGCCTCGGCCGCCGCGAGCTCCTCGTGCGTCGGCGGCTCGATGCCGTCTCGGAAGCCGGGCACGGCAATCGAGCCGTCGGGATTGTGCAGCGACGTGATCAGCTCAGCCATGCCCTGCGCCGCATTCGGCGCCAGCCCGCCGTATTCGCCGGAGTGCAGGTCGCGATTCGCCGCCGTAAGCTTCACCGTGAAGTGGCAGACGCCGCGCAGCCCCGCGACAATGGCGGGCCGCAAGTCGGCGCCGGCCCCCGTGTCCGAGACCAGCAGCACGTCCGCCGCGAGGCGCTTGCGGAAGGCGGCGTCATCCAGCAGGCGAAAGAGCGCGCCCGAACCGGACTCCTCCTGCCCTTCGAAGATGAACTTGAGGTTGACGGACGTGCGCCGTGACGCATCCGCCAGCAACGCCCGCACGCCGCAGAGGAACGCGAAGAACTGGCCCTTGTCGTCCTGTGCGCCACGGCAGTAGACGCGGCCGTCCTTCAGCGTCGGCTCGAACGGCGGCGTCTGCCAAAGGTCGAGCGGATCCGGCGGCTGGACGTCGTAATGGCCGTAGACGAGGACGGTCGGCGCGCCCGCGTCGCCCTTCCGCATGCCAAACACGACCGGAACCGAAGACTCCGCACACGTCCCGCCCGTCGGCAGAAGGAGCTCCGCCTCAGCCCCGATCCCTTTGAGCCATTGCCTCAACCACGTCGCGGCCCGGACGCAATCCCGCAGGTGTCGCGGGTCTGCGCCGACCGTGGGCATTTTCAAGAGTTCGAAGTAGTCCTTCGAGTCGGTTGAGTTCAGCCAAGCGTCCGTCTCTGCGTTCATAGTCTCCATCTGCCATGCTCTTTCTGTTCCCGTTTTCCCGAATTATACCAAAATTCAGTCCCTTCGCGGCAGGAAGCCCGGAAGCGCGGCGAGCGAGACGAAGAAGAGCGTCAGCACCGCCGGCGAGCGCAGGGGGCAGTCCCCGAACGCATGGATGAGCGTGCAGACGACCGTGACGAGCACGAAGAACGCCGGCGCCGGCAGCGCGAAGACCTGCACGGGCTTCGGCGGCGCGTCACGCCCCGTCTTGAACCGCGCCTCCCGCGCGAGAAGCCGCCAGGCCTGTCCGACCGGCCACAGCAGCAGGATGACGATCGCGACGAGCGCCCCGAAGCCGACGAGCCCATGCTCGGCGAGGAACTGAAGGTGGTCGTTGTGGACGTTGATGCCGCCGACGACCTGGATCCGCTTCAGCTCCTGCGGCGTCATCTTCGGGATGCAGAAGTGGATGTAGCCCCAGCCGCCGCAGCCGAAGAGGACATGATCCTTCCAGATCTCCGTCGCGACGCGCACGTGATACTGGCCGCGCCCCGTCACGCGGTCGAGCACTTCCGTCGTGCCGAGCGTGTTGACCTCGCGCTGCAGCCCCTTCGGCGCAAACAGGCACGAGAGGAAGATGACGACGCCGAGCCCCAGCGCCGTCCACGCCCCGGCCCGCACGCGGTCGGCCTTGCGCTTGTGCGCGACGAACGAGACGAACGAATGGACGAAGAAGACGACCGCCGAGAGCGTGACGAGCAGAATCGCCGCGCGCGAGAGCGTGTTCAGGGCCGCGTAGAAGAAGACGACCGCCGGAATGAGGAAGTAGTGCTTCGTCCAGAACATGCGCGGACGCGGCGCGGCGGCGGACGAGATGTCCTTCGTGCGGTGCGCGTCGCGCAGCTCGTCGAGGTTCTGCCGCCAAAGCGCGAGCGCGAGGCCGAAGAGCGTCGTGAAGTAGTCGCCCGCCATGTTCGGGTAGCCGAACGTCGCGAAGAAGTCGCCCGCCGCGCGGCCCGTGCCGCTCGCCGTGCTCCACAGGGGCCCCGGCGCGCCAAGTGCGCTCTGGAGGAAGCCAAGCGCCGCGAGCACCGTGCCGTTCCAGACGATCAGCTCCAGCACCAGCCGCTTGCCGTGGCGCGTGAGCGCGTGGCGCACGACGAGGAGCGACGGCAGCGCCAGCGCGAACCAGAGGACGACGTTCAAGTGGTCGATGCGGTCGGCGCAGAACGGCAGGATCGGCACGGGCGGATCCGCCGGGAATCCCTCGGCGATCGCCTTCGCGTCGCAGACGGGACACAGCCCGTTGTTGACGAACGGAATCAGCAGAAGGACGAAGAAGCCGAGGGCAATCCACGTGATCGGGTCTTTCTTCAGCGCATGCCAAACCCGTTCGCGCGCCTCGTAGGTCGTCTCGCCGGGTCGCCGCTGGGGGAAGCAGAACAGCACCTCGATCAACAGCACGAACAGCCACGGCACGACGGGAACCAGCAGCCCTCCGCGCGTGCCGCCGAACATCCAGACCACGACCGACGAAACCGCCGCGACCGCAAACGGCGCGAAATTATTCAAAAGAAACGACATGCTCCACCACCTTTCTGACAGCCTCCGATTCCGGAACTTTCTCGACAAACGCGCCGCGCACATACAGCAGAAACTCGCCCGCACCGCCGCAGAGCGCGATGTCCGCCCCCTTCGCCTCGCCCGGCCCGTTCACCGCACAGCCCATCACGGCGACCTTGGGAAATTTTCGAATCTCCGAATCACGAATTTTCGAATTCCGATTCGACTCTTCGCCTGTTCGGTCATTCGGGCATTCGGCGATTCGATTGTGCTTCCAGTCCCTGTACAGGACGTCCAGCGCATCCTCGACCTGCGCGGCGACGCTCATGAGATCGACCTTCGTGCGCCCGCACGTCGGGCAGCTCGTGATCGCCGGCCCCGGTGCGCGCAAGCCGAGCGCGCGCAGAATCTCCAGGCCGACCTTGACTTCCTTCTCCGGCTTGTTCGTGAGCGACACGCGAATCGTGTCGCCGATCCCCTCCGACAGCAGAATCCCCAGCGCGACGGAACTGCGCACCGCGCCAGGAATGAGCGTCCCGGCCTCCGTCACGCCGAGGTGCAGCGGACAGTCCGTCTTCTCCGCAAGCTCCCGGTAGGTCGCAAGCGTCTCGGCGACGTTCGACGCCTTTGCGGAGATGACGACGTCGAAAAAGCCCTCGTCCTCCAGAATCTTCAGGTGCTTCAGGGCGGACGACACGAGCGTCTCGCCCCGCTCCAGGCTTCCGCCGTTCACGCCGATGCGGATCGGCACGCCCTTCGCCTTCGCCGCGCGGGCGACGGCCTGCACGCGGTCGCGCGAGCCGATGTTCCCCGGATTGAGCCGCAGGGCGTCCGCCCCCGCCTCCAGCGCGGCGAGCGCGCAGCGGTAGTCGAAGTGGATGTCGGCGACAATCGGGATCGGCGAAGACTTCCGTACCTCGCCGAGGACGCGCGCCGCCTCCAGGTCCGGCACGGTCAGGCGAAAGATGTCGCAGCCGCGCGCCGCACAGGCGAGCAGCTGGCGTCGGCACGCCGCCGCGTCATGCGGATCGGCGTTGCCCATCGTCTGCACGCTCACGGGCGCGCCGCCGCCGACCGGGACGTTCCCGACCTTAAGGCTGCGAGTCTGCTTTCTCAAGGACATTCGTCTCCGCGTTGTCGGGCTTGAAGGTGTGAATCTTGTAGCTGCGCCAGCTGTCCTTCAGAAGGAGCGCGCCCATGAGGCCGATCAGCAGGAACATGAACGCCATCGAGACCTTCGCGACGAACCAGTCCGGCAGCCGCCGCCGGAAGACGAGCGCAATGAGGGAGAAGAGGATGAGCCCGCCGTCCAGGACGGGAATCGGCAGCAGGTTGAGGACGGCGAGGTTCACGTTCAGGAAGCGCAGGAAGCCGAGGCCGTCCCACTTGTCGCGGCGCACCTGCCGGTACAGGCCCTCGGCGATCATCACGGGCCCGCCGAGCGCGCCCGCCGTCGCCTTCGCCTCCTTCGGCGTGACAAGGCCCTTCAGCACGCGGAAGATCGACCCCGCGTCCCACGCGAGCTGCTTCCACGGACTGCGCGCGGGCATCCACGCGACAGCGCCCGTCGTGTTCGTCTCGCTCAGCGCGAGAATGTACCACGCGCCCGACACCGCGTCGCGCTTCGGCGTGACCATGAGAGACACGTCCGTCGGCTGTTCGCCGCCGCGCGCGACGACGAACGCGACGGGCTTGCCGCCCGCAATCTGCACCTCCGTCTGCATCTCCGACCACGTCTCGACGGGACGCCCACCGACGGACTTGACGACGTCGCCGGCCTGAAGCCCCGCCTCCGCCGCCGGACTGTTCGCCACGACGCTCCCGATCTTCGCCGCGAGCGTGCCGAACTTCGCGCCCGGCACGAGGGAGAGCCCGACCGCCAGCACGACCGCAAGGACGAGGTTCATCGCCGGGCCCGCGATCGAGACGAGAATCTCCTTCCACGCCGGAATGCGCACCGATTTTGGCCTCGTCGTACTTCTTCCCTCCGACGCACCACTTCCCTCTTCTTTCTTCCCGCTTCCTTCCAAGGCTTTCGTCCCTTCGGGATCGACATCGGGAATCGAGACGTAGCCGCCGAGCGGAATCCAGCCGAGACGGTATTCGACGCCGTTGACCTTCTTCTTCCAGAGCGCCTGGCCGAAGCCGATCGAGAACGCCTCGACGCGCAGCCCCAGCTTCAGGGCGACGATGAAGTGGCCGAACTCGTGAATGAGGATCGCGAGCGCGAAGAGCAGCACGCAGAGAACGATGTAGAAAGCTGTGGTCAGTAGTTCAATCATGGTTTCCAATCAGGTTGCACGGCCGGATGGCGATGCGAATTGGCATATTATACCATTATGCGCGCCCGTCGTGTGCATCGTCGGACAGGACTTCGCAGCCCGTCTCGGTGATGAGCACGAGGTCTTCGATGCGGACGCCAAGATTGCCTTCGAGGTAGATGCCGGGCTCGATTGTCACGCACATGCCCGGCTTCAGCACCATCTTGCTTTTCCGCGAGGCCGTCGGCGCCTCGTGAATCTCGTAGCCGACGCCGTGACCGAGGGAATGTCCGAAACACTTGTCGAAGCCGCCCTTCGTGATGACGTCCCGCGCAATCTTGTCGAGCGCACGTCCCGTCATCCCCGGCCGTGCCGCCGCGATGGCCGCGCGGTTCGCCTCGCGGACGAGTGCGTAGACCTTCTTGTAGAGCGACGAGGGCCGCTTCGGCACGAGGTTGCGCGTGAGGTCGCTGCACACGCCGCCGAGCCGCACGCCCATGTCCACAAGCACGGGCTCGCGTCCGTTCCAGACCGTGTTGTCCGGCTCATGGTGGCACTCCGCCGCGTTCTTGCCGACGCAGACGATCGTCGCGAACGCCTCGCCCTCGCCCCTCTCGATCATGAGCGTCTGGATGATTCGCGCCATGTCGCGCTCCGTCATGCCCGCCGCAAAGCGTGCGGACGCCGCTTGCCAGATTTCGCAGGCGAGCCGTTCCGCCGCGCGGATCTTCGCGATTTCCTCCGGCGTCTTCACGGCACGCAGCGCCAAGAGGTCGTCCGCGATATCGACGAAGACGGCGCCGCGCGGCGCGAGCCTCTGGAACTTCAGGAATTGCGCGTGCGGGATCGACGACTCGTAGCCGATGCGCAAACCGCGAACCTTCAGCCGCTTCAGGTCGCGGCAGGCGAGCTGCGGCGCGACGCGATGCACCATCGGGATGTAGCGGAAGTCGGTGGAGAGAGAGGTGCGGAAGTTTCGGGAGTCTGGGCGCGTTCGGGAGGTCTGGAGGATGGCGTTGTCGCACACGACGCCCGTGAGGGCGCGGATGTTGGGCGGCAGACAGACAAGCGCGGCGTCCAGTCGCCTCCGCGTCGCAATCTTCTGAAGTTCGTCGAGTCTCATGCGCGCATTATACCATAACGCCGCGCCGGGGCGGACGAGAACGCACCGCTCCTACCGCACGACCGTAGTCTGGGGCCAGGCAAGCTTTTCCGAGATTTTCAACTTCCGGCCGCCGAAGACGTGTTCGGCGGCGAACGCCGAGACCTCGACGGAATCGGTCTTCTGGCCGCCGACGCGCAGCTCGTTCTGGAGGCGCAGCGACTTCGCGATGTAGAGGGCGAAGCCGCAGAGCGCGCTCACGACCAGCGCGAGCGCGAACAGTCCGACGGCCAACTCAATCAGGGCCTGTCCCCGGCGGATACGGCGCGGGGGCGGCGCGTTTTCCCTAATGGCCATGCGGCGTGCCTCCCCGTCCGCCGCTGCCGCCCGTGGGACGCAGGCAGCTCGACGCATTGTACTTCAGCCACGTGCGCCCCTGCTCGCGGACGCCCGGCTTCTCCCAATCGACGAGCTGGCGGCAGTAATAGCAGCCCTTCAGCGCGTCCGACCCGTTCTGGAAATACGCCGGCAGGTCTTCGCGCAGATGGCGCATCCAGTCGGGGTCGGCAGTCGAGAGATCCCTGCCGCCGACGGCGTCGATCGGCACGAGCCGCACGGCCTCGAACGCGGACGTGACAAAGCCCTTCAGCGCCGTCACGACCCCGACGCCGCCGTCTGCGGCCTCGACCGTGCCGAACGGCTTCGCCGCCGCCGCCCACTTCGCCACGCGGTCTTCGTCCGATTCGAGCAGGTTCGGGATGTCGCCCAACACGCGGCAGATCGCCGCCGCGCCGCGCACGTCGTATTCGGGCTTGACCGGGCCGACGACGGGAAAGCGGTCGTCGCCGTCGGGATCGATCTCCCACCACCGCCGCCACAGGCCGGCCTCCGTCGTATCGTAGAAGAACCAGACCTGGTTCTGGTTCGTGATGAGGCTTGACTGAGCAAGATCGTCGAGCGAGGCGTCCGCGAGGCGGCAGACGAGCGCCGGCCCCAGCAGATCGACGGCGCTGCCCGTGCGCGGCACGAGGTGCAGCGAATAGACCTCGCTGTTCGCGCACCGCTGACGCCGCAGGGCATCGTCCGCGCGGGGCAGCGGCCCCCAGTCGCCAAAGCCCGAATACCCGTCGAGGACGCCGGGCGCGTAGAAGTGAAACCAACACCAGTTGCGGCCCGCGACGGCGTGGTAGAACTGCGCGTTGAGCAGCAGGTGCCCCCCGGCGGCGTCCATGAACTCGATGTTGTCCGGCCCGGCGTAGAGCGGCGCGCCGATCTCGACTTCGAGGGCCTGTGCGTATTCCTCCCACGCGCCCTCCCACGGCGCGGGATACGCCTCCGGCGTCGTCACGTAGGTCGTGCGGATGTCGATGACGTGTTGTTCCAGGATCTCGCGCATCTCGTCGCTCGGCTCGGCCCCGTTCGCCTGCGCGGCCGCGTTGCCGAGCGAGATGCCGCGCAGCGGGCCGAGGAAGCAGAGGCGCGCCTGTTCCTCCGCGAGGCGCGCGCAGGCCTCCTCGTCGTCCGCGAGCGCGGCCTTCAGATGGTCGACATTGAGCGCGCCGATCCGATTCAGCAGCTCGGCCTGGTGGCGCGCGACGGCGAGCGCCGCCGCGTCGCCCGCGTTCATCGTGCGGTTCTTGGCCGTGACCGAGAGGTACGCGCCCACGTTCATGAGCGTGAGGAACGTGATCGCGACAAGCACGAGCACAAGATAGAGCGCGACCTGTCCGTGTTGTGCCTTCATCGTCCCGCGTCATTCAGGTAGAGCGTGTGGTTCGCCTCGATGCCGGCCGCGCCGGAGAGGTCGAACGTCCACGCGCCGTCAAAGAGGTCGAAGCCGAGCGCGACCGTCGCGTCCGTGCCGTCGCCGGGATCGACCTTCAGGCCGCCCCAGCGTTCGTAGTCGAGGATGCCGCGCGCCTCCGGCTCGTGTTCGGACGCGAGGTATTCGGGAATGCGCCCGTATTCCATGCCGACGTCGAAGTCCGCGCCCTCCGGCCACGTGCGCTTCCCCGCGACGGGGATGACGGCAACGCGCGCGGCCTTGCGGCACATGTAGTCGTTGAACCCGACGGCACGGGCGCGGGCGACGCGCATCGCCGCGTGTTCAAGCAGGATCTTGCCCGTCAAGAGATAGGAGAGCTTGAAGAGCGCCAAGAAGGCAAACGAGATGATCAAGACGGCAATCACCGTCTCGACCATCGCCTGCCCTCGGCGCGCCCGCCGCACGTGACGTCACTCCCCAAGGGAGCGAATCGAATCGGAGCTGATCGAGTCCGCCGCCGACTTCGCCTTCGACCCCTCCTCGGAGGAGAGCGCGTCCGTCGCCCCGGCGGCCTTCTTGCCGATCGCGCGGCTCAGGTAGGTGAAGACGGCGATGAGCGACACCGCGATCAGCGCGACGATGATGATGTACTCGACCATCGTCTGACCTTTTCTCAACGTTTTCATCATGTTCATGACTTTCCTCCTTCTTTAGGGGTATTCGCTTGAAACGAGCCTTTCCGTGCGGACGCCGAAGCCGACCGAACCCGAGACGAGGAATCCCAAGACGGACACCACGACAACGAGGCCCGCGAGCGCGAGCACGTATTCGAGAAGAGCCTGACCTTTCCGCATGGACACCTCCCGAACCTAGCCCGCGCGCCTTACGCCTCCAGCTCCGCGCGGAGCTTCGCGACGAAATCGGGCAGCTTCATCGCGCCAAGGTCGCCGTCCGCACGTGAGCGGACGGAAATCTGGTCCGCCGCCTCGTCGCGCGGGCCGACCACGACCAGGTACGGCACCTTCATGAGCGTCGCCTCGCGGATCTTCGCGCCAAGCTTCTCGGCGGACGCATCGACCTCGACGCGGAAGCCCGCCGCGCGCAGGGCCGACTGGATCTTCTTCGCGTAATCTCGCGCCTTGTCGGAGATCGGCAGGATGCGCACCTGCTCCGGCGCGAGCCAGAGCGGGAACGCGCCCGCGTAGTGTTCGATCAGGATGCCGAAGAAGCGCTCGATCGAGCCGAGCAGCGCGCGGTGCACCATGTAGGGCTGATGCTCCTTGCCGTCGTCGCCGACGTAGGTGAGGTTGAAACGTTCCGGCAGGTTGAAGTCGAACTGGACGGTGCCGAGCTGCCACGGGCGGCCGAGCGCGTCCTTGATCTTCATGTCGATCTTCGGGCCGTAGAACGCGCCGCCGCCCTCGTCGACCTCGTAGCTCATGCCCTCCTGGTCAAGCGCGTCCCGCAGGGACTGCGTCGCCCGCTCCCAGCGCGCGGGGTCGCCGACGGCCTTCGCGGGCTTCGTCGAGAGGTACGCCTGGATCTCGTGGAAGCCGAACTTGCCGAGCATCTTCTTCGCGAACTCCACGGTGTCCTTGATCTCCTGCACGATCTGCTCGGGCGTGCAGAAGATGTGCGCGTCGTCCTGCGTGAAGCCGCGCACGCGGAAGAGGCCGTGGCGAACGCCGTCCTTCTCGTAGCGGTAGACCGTGCCGAGCTCGGCGTAGCGGAGCGGCAAGTCGCGGTAGCTACGCTTCTCGAACTGGTAGCACTGGATGTGGAACGGACAGTTCATGGGCTTCACGTAGTAGTCCTGCACGTAGGCGTCCTGACCTTCGCCCTCCTGCACGTGCATGACTGGGAACATGCCCTCCTTGTAGAAGCCAAGGTGTCCGGAGGTCTCCCAGAGGTTCGACTTGCCGACGTGCGGCGTGTAGACGATCTCGTAGCCCGCCTCGTAGTGCTTCCGCCGCCAGTAGTCCTCGATCGCGACGCGGACGCGCGCCCCGCGCGGCAGCCAGTGGGCGAGGCCGGGGCCGACCTGCTCGGTGATCGTGAAGAGCTTGAGCTGCTTGCCGAGGATGCGGTGGTCGCGGCGCTTCGCCTCCTCCGCGCGGGCGACGATCTCGTCGAGCTCCTTCTGGTCCTTCGCGACGATGCCGTAGACGCGCTGGAGCATCTTGTTCTTCTCGTCGCCGCGATAGTAGCTGCCGGCGATCTTCGTGAGCTTGACGACGCCAATCTGCTTCGCGTGCTCGACGTGCGGCCCCCGGCACATCTCGACGTAGTCGCCGACCGCGTAGGTCGAGATCGGCCCGCCGTCGGCGATGACGTCCTGAAGGCGCTCCAGCTTGTACTTCTGGCCCGCGAGGAGGGCCTTCGCCTCGTCGGCCGTGACCTCCTTCTTCACGAACGGCTCGTCGAGCGCGATGAGACGCGCGATCTCGGCCTCGATCTTCGGGAAGTCCTCCGGCGTGATGCGGTGGGGAAGGTCGAAGTCGTAGTAGAAGCCGTCGTCCGTCGCCGGCCCGATGTCGACCTGCACGTCGTCAAAAAGGTTCATGACCGCGCGCGCCATCATGTGCGCTGCGGAATGCCGTCTCTGCTGCTCGCTGATCTCTGCCATGTTTTCTCCTTGGAAAGTCCTCGTATTATACCATAATTTACCCTTTCGCGGCCCACTCGAACCACTGGTCGGGATAGGTACGCACAAGTTCCGCGAGCGCGGCCTCATACGCCGCCGCCATCGCCTTCGTCTCGTCCGGCAGGCGGCGCACGACCGCGCGGTAGCCGCGTCCCGTCCAGACGCAGGCGACGAAGTAGGCGGGATGCCCCAGCGCGTGCGCGAAGCGGAACGCGCCGCGTCCCCGGTCGCCCGCCATCACGAGGCAGTCGCCGCGCTCCAGCGCCTCGCCCGCGAGAAAGGCCGTCGCCATCCCGATTTCCGCAATCGGATGGATCACGACCTTCGCTCGGTTCGCATGGCGCAGGTAGAAGCGGTTGAAGACGCCCGTCCGGTCGAAGTCCATCCAGGCGTGGAACGTGAACGCGCACCCGTCGAGCGCCGCGAGCGCCTCCACCGTGCCGCAGTGGGACGACAGCACGAACACGCCGCGCCCCGCCCGCACGTCCGCGACGAACGCCGCCGCGTCCGCCGAGCCGTCCGTCGCGACGCGCGGCAGGTCGCGTCCGTCGGCCATGACAACAAGCTTGTCCGCGAGCGACCGCGTGAAGTGAACGAGCTTGCGCGCCGTCGTCGCGCAGCGCACCGTGCGCGAGAACGTCCACGCGCAGAGCCCGACGGCGGCGGCGAAGAGATGCAGGGCCTTGAGCCCGAAGAGACGATAAAGCCCCCACAGGATCTCCAGTCCGAGCGGCGTCGCGGCCAGTTCCGTCGGCGCGACGGTCTCCGGCGCGCGGCGGCGCGTCAGCCACGCGACGACAAACCCGACCGGGAGTCCGACGCCGAGGACGAAGCCAAACCCCTGCACGACCGGGAACGAGACGAAGTAAAGCGCACCGAACCCCGCGAGGCTCGTCAGCAGCGAACAGAGCGCCGGCTTCAGCGCCGCGCGTCCGCCGTTGTGCAGGAACACCGTGTAGTCGACGCTCATGCCCGCCAAAAGGAAGCACGCGAGCAGATGAAAGAGATTCACCTTTTCGCCCAAAAGGCCGAGCAGCCCCGCGACGGCGGCCATCGCACAGACGGACGGCACGAACATCTCAACCGCCCGGCGACGGCAGAAGACGACGAGCGCAGCGAGCATCAGCGCGAGCGCAAAGCCAAGCCGCACAAGCGTCTCGTCCGTCCAGCGCGCGAGAACCGCGCCCAGCTGCACGCGCGGCTGAAGAAAGCGAACGCCGTCCGGCAGGGGTTCCGCCGGACGCGGTACGGACGCGACCGCATACGCCCCCAGTTCGCCGCGCGGCGGACACGGCGATTCGGACAGTCCCAGCTTCTGCCTCTGGCGCTCGCCCTGTTCGGCGTACAGCTTCTCGACATGCGCGGCAACCGTCGCGCGGTCGAAGACGAGGAACCCGCGCTCCGCATCCGCCGAGCCGCTCAATTCCGCAAAACGCCGTTCCGCCGCCGCGAGTTCCGTCGGCGGACGGTACAGCGCCGTCAGGTCGGTTCCGAAACGGACGCGATACAGGCCGACAACAATTAGCAAGGCGACAAGGCAGCACCCCGCGCGCACCCCCCAACGAAAACCTCCGTGCCTCCGTGTGAGCCAATCCGTCCGGCATCCTCCTTCGCGTCGGATACCCCCCGACGACATACGCGAGCGCGGCGGCAAGCCCCACGCCGAGGAAGACCGCCGACTGGCGCAGGACGGGCAACGACGACACCATCAGCGGCACGAGACTGATTTCCGTCGTGAGCCACGAAACGGCGAGATTGCGCGTGACGGCGGCGCGGCGCGCGTCCGCCAGAAGCCAGTGGAACGAGTAGTCAATCACGAGGCCCATCACCGTCGTGCCGAAGACGACCGTCATCAGGTGGATCTCGGAGAACAGCGCCAGGAGCGCGGCGACCCCGGCGAGCGCGGCGACCGCGAGCGACGCGGCGAGGAGCGGAATCCAGCGGACGCTGCGGAACGCGAAGACCGACAGGAGCGCGATGAAGACGAACGAGAAAATGCTGAGCGCATTGATCTCCCGCTTGCAGTTGCCCGCCGTGACGGCCGTGTGCAGGGGGACGCCACAGGCGGCGACCGAGACGGACGGGAACGCCGCGCACCGCCGACAGCACGGCGTTCAGCTCGGCGCGGAAGACGATGAGCGCGTCGGCATCCGCCGCGATTTCCGGGCGCAGACGAAGCGGCAGGACGACCGACGTCGCGCCATGACCATCCGCCGCCGTCAGCAGCCCGTCCCGCACGTTCCAGTTCGCACGCGCGGCCATCTGCGCGCGCACAAAGCCGTCCGCGAGCGCAAAGGGGTCTTCGGCGACGGGGAAGAGCGGCGGCAGCGGCGAGGCATAGAACTTCTTCAGGGCCTTTTGCGCCACGCGCGCACGGCCTTCGGACGTTTCGAGAAGCCGCACGTCGTCAAGCGAAGCGAGGCCATAGCGGTTCGTCGCCAATACGGCCAGGGGATTCTCCGCCGTTGGCACAAGCTTGTCCGACGGCAGACGGGCCTGAATCGCGCGCGCCGCCGCCACGGCCTGCGCCACGTCGTCCGCTGGCCCGACGAGAACCGGCACGAGGTCGGCGGACGCCGCGCGCACGGCGGCGGGAATCGCCTCCACGCCGTCCCCGACCAAATCGTCCAGCGACGTGCGGACGGCGATCGGCCGCCGCACGAACAGGCCCGCCGCCAACGCAAGCAGCGCCACGGGCGCACCCCACAGGACGGCGCGTCGCCGCAACGACGGCGCGCGCTCGGATTCGTTCTCTGACTGTCGTCGCATCTGCGCCTTACTTGCCAAGCGGCTTCATGTACAGGAGGCAATGCGAAGACGTGAACTGAAAGCCCTCGTCCACGTGCTGACGCACGAAGAGAACCGGGTCGCTCCGCCAGAACGTCTCGCGCGCCAAGTCCTCGCCGATCTCATACGCCGCCGACGCCGCGCCGACGCACAACGCCGCCACAGCCACCAGAACGCTCGTCCTTTTCGTTTTCATGACACCTATTATAGCAAACTTCGGCAAACGCCGTCATCACCCGAAAGTAATGGGTCACTGAACAGCGGGGTATAGAAACTCCGACGGCTGGCAAAGGGGCGCCGCTACCGCTGCGCCTACGCT
>CAKURH010000072.1 GCA_934675625.1 uncultured Kiritimatiellota bacterium
ACGTAGGCCGTCGCGACGCCGACGATGTTGCCCGTGCCGATCGTCGCGGAGAGGGCCGTGCAGAGCGCGCCGAAGCTCGTGACCTCGCCCTTCGCGCCATGCTCGACCTTCTCGTTCTTGAACATGTACTTGAGCGCGCGCGGCAGCTGGATGAACTGCATGCCGCCGAGGCGGATCGTCAGCCAGATTCCGCCGAAGAGAATCAGGATGATCAGAAGGGGCACCGGAAACCCGGCGATCTCGAACGATGTTCCCCAGACCTTGTCGTCAACCAAGTTCACGTAGTCCGTGAACGTATCCAGCCATGTGGCTGCCTGCATCATGTTTGTTTGCCTTTCCGTCCTTTTGCCTGAGAGATCGTCCCCGACCCTTTCGGGGAGTTACACCTTCGGCACCTCGCACCGTTGCGAAGCTTCTCCGGACCCGCTTGCGCGATAAATTTTGCGTATTATACCAAAAATGCGCCGCCCTGCGGGACAGTCGGGCGTGGAGCGGCGACGTGAAGTGCTTTCAGCCACGCCAGTTCGCGGCGGCGCATGCGCGCATAGTCCGCCGGCTCCGCATCGTCCGCGCCCGACAGGTGATCCATGCCATGCGCGACATAAAGCAGCAGCTCCTTCGCCGCGCTCCAGCCGCGCCGCCGTGGCGCGGCGCGCACAGCCTGGTCGCCATTGACGTAAAGTTCGCCGTAGACGCCCGGCGCCTCGCCCGGCAGCGCGTCGTAGCGCTGCGTGACGACGTCCGTCGCGCCCGCCACGCCGTTGATCGCCTGATGGACTTCGGCGGAACGCGCATCATCCTGAAGAATGACCGTGACCGCGCGGAACGGCACGCCGACGCGTGCGGCGCTCCGCGCGGCGAAGAACGCCGACGCACGCCGGAGGTCGGCTTTTCCCAATCCCAGCGCGCGCGGCACGGCCCCCGCGATCTCGATGCGGCACACGTCCGCCGCGCCGTTCCTCACGTCCGCTTCCTGCCCTTCTTGATGACGGGAATCTGCGCGGCGGCGACGGACTGGCCGAGGCGGCGCGCCTTCTCGTCGGGCATGAAGATGTCGATTTTCTCGTCCCATTCGGGGTAGACGTCCTTCAGCAGCGTCTTCGCCGTCTCGAGAATGACCTCGCCGCCGAGACCCGACGTCACGCGCCCGAGCACCATCATGTTCTCGTAATCGTAGAACTCGTTGTACCACGGAATCGCGTGCGCGAGGAAGCGTCCGATCTGGACGTAGACCTTGAGGGCCTTCGCATCGCCCTTCTCCAGCGCGGCCTGCACGACCTTGAGGCGCTCCGGGAGCTTCATCGCCTTCGGGAACTTGAAGCCGTATTTTTCCGCGAGCCAGTCAACGGCCTGCTGCGAGAACGCCATCGCGCCGACGCCGGCGTCGCCCGACCACTCGTCCTTCGGCGCACACGGGTTGAAGTCGACCGGCGCGAACGCAAGCTCGCTGATGCGGCCCGTCATCGCGCCCTTCGGGTCGACGTAGCCGACGGCCTCCGACGAGCCCATCGCGACGCCGAGAATGCCCTTGCGGTTCATCGTGATCATGCCGGCGAGCGCCGTCACGTCGCCGTCGTTGTAAATCGCGAACGGCACACCCCAGTCCTTCTCGATGCGGAAGAACAGGTTCTGCGCCTCGGCGAACTTCTTCGGGTTCTTCTCCTTGACCGCGCGGAAGAGCGAGGCGATGCCCATCTTCTGGCCGACGAGCGTGCCGGCCGTCGAGCCGCCGATCGCGTCGACGCGCGGCAGCGACGCAGCCGCCTCCTTGAGGCCGTTCGTCAGCATCGTGTAGTGATACTCCGGGTCGGCGTTGTTGCGCGGATCCCATGGGAACTCCTTCGAGAAGACGACCTTCCCCTTGTTGAGCGCGGAGATCTTGAAGTCGGACGCGCCGAGGTCGAAGCCGATCCGGCAGCCGTCCGCCACCGTCTTCACGACGGACGTCTTCTCATGGAACTCCGGCATCTTCGCGAGCGGCACGACGACGGCCTCGACAGGACGGCCGTAGATTGACGTGAAGAAGTCGTAGTCGAACGCGCGCGCGCCCTTCTTCGTGTAGGCTTTCGCGACGGGCTTCACGATCGCGTCGGGACCGGCGAGGTAGAGCTTCCAGCCGCCGGCCGACCAGACGATGAACTTCGCGATGCGCTCGACGACATACGAGACGAACTGCGTCGCCTGCGGATCGAGCCGCTTTGGAATCGGCAGGTCGTAGCGGAAGACCTTGCCGTCTTCGCGCTCCCACGCGATGGCGACGACCTGGGCATTCGCCTTCGTGTCGATGCCGTCGTAGATTTGCCACAGCGCGCTCATCGGCGCCAGGAACGCGGAATGGTCGCACGTGCAACCGCCCTCGCCACCGCAATGCTTCTTGCCACAGGAACAGGCCATCGTCAGTTCTCCCTCTTTTTTCTTTGTGTTTTGTGTTTTAGGTTATCTTGTTGTCGAATCGTAAACGGTAAAAGGACATCAGCGGCATTGTATCACAAACCGTCGAAAGCCGCAAGCAGGGCCGGCGTCACGTCGACGAGCGACGCGACGCGGTCCCGCAGTAACTTCTCGCGCGGGCCGTAGGCGATGAACGGCACGGGATTGCGCGTATGGCCGCGTTCGCCAAGGGCTTCGATGTTGCCGTGATCCGCCGTCATCACGAGCGTAAGGCCCGCCGCCTCCGCACAGCGGACGAGCGCGGCGAGGAAGCGGTCGTAGGTGCGCAGCACCGCGCACGCGCGCGCATAGTCCATCGCGTGGCCCGACACGTCCGTCTGGAAGAACTCGTAGAGCGTGAGATCGTTTGCGCGCGCAAGGCGGAACAGGTGCTCGGCCGCACGCTGCGGCGGAATGACCGGGATGTCGGGATAGCGGTCCTGAATCGTCTCGCGCGTCAGGTCCTGCAGTACCGCGTCGTCGTTCATGAGGTCTCCCGCCGTCGAGATCGACTCCGGCGCCGTCAGGGCCATCACGGTCGTCACCGACTTGAAGCGCCGGTTCGCCAGCTCATCCGCCGACTCGACGAGATAGGCGTCGGCGAACTTCACGCGCCGCCCGCGTTTCGCCAGTTCGAGAAAGAGGTTGTCGCGTGCGACAATCTTTCGCAGTTCGAGGCCGGGGAAGCCCTCGCAGTGCCGCCCCATCGCCTGCGCGCAGTTGACGCCCGTGAACATCGTCGCCTGACCCGTCGCGGACTGCGGGACGCCCTCCACCCCCAGACAGGCGTCAATCGGCTTGCCATGACGTTCAATCAAACGCCACAGCGTCGGACAAACCTCTGCGTTCAGCGGGTTTTCCGGCGAAGGTCGGGCGAGGCCGACACCATCAATAAATAGGAAGACGACTTTCAAGTGTGAAGAAGTATAGCATAAATCGGTGAAAATGGGCAAGTTGGTCGCGAATGTTGATAACTTTTCAATAAGTGTAGACATAATTTTACATCTTTCCTCTTGACAAAATGATTATCTACTCAAAATTGATGTTTTTCACAAAAATCACGTAAAAATGAATTTTAGATGTCCCATAACATTAAAATATTTTCTGTTCACAAATCCACGGCAAGTGTGCTATAATTTCACCATGTCTTTTTTACAGTCACAGTTTGACGTCATTGTCGTGGGCGGCGGGCATGCCGGTGCCGAGGCCGCTCTTGCGGCGGCGCGCATGAACGTGTCGACCCTTCTCGTTACCTCCCGTGCAGATGCCATTGCGCGCATGCCCTGCAACCCGTCCATCGGCGGCTTGGCCAAAAGCCATCTCGTCTGCGAACTCGACGCGCTGGGCGGCGAGATGGGCAAAAATGCGGACGCCACCGCCCTTCAGGCGAAGGTTCTCAACCTGAGCCGTGGTCCCGCCGTCTGGGCGACGCGCTGCCAATGCGCCAAGAAGGAATACGCCGCGCGCATGCAAGCCGTCATCGCCGCGCAACCCAACCTGACCGTTCTCGAAGACGCGGTGATTGGCATTGACGATTGTGCCTATCCTGTGCATTCCGTGCAAACGGAATGCCACGGCTCTCTCACCGCGCGAACCGTCGTCATTACGAGCGGCACGGCCTTACGTGGTCGCGTCTGGGTTGGCGACCAGTGCCGCGAAAGCGGCGGCGACGGACGCCCCGCCGTCAATCGCCTTTCTGAAAGCCTTTCTGCCCTCGGCTTTAAGCTGATTCGCCTCAAGACAGGAACGCCCCCACGTTTGAAGGCCTCAAGTTGCGATTTCAACGTCTGCCAACGGCAAAATGGCGACACCCCTCGCCCATTGTTCCACGTGGAACAAAACCAACTCAAATGTCTCACACGGAGAGACGGAGCCACGGAGAACACAAGCAACTTACCTATTCATCTCCGTGCCTCGGTGCCTCCGTGTGAGAATAATGGTCCCTCTATTTGTTCCACGTGGAACAATATGCCGGAGTTGCCTTGTTGGATGACACACACGAACGACAGAACTCACCAAATCATCCGTGATCATCTCTCTGTTTCGGCTCTCTATGGCGGAAAAATCGTCGGAACAGGCGTTCGCTACTGTCCGAGTATCGAGGACAAGATTGTTCGCTTTGCCGAAGCCCACCAGCATCACGTCATTCTCGAACCCGAAGACAAGGACGGCACCATCATCTATCCAAACGGCTTGAGCTGTTCGTTGCCCGAATCAGTGCAAGAGGAGATGGTTCATTCGATTGCCGGACTCGAACACGCCGAATTTCTCGCCTATGCCTACGCCATCGAATACGACAGCATTGATGCCCGTGAACTGACCCATGCGCTTGAATCAAAACGCATACCCGGTCTTTTCTTTGCTGGACAAATCAACGGCACGACTGGTTATGAGGAAGCGGCGGCACAGGGTCTCATGGCGGGTATCAACGCGGCATTGAAGGTCAAAGGCGAAGAGCCATTGGTTCTCAGTCGTCAAGATGCCTACATCGGCGTGATGATTGACGATCTTGTCACAAAGGGCACGGACGAGCCATATCGGATGTTCACCAGCCGCGCTGAACGTCGGCTGATCCTGCGTCAGGACAACGCCTGTTATCGTCTGCTCGCCGCCGCCAAGCGTATCGGCATTCGTTCAAGGGAATCACTTGAGGCGATTGAAGAAGAGTATCATGAGATAATTCAGAAGCTGAAAAATGGAAACCTTGTAAAATTTAATAAATCTTCACACTTTGAAATTCGTGATAATTCGTGTCAATTCGTGGATAATAATAAGCCTACGACGTTAAACACGAAGGAAATAGAGGTTGAGAGACACGGAGGTTTCAATGGTATTGATAATCATGATTGTGAGAGATCTTCTAATAACCAACTTCTCCGTGCCTCCGTATCTCCGTGTGAGAAAAAACCGTTTACCCCGAAAAATCTGATGACACTCTCGCGGATTGACCGTGAAGTTATGATTATGCGTCATTATGCGCCCTACATCAAGCAGGAAGAGAAAGCCGCCGAACGGGCCAAGAAGGACGAAGCCATTGTCATTCCAAAGTGGCTCGACTATGACAAGTGTCTTGCCGTGCGCTACGAGAGCCGTGAGAAGCTGAAGAAGTTTCATCCGGAGACGCTCGCCCAAGCGAGCCGCATCCCCGGCGTGAACCCGGCTGATGTCGCCGTCCTCGCCGTCCTCATCAAGCGCGGCAGCCATGAGACAGTCGCCAAGTGAGAGTTGAAAGTTGTTGGCCGTGTAGAAGTGTAGAGCGTTCAAGATTCATGACGCAAAGAACGCAAAGGTTTTGACGCCAAGTTCGCAAAGGCTTTCACGGATGTTGCGCTCTTTGCGTTTTCCTTTGCGACCTGCACTTGCCGGGCACCCCCCTTGACAGCCGCGAGTTAGTTTTGGTAAACTTCGCGCCTGTTGGAAGTTAGTGCCCTCTAACAGGGGCGTCGAAACGAAAAGGAAGGTCAGCATGCCATTGTCGTTCTTCAAGGCCGGCGAAGCGGCGCGCGTCATGCGCGTCGGCGGTGCCGACGCCACGCGCAAGCACCTGGGAAGCCTCGGCTTCTCGGCCGGAACGGTCGTCCGCGTCATCGAGGACGCGGAAGGCGGGAAAATCGTCGGCATCCACGACAGCCGCCTCGCCCTCAACGACGAGCTTGTGTGCCGCATCGAGTGCGCGCCGATGTGAGGTTGAGAGGTTGTGAGGTGGAGAAGTTGAGAAGGTGAGAGGGTGAGAAAAGCAAGGCGCTGAACAATTTGTCAGGCAGGACTTCTGAAGGTGAAGCCTGCAACCACGAACAAGGAAAAAACGAATGAAGACATTGAATGACATTCCCGTCGGGGCGACGACGCGCGTCGTCCGTCTTCACGGGGAAGGCGCCGTCAAGCGGCGCATCATGGACATGGGCATCACGAAGGGGGCCGAGGTCTCCGTGCGCAAGGTCGCGCCGCTCGGCGATCCCCTCGAGCTGACCGTGCGCGGGTACGAGCTCTCGATCCGCAAGGGCGAGGCGGCGCTGATCGAGGTTGCGTGAAATTTTTTTGAGGGAAGAATTAGTTATGTCTAATAAAGTTAACGAAGGGAAAGTGCCGGCGTCGGGCGTGGTGAAGATCGCGCTCGCGGGCAACCCGAACTGCGGCAAGACAACGCTCTTCAATGCGCTGACGGGCTCGAACCAGTACGTCGGCAACTGGCCGGGCGTGACGGTCGAGAAGAAGGACGGCCTTCTCAAGGGCGACAAGTCGGTCGTCATCCAGGACCTGCCGGGCATCTACTCGCTCTCGCCCTATTCGCTGGAGGAGAAGGTCTCGCGGCGGTATCTCGTCGAGGACTCGCCGTCGGCGATCCTGAACATCGTGGACGGCACGAACATCGAGCGCAACCTCTACCTGACGACGCAGCTCGCCGAGCTGGGGCTGCCGATGGTGGTCGCGGTCAACATGATGGATCTCGTGCGCAAGAACGGCGACAAGATCGACATGAAGCGCATCGCCGAGTCGCTCGGCTGCGAGGTGGTCGGCATCAGCGCCCAGCACAACGAGGGCGGCGTCGAGGCGGCGGAGCTCGCCGCGAAGCTCGCGCGTGAAGGCAAGAAGGGCGAAGTCCCCCACGTCTTCACCGGTCCCGTCGAGCACGCGATCGCCCACATCGAGGAGACGATCCAGGGCAAGGTCGACGCGCGCGCCATCCGCTGGTTCGCCGTCAAGGTGTTCGAGCGTGACGCCGAGATCATCGACATGCTCGGCCTCGACGAGAAGACGCGCCAGCACCTCGACGCGCACGTCCGCGACTGCGAGAAGGAGCTTGACGACGACGCCGAGTCGATCATCACGAACCAGCGCTACGACTTCATCAAGACGCTGGTCGGCAAGGCCGTCGCGAAGAAGCGCGGCGCGAAGACGCTGACGCTGTCGGACAAGATCGACAAGATCGTCACGAACAAGATCCTCGCGCTGCCGATTTTCATCGTCTCGCTCTGCGTGATGTGGTTCCTCGCCGTCTCGGACTGCGGGCCGGGCACGAAGCTCACCGACTGGGCGAACGACGGGTTCCTCGGCGACGGCTGGCATCTGCCGTTCACGATGCACGAGGTCGACGGCAAGGACTACGACACGGCGTGCGAAGACTTCGCGAAGGCGGAGGCGACGGTCGCGGCGTGGGAGGTCGGCGAGAAGACCGCGTCCATCGAGGACGAGGAGACCGGCGAGACGGCGGAGGAATGGGAAATCGACGAGGCGGCCTACAACGACGCCAAGAAGGTCGAGGAGCCGAACCCGTCCGACTACGGCGTGTGGGTGCCGGGCATCGGCGCGCTCATCTCCGAGGCGCTGGAGAAGGTCGGCGCGTCCGACATGGTTTCCTCGCTCGTCAACGACGGCGCGTGGGGCGGCGTCGCGACGGTGCTCGGCTTCGTGCCGGTGATCACGATCGTGTTCCTGTTCCTCGCGTTCCTGGAGGACTGCGGGTACATGGCGCGCGTCGCGTTCATCATGGACCGCCTCTTCCGCAAGTTCGGCCTGTCGGGCAAGTCGTTCATCCCGATGATCGTCGGCAAGGGCTGCGGCGTGCCGGCCGTCATGGCGGCGCGGACGATCGAGAACGAGCGTGACCGCCGCATGACGATCATCCTCGCGACGTTCATCCCGTGTGGCGCGAAGACGGTGATCATCGCGATGTTCACGGCGATCTTCTTCCGCGAGATGTGGTACGTGGCGCCGCTCATGGACGTCATCGGCATCGCGATCATCGTCCTCGGCGGCATCGCGCTCAAGAAGTCCAGGGCGTTCGCGGGCGAGGCGGCCCCGTTCGTGATGGAGCTGCCGGCCTACCACCTGCCGACCGTGCGCGGCATCCTCATCCACACGTGGCAGCGCGTGAAGGGCTACATGCTCAAGGCGGGCGTGATCATCTTCCCGGCGTGCGTGTTCCTCTGGTTCATCATGCACTTCGACTGGTCGCTGAACCTGCTGGCGGACGAGGAGATCGAGCGTTCGATCCTGCACGACCTCGGCAGCTGGATCGCCTGGATCTTCGCGCCGCTCGGCTTCGGCACGTGGCAGGGTGCGGCGGCGACGGTCTCGGCGGAGATCGCCAAGGAGCAGGCGACGGCGACGCTGGGCCTCGTCTCGGCGAACCTCGACGGCGCGACGACGGCGGCGAAGATCTCGGCCCTGTTCGGCGGCATGAGCGCGTTCCCGACGCTCGCGGCGTTCTCGTTCCTCGTGTTCAACCTGTTCGTCCCGCCGTGCATGGTCGCGATCGCGACGACCTTCCGCGAGATGGGCTCGCAGAAGTGGGGCTGGTTCGCGATGGCCTTCCAGCTCGCGGTCGGCTACGTGATCGCGCTCTCGGCCTACCAGATCGGCATCCTGACCTGCGGCGGCGGCTTCGGCCTCTGGACGGCCGTGACGCTGGCAGTCGACGCGTTCGTCCTCTGGGCGATCTTCCGCCCGGGCCCGAAGGAGGTGGCGGCATGAACGCCGGTTCCGTCGCCATTCTCGCGCTCGTCCTCGCCCTTGCCGCGCTCGCCGTCTGGCGGGCGTGGAAGAAGGGGGCCCCGTGCGAGTGCGGCGGCAGCCGAAAGCTCTGCGGCGGTGGCTGCTGTCACTGCGGGGACAAGGGCAGGAAGTAAATAAAATTCCCATTCGATTTGGCAAAGCCAAAAAACAAACAAAAAATAAGACAAGACTAATAAAATAAGTCAAAACTAACAATGAACTCAAAGCACATCATGACAACGATCGCCTGTGCAGCCGCGTTCTGCGGCAGCGTTCGGGCGGAAACGGAAGCGAAGGAAAACGAAGACCATGGCCTGAACTGGGCCATGGGCGAAGGCGTGACGTTCGGCGAGACCTCCATCGTCTCGGCCGAAGTCGGCCTCGCGTTCGACTCCAAGTTTCTGAGCTACGGCCTCGTGGACAACAACGACCCGATTCTCACCCCGTCGGCGGCGCTCACGTTCTTCGACTGGGTGACGTTCAGCGTCGAGTCGATCTTCGACACCACGCGCTACGGCGAAAAGGCCGGCTATCGCAATCACGCCTTCCGGTATCAAGAACTCGACCCCGGCGTGGCGATTGGCCATGCGTTTGGGCCGGACGAAGGTCTGCCGACGACAATCGAGTTTGAACTCGGCTATATGTACGAGCAGCATCCGCGGATCGTCGATGACGATACCCAGTTCATCACCTTCTCGATCGGCCTGCCCGATCTCTGGTTCGAGCCGACGTTCTCCTACGAGCGCGACATCGACCGCGACGAGGGCACCTACCTCAACCTCGAAATCGGCCACACGTTCTCGATCGTCGAGGGGACGGAAGAGGGCGATGACGACATCCTCTCGTTCCGCGTCTCCCTCGCGCAGGGCTGGGGCGACCAGCGCCGCGTCACGGCCTACCTCGGCGAAGCAGGCGACGGCTACGATGAGGCGTGCCTGATGGACACCTGCCTCAAGGGCGAACTCACGTGGAACATCACGGACGGCGTGTCGCTCGGCGCGTATCTCGCCTACTACGACTACCTGTTCGACTCGTCGGCGCGTGACGCGGCGTCGGCTTACGAGGGCACGGAGGCCTATTCGGAAAGCTACAATTTCGTCACGGGCGTTTCAATTGCCATCGCGTTTTGATTTTCTCGGTCACACGCACACATGATCCGAGGGAAAAATCCTGTTGGTGGTTACAGCGGGTCCCCGGTTCCGGACGTTCCGGACCGGGGCTTTTCATTTCATCCCAACACTTATCAACACGAAATGTTGATAAGTTGAAGATATGCGTTGATTTCTATTTTCCCACACTTCGCCATTTTTATGGTATTATGAGCAACTTGAAGTTGAAGAGAAAAAGAGATGAACGAAACGATTGACATCAAATCGAAAGAAACGTGGGAAATGGTTAAGAGGATTTACCTTTCCACGTTGTCTTCTGCCGAAGAGCGCGGCCAAGTCGAACGCTACTTTTCAACAATTACGTCCGTCACGCGCGAAAATGGCCTTTTCGTCATCACGCTCACGAATGCCTACACGGCTGACTTTTTGCGCGACAAGTATTCCGACAAGCTGAAGAAGTGCCTTGAACTCGTCTCGTCAGACACCCCGGTCGGCATTGAGTTCCGTCACAGCGAAAGGGCCAAGCCGCCGATCGTCATTCCGACGGAATCGGTTGCACCGCATGCCGACGCGCCGTCAAAGGCTCATCCGAAAGCGGCGATGGCCTCGACGATGCCGCTCAACGAAGACTACACGTTCGACAACTTCGTGCGCGGCTCGTCGAACAGCTGGGCGCTCGCCGCCGCGCAGGGCGTCGTCGCGAATCCCGGCAAGAGCGGCTACAATCCGCTGTTCATTCACGGCGGCACGGGCCTCGGCAAGACGCACCTCATGCAGGCGATCGGCAATGAGCTGAAGAAGAAGAACCCTGCGCTCAACATCTGCTACCTGACGGCCGAAACGTTCCTGCACGAATACGTCAACGCGCTGCAGAACGGCACTACCGAAAACTTCCGCAAGCGCTACCGCAAGATGGACTTGCTGATGGTCGACGACGTGCAGTTTCTCCAGAAGGGCAAGCAGTGCCAGGAAGAGTTCTTCAACACGTTCAACGTCCTTCAGCAGGCGCATAGCCAGATCGTCATGACGTCCGACGTCGCGCCGAAGAACCTGCCGTCCATCGAGGCGCGCCTCATCTCGCGTTTCGAGGGCGGCATGGTGCAGGAAATCGAGTCGCCGAACTACGAGACGCGTCTCGCGATTCTGAAGAAGAAATCCGAGTCGATGGTGCCGCGCATCCCCGACAACGCGCTGGAGTTCATCGCCGACACGATCAAGAGCCACGTGCGCGCGATGGAAGGGGCCTTGAACCGCGTCCACATGTTTCGACAGATCGAATCGACGACACCACTGACGAACGATATCCTGACGCACATCCTGAAGGAATACATCGAAAAGGAGAAATCGCTGCGCAGTCTCACGATCAAGGAGATCCAGCAGTCCGTCGCGAAGAAATACAGCGTTTCAATTGATCAGATACTGTCCGCCGAGCGAACGCAGTCGCTCGTCACGCCGCGCCAGATGGCCATGTACATCTCGCGCAAGTACACGACGAAGAGCCTGCCGGAGATTGCGCAGTCATTCGAGAAGACGCACGCGACGATTCTCCACGGCGTCCGAAACATCGAAAAACGGCTCGATGTCGAACCCGATCTCAAGTCGGAACTGAACGAAATTCTCGCCGAATTCGGCTGTTCCATCAAGGACAACTTCAATTGACATCCATTCGACGAACTGACGACAGGCTGAAGACAACTCGACAGAATATGAACAGGCATGAACAGCAACAAAAGACAGTCAACCTTTCTCTTCACCCTGTCACTTTCTTGTCGACAGTTCAAAAGCCTCTGAACACCAATGAAAAAAGGGCTGCCAGCGAGTTATCCACATTATCGACAAACCTATTATTAGTTTAATACACTCTATCCTTAATTAGTATTATTTGATACAATTCACGCACACGCACATTTAAGAAGGATCAAACCATGAAATTCAAGATTATCCGCTCCAAGTTCCTCGAAGGACTGAAGTCCGTCCAGAACATCGTCGCCGGCAAGGGTTCGCTGCCGATTCTCCAGAATGTGCTTCTGGAGGCGCGCGGCACGGAACTCACCATGACGACGACCGACCTCGACATCTCGATCAAGGCCGTCTGCCCGTGCGAAGTCGCGGACGCGGGCAGCACGACGATTCCCGTGAAGCTGCTCTTCAACGCGATCTCGAAGGTCGCCGAGGGCGAGGTCGAAGTCGAGACGGACGCGAAAGACCGCGCGACGATCTGCGCGGGCAACGCGAAGTTCAAGTTCGCCGGGCTTCCCGAGTCGGAGTTTCCGAAGCTGCCGCAGGACGAGGAGGCGTTTGGCTACACGATTCAGCAGGCGACGTTCCGCGACATGCTGCGCAAGGTCTCCTACGCGGCGAGCCAGGACGACACGCGGCGGACGCTGAAGGGCGTTCTCCTGAGCTTCAAGGACGCGAAGCTCACGATGGTCGCGACGGACGGCCGCCGCCTCGCGCTCGTCGAGCAGGAAATCGAGTTTCCGAAGGACGCCGAGAAGGACATCGTTCTGCCGTCCAAGGCCGTGGGCGAACTTCAGCGTTCGCTGAACGGCGACACGGAACTCTCGATGATGGTTCAGAAGTCGCAGATCTGCTTCAAGCTCGACAACCTGATGATCTACTCGAAGCTGATGGACGACGCCTACCCGAACTATCGGCAGGTGATTCCCGTCGACACGAAGGAGCACATTGAGGTTGATCGCCAGCTGCTTCTGGACGCGCTCGATCGCGCGAGCGTCATGACGATGGACGAGGCGCACTCGACGAAGCTCATCTTCTCGGAGGGCAAGCTGACCGTGACGTCTGCCGCGTCCGACATCGGCGAGGCGAAGGACGAAGTGCCGATCAAGTACGCAGGCGAGAAGATCGAGATCATGTTCAATCCGTCCTACGTGATGGACTGCCTGAAGTCGATTGACGACGATGAAGTGAGCATGAATCTCTCTGACGGGCATTCGCCGGCGGTGATCAAGTGCTCGATCCCGTTCCTCTACGTCCTGATGCCGCTCCGCATCAGCTGAGAGGATTGTGCGTCACATCAAGGTCAAAGGGTAAGCCGAAATGAAAATCTGGACGGACAAGAACTATCCGATCATCATCTCCTGCGCAAAGGAACTCTCGTGCTGGACGGAGATTGAGGTTCGCGACATGGGCTACAAGCCCATCGAGGTGACGGAGAACACGGTCGTCGTGCGCGGCGCGATGCGCGACGTCATGCGCCTGAACCTGCAGCTGCGGACGGCGCACCGCGTTCTCGTGCCGCTTCTGCGCACGACCTGCCGCAACATCAAGGATCTCTACCAGTCGGTCTATTCGATTGACTGGGAAAACCTGCTCGATGCGGACGGTTACTTTTCCGTGTCGTCGATTGTCCACAACTACACGATTCGCGACACGCGCATTCCGTCCCTCTACACGAAGGACGCGATTGCCGACCGCATGCGCGACAAGTGCCAGCGGCGTCCCGATTCCGGCGGCGAGAACATCGGCGCGGCTGTTTTCGTCTACTGGGAGGAAGACGAGGTCATCATCTATCTCGACACGTCCGGCGAGCCGCTGTCGAAGCGCGGCTACCGCAAGATTCCCGGCTCGGCCCCCCTGCAGGAAACGCTCGCGGCGGCCTGCATCATGGCCTTGGGCTGGAAGCCGAATACGCCGTTCCTCTCGCCGATGTGCGGCAGCGGAACGCCCGCCATCGAAGCCGCGATGATGGCGATGAACAAGGCCCCCGGTTCGCTGAAGGGGCACTTCGCGTTTCAGTCCATCAAGGGCTACGACCGCATCATCCCCGGCGAGTCCGCGCCGAACGTCGCGCCGCGTCAACGCGCCGGGGCCACGCCGGAGCAGCTGTGGAAGGAAATGATTCTGGAGGCGAAGTCGAAGGAGACGACGAACGGCTTGCCGCCGATCATTGCCACGGACATTTCGCCAGAGGCCATTGAGAATGCGCACTCGAACGCGATTGCCGCCGGTGTCGCGCCCTACATCACGTTCAAGGCGTGTGACTTCGCCGAGACGCCTGTTCCCGAACAGAAGGGCTGCATCTTCTTCAATCCCGAATACGGCATCCGCCTCGGCGACCCGAAGGAACTTGCGCCCGTCTACGAGCGCATTGGCACGTTCATGCACGAGAAGTGCCGTGGCTACATGGGCGGACTCATCACGGGCAATCCGGAGCTGTCCCATCTCGTGAATCTTTACTACCGTACGCGGATTCCGTTTTTCAACGGGCCGATTGACTGCCGTCTCTTCCTCTATGAAGGGTGCGAGCTGAAAGGAGAACATGTCAATGGACATCAGTGAGTTTCTCAACCGTGCGCCCGTCGAGGAGCCGGAAGAGGAGTTGGTCGAAGAAGAGCCGGAAGAAATCGACGTCCAGAAGGCCGTCGTCGAATCGCTGGCGGCCGACAAGGCCGAACAGGACGAGGTCATCTCGTTCCTGAAGCAAAGCAAGGCCGAGCAGGAAATCAAGATCGGTTCCCTGCGCGCAAACAACGCCGCGTTGCAGTCCGAAGTGAACACGCTCCGCAAGAAACTGCAGCAGGCCCTGATCGAGCTTGGCAAGGTCGGCGACCTTCTCGCCAAGAACGCGGACGGCGACGGCTCAAACAAGATTGCTCTTCTGGATCGCAACATCGAACTGGATGACCGCTTTGAGGGCGAGACGCGCGACCACGTGATCGAGGTGCTACGCGAGGCGCGCGACGCGGCGGAGAAGGCCGGGCGCACCCGTCGGGCGCAGATTCTGGAGAGCGTGCTGGTTGTCAACGAACCGCACGGCGAATTGGCGAAACGCCGCGCCGAGCTGGAGAAGCTGTTTGCGGACAACGCGAACCTCATCAACGGACTTGTCATCCAAGAGCTCGAAAAACGTGGCATTTCGCATAAAAAGGGCGAAGAATACCTTCTGCCGTCCGAAATCATCACCCGCACCTATTGATAAATTATCAACAAATCAACATTCATAAGTTTATAATTTTGTTCATAAGTTTATATTCCTGTTGATAGTGTTGATAATAGCCCCCTTGTCAATTGATAAAATAAAGTCCATAATATCCACCCGTGACGGAACTCAGTCCAGAGATTTGCCTGAAGATCAAGGAGGCACGACGCGCCGCGAAGCTTTCGCAGAGCGTCGTGGCGCTTGAAGTCGGCTGCAAGCAGTCGGCGCTGTCGATGTTCGAGCAGGGTGACGGGACGAAGCTGAACGACGAGGTCATCAAGAAGCTCGCGCAGAAGTTCGGCGTCGACCTGACGGCGCAGCGCGAGCCATCGGCGCGTCCGCTGTCGCCGGCGTTCGCGTTTTCGCCGACGGCAGAACACGCGCCGCGCGGGTTCTGTCCGAATCCGCACTGCCCGTCGAACCGTCCGTACGAAGTCGAGGGGCGGTCGTATCTCCTGCCCGACCGCGCGAAAGCCGATCCGGTCGGCGGCAAGTTCTGCGCGTTCTGCGGCGAAATCCTCGAGAAGCGGTGTCCGAACTGCGGCGCGCCCGTGCATGACGGCGCGATCTGCTCGCTCTGCGGCGATCCTTACGTCGCGGTTGTCCTTTCATAAAAGGAGAAAAATGAAGAAAGTCATCATCACCGTCGTCGGCAAGGATACCGTTGGCATCATCGCGAAGACGAGCGCCTATCTCGCCAAGAACGACATCAACATCCTCGACATCTCGCAGACCGTCGTGGGCGGCTACTTCAACATGATGATGATCGTCGACGGCGCGAAGAGCAAGAAGCCCTTCGACAAGGTCGGCGCGGAACTCTCGAAGCTCGGCCTCGAACTGGGGCTGCACATCCGCTGCCAGAAGTCCGAGATCTTCGAGAAGATGCACCGCGTGTGAGGGGGGACGCATGATCAACCTTTCGGAAGTCCTTGAGACGAACAAGATGATTCTCGAAGAGAATCTCGACGTTCGGACGATCACGATGGGCATTTCGCTGCTCGACTGCGCGGATGCCTCGCTTGCGAAGACGTGCGACAATGTGTACGCGAAGCTCCTGCGCTACGCGAAGGAGCTCGTGAAGACGGGCGACGAAATTGGCCGCGAGTTCGGCGTGCCGATCGTCAACAAGCGCATCTCCATCACGCCGATCGCCTTTGTGGGTGCGGCCTGCTGCCAGAAGCCGAAGGACTTCGTGCGGCTCGCGAAGACGCTCGACCGCGCGGCGAAGAAGCTCGGCGTGAACTTCATCGGCGGCTATTCGGCGGTCGTCTCGAAGGGCATGACGCGGGCGGACGAGTTGCTGATCCGCTCGATTCCCGAGGCGCTGGCCGTGACCGAGCACATCTGCGCGTCCGTCAACGTCGGCTCGACGAAGACGGGCCTCGACATGGACGCCGTGCGGCTCATGGGCGAGATCGTCAAGGATACGGCGGCGAAGACGAAGGAACGCGACTCGCTCGGCTGCGCGAAGCTCGTCGTGCTCTGCAACGCGCCGGACGACAATCCGTTCATGGCCGGCGCGTTTCACGGCGTGACGGAAGGTGACGCGGTCATCAACGTTGGCGTGTCGGGGCCGGGCGTCGTCAATCACGTGTTGAAGCACACGTGTCGTGGCGCGTCGTTCGAGACGCTGTGCGAGACGATCAAGCGCACGGCGTTCAAGATCACGCGCGTCGGGCAGCTCGTCGCGCAGGAGGCGTCGAAGCGCCTTGGCGTGCCGTTTGGCATCATCGACCTCTCGCTTGCGCCGACGCCGGCCATCGGCGACTCGGTCGCAGACATCCTGAAGGAGATCGGCCTGGAGCATCCGGGCGCGCCGGGCACGACCGCCGCGCTCGCGCTCCTGAACGACCAGGTGAAGAAGGGCGGCGTCATGGCGAGCTCCTACGTCGGCGGCCTCTCTGGCGCGTTCATCCCCGTCTCGGAAGACCAGGGCATGATCGACGCGGTGAACGCGGGCGCGCTCACGATCGAGAAGCTGGAGGCGATGACGTGCGTCTGCTCGGTCGGCCTCGACATGATCGCGATTCCCGGCGATACGCCGGCGAGCTCCATTTCGGGCATCATCGCGGACGAGGCGGCGATCGGCATGGTCAACCAGAAGACGACGGCCGTGCGCGTCATCCCCGTCGCGGGAAAGACGGTCGGCGACACGGTCGAGTTCGGTGGCCTCCTCGGCCATGCGCCGGTGATGCGCGTCTCGCCGTTCGCGTGCGACAGGTTCATCGCCCGCACGGGCCGCATCCCCGCGCCGATTCACTCGTTCAAGAACTGATTTTATTTTTGTCAGAAATCGAAGGGTTGGCTCCCTGTCTCTCTTGTCAGGCAAATCAGCCTGAAAAAACAAAGGAAAGGAAAAGGAACATGAACATCAAGAATACAGTTGTTGTCGCCGTTGCGGCGATTCTCTGCACAGGCGTCTGCTTGGCACGTCCGGGTGGCCCCGGCCCCGGCGGTCCCGGTGGCGGTCGTCCCGGCGGTCCGGGCTTCCGTCAGCCGCCGCCCCCGCGTCATGGTGCCCCTCATCATCGTCCGAACGACGGTTTCTGGGGCCGTGGCGGACGCAACTTCTGGCCGGGATTCGTCGGCGGTGTGGTCGGCGGCGTGGTTTCCCGTGCGGTTGTCGAGCCTGCGCCTGTGGTCGTCACGACACCGACGGTGGTGACGACGCCGGCCGTCGTCACGACGCCCGTGGTCGTCCAGCCGACGGTCGTCACGCCTGTCACGCAGGTTCAGAACGTCTGGGTGGAGGGTCGCTACATCGATCAGGTTCAGGCGAACGGCACGGTTGTCCGCATCTGGCAGCCCGGACATTACGAACAGCGGACGGTCGTTGTTCAATGACGAGCATATCACAGTCGGACGGCGATTTGTGATATACTACGCACCCATATGAAAAACAAGAAACTGTTTTTGGTGGCCGCCACAGCGATGTGTGCGGCGGGTGTTTTTGCGGCGCATGAGGGCGGGCCCCCGCCGCCCTATCCGAACTTCGGCCTGCCCCGTGTGGAAGAGATGATGTTCCTCGTCCTGCAGATCGGCCTCATCATCTTCGCGGCGCGCCTCGGCGGGGCGATCGCGTCGATGCTGAAGCTGCCGTCCATCCTCGGCGAGCTGGCCGCCGGCATCGTGATCGGCCCGTGGGCGCTCGGCGGCATCGGCTTCGGCGACGGACTCTTCGCGTCGGGCCTTTTCCACGGCGCGGCGCTGCGCGAGATTGCGAAGGAGACGGGGCATGCGTTTGACGCGACCTCGCCCGCGCTCTACGGCATCGCGACGCTCGCCTCGGTGATTCTCCTGTTCCTGTCCGGCCTCGAGACGAACCTGAAGCTCTTCCTGCGCTACTCGTTCGTCGGCCTCATGGTCGGCCTCGGCGGCGTGATCGTCTCGTTCCTGTTCGGCGACCTCTGCGCGGTCTACCTGCTGCCGGAGTTCTTTGAGCACTTCGCGTACCTGAAGGGGCTTCCGCTCGCCGAGGCGATGACGAAGGAGGCGCCGCTCTACATGGGCATCATGTCCACGGCGACGTCGGTCGGCATCACGGCGCGCATCCTCTCCGAGAAGAAGCAGATGGATTCCGAGGA
>CAKURH010000073.1 GCA_934675625.1 uncultured Kiritimatiellota bacterium
AATAGAAGGTTCACTTCAGTCAATAGGGTACGCAACATTTTGAAGATTAGTCAGTCAGCCAACTGGCAAACTCGGGGAGGAGCGAAGGGATCGCCTGTCGCCTCCGTCGTTCTCGCTTGCGGACGCGCATTCCGCCGAGGGGAATGTCTTGTCACGTTCGATTGACTGACGTGTGGCGACAGGTGCGACTCCCGGAGCGACGGGTCGCGCGATCTGTCGGGCCGACGGGCCGTGATGCGTCGGATGCGCCGACTGTTCCGCAGGGAGGGTCAAATTTGCTATAATACGGGCATGAAGCGAAAGATCGTACTCGTCATCAGCCTTGTCGCCGGCGTCTTGGCCGCCGTGCTGACGCGCGTCTACCTGTCGGCGAAGGACGCTGAGGTGCAGGATCTCAAGAACGCGATCAACAGCAGGTACGGCACGCTGGACGTCCTGTGCTTCAAGAAGGAGGTGCCGTCCGGCACGGTGCTCGCGAAGAGCGACCTCGGCCTCAAGACCGTGCCGGCGATCGGCATGCGCGGGCAGGCGCTGGAGCTCGAAAGCCTCGGCGAGGTGCTGGGACGCAAGACGCTCCTCGGCCACAAGGCGGGTGATGTCCTCTTCTGGGCCGACATCGAGGGCGGCAACCCGACGGCGACGGGGCTTTCGGCGGACATCAAGCGGACGATGCGCGCGGTGTCGATCAACTGCTCGGGCGCGGCGAGCGTCTCGTCGATGGTGAAGCCGAACGACCACGTGGACGTGATTGGCACGTTCGACTTCGACCGGGGCGACGCGCGCAAGAAGAACTTCGTCACCTGCACGATCCTCCAGAACGTGCTCGTGCTCGCGACCGGCTCGCGGACGGCGAAGACGCGCGCGAAGGACCTCGGCCTGTCGTCCGGCTACTCGACCGTCACGCTGGAGGTCACGCCGCGCGAGGCGGAGATGCTCGCGTTCGCCGAGCAGATGAAGGGGCGGCTCGTCCTCTCGCTGCGCAACCGCAACGACACGTCGTTCGAGAAGGAGCTGCCGAAGGTCGACTTCGAGAAGATCCAGGGCGAGATCGAGGAGCTGAACCTCAAGCGCCAGAGCCAGAAGCTGACCAACCGCTGACGAGGAGGACGACGACATGGTTCTGACGACGCTCATCGACGGCGTGCGCGAGACGCGGGAACTGACGGACGGCGCCTATCTCATCGGGCGCGGCGAGAGCTGCCGCATCCGCTTCGCGTCGCCTGACGTGAGCGAGCGGCACGCGATCCTGACCGTGCGCGGCGGGCGGGCGCTGATCGAAGACCTGCACAGCGCGAACGGCACGTTCGTCAACGGCGTCGCGATTGACCGCGCCGAGGCGCTCGACGGCGGCAAGGTCGTGCAGGTCGGCAGCGGCATGCTGCGCGTGAGCGAAGAGCCGGCGGCTGAAGCCGCTGATGGCGAGGGGGGCGGTCGAAGCGAATCAGACGCCGTTGGTTTCGATGACGCGGCGCGCGAGCCGTCGGCTGTTCGTCCTGAATTTGCTTCGGGCGCGAGCCCCGAAGCCGCCGAGCCGCCGTCCGCGCCGGTCGACGACCCGATGCGCGCGCTGCGGCGCAGCGTGCAGAAGCAGATCCAGCACGAGCTGCTGAAGCGCATGGACATGAAGAAGCTCACCGTCCAGGGCGTGGATCGCGAGGGGCTGGAGGAGAACGCGCGCGCGAAGATCCGCGCCATCATCGACGAGGTTGTCGCGAACGGGCGTCTACCGGAGGGCATCGACCCCGTGCGTCTGGAGGATGACGTCTTCAACGAGGCGATGCGCCTCGGCCCGCTGGAGGACCTGCTCGCGGACGACTCGGTTTCGGAGATCATGGTCAACGGCCCCGCGCACGTCTACGTCGAGCGCCACGGCAAGCTGGCGCTCTCGGACTGCCAGTTCTCGGACGACGCGAGCGTCATGGCCGTCATCGAGCGCATCATTGCGCCGCTTGGCCGCCGCTGCGACGAGTCCCAGCCGTATGTGGACGCGCGCCTGCCGGATGGCAGCCGCGTCAACGCGATCATCGCGCCGCTCGCGCTCTCCGGCCCGACGATCACGATCCGCAAGTTCGCGAAGAAGGCCCTGACGCCGGAGGACTTCATCCGCTTCGGCACGTGGACGCACGACGCGGCGGCGTTCATGCGGCTCTGCGTCACGCTGCGGAAGAACATCATCGTCGCGGGCGGCACGGGTTCGGGCAAGACGACGCTCCTCAACCTGCTGTCGGGCTTCATTCCGGCGAACGAGCGCATCATCACCGTCGAGGACGCGGCGGAGCTGCGGCTTCAGCAGCCGCACGTCGTGCGGCTGGAGGCGCGCCCCGCGAACATCGAGGGGAAGGGCGCCGTGCCGATCCGCGACCTCGTGAAGAACTGCCTGCGCATGCGGCCCGACCGCATCATCGTCGGCGAATGTCGCGGCGGCGAGGCGCTCGACATGCTCCAGGCGATGAACACGGGCCATGACGGGTCGCTCACGACCGTGCACGCGAACTCGCCGCGCGACGTCATCTCGCGCCTGGAGACGATGGTGCTCATGAGCGGGATGGAGCTGCCGAGCCGGGCGATTCGCGAGCAGATCGCAAGCGCGGTCGACATCATCATCCACGAGTCGCGGATGAGCGACGGCTCGCGCAAGGTGACGGCGATCACGGAGGTGACGGGGCTCGAAGGCAACCAGATCGTCATGCAGGACATCTTCGCGTTCCGCCAGACGGGCGTCGACGCGCACGGGAAGATCCTCGGCGAGATGAAGCCGACGGGCGCGATTCCGACGTGGATTGACCAGCTCAAGAGCCGGGGGATTCCCATCGACATGAGGATGTTTCAGGAGGAGGTCTAACGACCATGCAAGAGCAGAAATACGTCTATGTGATTGACAGTCTGGCGAACATCGGAAAATACGCGAACCTCAGCGCGAACTTCGCGACGGCGGCGGCCTTTCTCGCGAAGGGCGACTTCGCGTCGCTCAAGCCGGGTCGGAACGAGATCGACGGCGAGAACGTCTTCGTCAACTGCGATGCGCCGACCTACGTGTTGCTGGCGGATCGCACGCCGGAGGTCCATCATCGCTACTTCGACATTCACGTGCCGCTCACGGACGACGAGAAGATCGGGCTCGCGGCGTTCAACGTGCTTGCGAAGGGCTCGTTCGACGCGGCGAAGGACGGCGGGTTCTACGAGCAGGACGTCGACTGGCACGTCGTCCGCAAAGGCGAATTCTGCATCACGTGGCCGATCACGTGTGCGCACGCGCCAGCCGTGACGACGGACGTCGTGAAGCCGGCGCGCAAGCTGATCGTCAAGGTGAGGGCGTAAGATGAAGATTCAGGTTCTTCCGTCGTTCCTCGCGGCCGATCTCGGACATCTCGCGGACGAGCTGCGGTGTGCCGAGGCGTCCGGCGCGGACGCGATCCATCTCGACATCATGGATCCGACGTTTGTGCCGAACATGAGCTTTGGGCCGTCCATCGTCGACTTCTGCCGTCGGACGTGTCCGAACTTCTACCGCAACGTTCACCTGATGATGAACCGTCCCGACCTCTACTTGGAGGCGTTCGCGCAGGCGGGCGCGCAGACGATTCAGATTCATGTCGAGGCGGACTGCGACCTGCACACGGAACTGCGGCGCATCCGCACGATAGGCCTCAAGAACGCGATTGTCCTCAACCCCGAAACGCCCGTCGCGCGGCTGGAGCCGTATCTCGGCGATGTGGACGAAATCCTCGTCATGACGGTGCATCCTGGCTTCGGCGGACAGAAATTCATTGATGATTGCCTGCCCAAGCTCACGTACCTGCGGGCGCGTCTGCCGAACGTCGACCTGATGGTCGATGGCGGCGTGGACGCCGAGACGGCCGTCCGTGCCGCACGCGCTGGCGCCAACCAGTTCGTCGCCGGCTCCTATCTCTTCAAGCAGGCGGACATGAAGGCCGCTGTCGAGAACCTGCGGGAGCGTCTCAAATGAACAGGAAAATTCTTCTGGGTGTCACGGGGTCGATTGCCGCGTACAAGGCCGTCGAGCTCGTGCGGCTGTTCGTGAAGAACGGCGATTCGATGCAAGTCGTGATGACGGAGGCCGCGACGAAGTTCGTCACGCCGCTCACGTTCCAGACGCTCTCGCGCAATCCCGTCTTCGTCGATGCCTTCGCGCCGATCGCCGCGTGGAAGCCGGAGCACGTCTCGCTCGCGGAGGCGGCGGACGTCGCGCTCGTCGCGCCGGCGACGGCGAACACGCTCGCGAAGATGCGGTGGGGGCTGGCGGACAACCTGCTGACGGAGACGCTGCTCGCAACGCGCGCGCCGGTCTTCGTCGCGCCGGCGATGAACACGGGCATGTGGGAGGCGGCCGCCACGCAGGAGAACCTCGCCGCGCTCAAGGCGCGCGGCGTCACGGTCATCGAGCCGGGCTCCGGCGAACTCGCCTGCGGCGTGACGGGGGCCGGCCGCATGGCCGAGCCGGAACAGATTTTTAAACAGGTCAAGTGAAACAAAAGGAAGGACAGACAGGCCATGCAGATCAGCAAGCGTGAATTTCTGAAAAAGCTTGGGCTTCTCGGCGCGGCGGGCGCGACGGGGGCGGTTTTCGGCGACGAATATGTCGCGACGGCGGCGACGCTGCCGCCGGGTTCCGTGGGCGATCCGGACAACGTCTGGTTCGGCCAGCGCATCTTCCCGATCGGTCACACGGTCGAGGACGGGCCGAGCTGCTTCCTGAAGGACGGCAAGGTCATGATGCCGGCGCGGGAGATTCCGCGCTTTCACGAGACGGACGTCGTGGTCGTGGGCGGCGGGCCCGCCGGGTTCGCGGCGGCGATCGCGGCGGCGCGCGCGGGCGCGCAGGTTGCGCTCGTCGAGAAGGACGGCTCCCTCGGCGGCCTCTTCACGAACGGCATGGTGCTCGTCATGCTCGCGACGTGCCGTCGGGAGGAGAACGCGAAGTGGACGCTCGTCACGCGCGGGCTTTGCGGCGAGTTCATGGATCGTGCGCGCGCGCTGGGCCCGAAGTCGGCCGACCCTGCGCCGGGACGCGTGAACGACTGGCATGTGCAGCCGCACGTCGACCCCGAGGCGTCGAAGTATCTCATGGACACGATGATTGCCGAGGCGAAGGTCGAGATGTTCTTCCACGCCTACGGCATCGACGTCATTCAGGACGGCCCGACGGTGCGCGGCATCGTCTTCCACTCGAAGCAGGGGCCGCAGGCGATTCTCGCCAAGCAGGTCGTGGACGCGACGGGCGATGCGGACATGGCGTTTGCCGCCGGTGCGGACTACCGCCAGGTCACGCATGGCATCGGCTTCATCACGCGGTTCGCGAACATCGACCGCATCACGGCGAAGCAGCGTCCGGAGAACCCCGGCATCGGCCTCGACGGCAAGCCGAAGTGGTGGCCGCTCGCGGGTTCCGGCAACCGCTTCAACCCCTCGACGACATGGACGGGGTGGCTCGGCCCGAAAGGCGACGGCCTCTCGGTGCGCGACGTCTCGAAGGCGGAAGTCCTGCACCGCAAGTATTGGTGGGAACACTGCGTCGAGATGCAGAAGACGCCGGGCTGGGAGGACGTCTACATCGCGAACACGTGTTCGCAGATCGGGCCGCGCGCGACGCGCCTCGTCGAGACTGGGTTCGTGACGACGCGCGCCTCCGTGCGCGCGGGGACGGACTACGCCGATCCGATCGGCTGGTTCGGGCAGGACGGCAAGCACGCCGCGATGCCGGTCTGCTACCGCCAGCTCGTGCCGACGCGCGGCGAGAACATCCTCTGCGCGGGGCGCATGCTCGGCGCGCCGGACACGGTGGACACGTTCCGGCTCATCTGCCCCTGCTTCGTGACGGGTCAGGCGGCGGGCGTCGCGGCGGCGCTGGCGGCGAAGAAGGGCGTTGCGCCGCGTGCACTCGCCTACGCCGACTTGAAGCGCGAACTCGAAAACCAGAAGGTCTACCTCGGATGAGAATCGGCTTCGGCTACGATTCGCATCGCTTCGCGGAAGGGCGGCGGTTCGTCCTCGGCGGCGTCGAGTTTCCCGGCGAGACGGGTCTGGCGGGGCACAGCGATGCGGATGTCCTCGTGCACGCGATCATTGACGCGCTGCTCGGCGCGGCGGCGCTTGGCGACATCGGCTCGCACTTCCCCGACACGGACGCGCGCTGGAAGGACGCCGACTCGACGGCCTTGCTCGCGACGGTCGTGAAGGAGATTCGCGGCGCGGGCTACAAGATTGGGAACATCGATGCGACCGTCATCTGCGAACGCCCGAAGCTGCGCCCGGTCGTCGACTTGATGCGCGCGCGTCTCGCGGCGGTGATGAACGTCGGCACGGGCCGCATTTCCATCAAGGGCAAGACGAACGAGAGACTCGACGACGTCGGCGCCGGTCTCGGCATTGAAGTCCATGCCGTCTGCCTGCTGGAGGAATGATGGACAAGTTCTCGTCCGAGGTGCGGTCAAAGATCATGCGGGCGATCCGGTCGCGCGACACGCTGCCGGAAGTCGTCGTGCGCAAGTGGCTCTTTGCGCAGGGCTATCGCTTCCGCGTCTGCGACAAGAAGGTCGTCGGGCATCCCGATGTCGTCCTGCCGCGCCTGAAGACGCTGATCGAAATTCGCGGCTGCTTCTGGCATCACCACGGCTGGACGTGGGACGGACGCAAGCTCGTGCAGACGGAGGCGTGTGCGCAGGCGACCGCGCCAAAGTCGAACCGCGCGTTTTGGAATGCGAAGTTCCGCCGGAACGTCTGCCGCGACCAGGAGCATGAGCGTCTGTGGGCCGAGCAGGGCTGGAACGTGATCGTCATTTGGGAATGCGGCCTCAAGACGCCCGCCGACCGCGAAGAGACGTTCGCGAAAGTCGCTGGTTGGCTTTCCGAGATCGCCGAAGGAAAATAAGGAAACGATTCTATGAAGACAATCGTGGTGATACCGACGTATGACGAACGCGACAACGTGAAGCCGATGGCGGAAGCCGTGCTGGCGACGGCGGGTGTCGACCTCCTGTTCGTCGACGACAACTCGCCGGACGGGACAGGCGAGGTGCTGGACGCGCTCGCGACGGCGAATCCGCGCGTTCATGTCCTGCACCGTGCGCAGAAGGAAGGGCTGGGCCGTGCCTATGTCGCGGGGTTCCGGCGTGCGCTGGAACTGGGCGCCGATCGCATCGTCCAGATGGACTGCGACTTCTCGCACGATCCGAAGGACGTGCCGCGCCTCCTCGCGGAAGACGCCGACCTCGTGATCGGCTCGCGCTACGTGCCGGGCGGCGCGACGCCGGGCTGGCCGTTCAAGCGGCGGCTCATCTCGCGCGCGGGCGGACTCTTCATCCGCACCGTGACGGGGATGCCGCTCCGCGACCCGACCGGCGGCTTCAAGTGCTGGAAGGCCGCGACGCTGCGGAAGATCGATTTCGAGACGGTCGCCTCGAAGGGCTACTCGTTTCAGCTGGAGATGAACCACCGCACATGGCGGGCGGGCTGCTCGATTCGGGAAATCCCGATCGTCTTCACCGACCGCGTGCAGGGCTACTCGAAGATCACCCCCGGCATCGCGACCGAATCGATCAAGATCGCGTTGCGGCTTCGCTTTGGCAAGAAAGGAAACTGACAAAATGAAAAACGATTGCATATTCTGCGCCATCGCGGCGAACGAAATTCCGAGCTTCAAGGTCTACGAAGACGAGCTCGTCGTCGCCTATCTCGACATCAACCCCTTCACGAAGGGCCATACGCTCGTCATCCCGAAGACCCACTCGCAGGGACTGCTCGACACGCCGGACGAGACGCTTGCTGCCATCATCGCGCGCGTGAAAAAAGTCGCCGCCCACCTGAAGACAGCACTCCCCTGTGATGGCTTCAACATTCTCCAGAACAATGGCGAGGCCGCCGGACAGACCGTCCACCACGTCCATTTCCACATTGTGCCGCGTTATGGCAAGGAGCCGATCGTCTTCGAGAACCATGCGGGAAACATGGACGAGCTGAAAGCCCTCGCCGCGCGCATTCGCCTGTGACGGACGCGCATTGCCATGTCAGCGGCGGCGACCCGTCCGTTCGCGAGTTCCTGATCGGCCGCGACTTCGTCGGCATCCATCCGTGGACGTCCTGTGCGCCGGACGCTCGTCCGGCGGCGGACGTCTCGGCGTGGCTGCGCGAGCAGCTCGCGGCGAACCCGCACTTGGGCGTGGGTGAAATCGGGCTCGATCGTCTGAAGACGCGCGACATCTCGCCGTCAATGCGTGCCGTGTTCGAGACGCAGTTGCATATCGCCTTGGAATTCGGCCGCCCGGTTGTCTTGCACGGGGCCAAGTGTTGGGGGCAAGTTGTCAGGGAAATTATCGAATTATCGAATAAGCGGATAGGCCCCTTCCTCTTCCACGGCTTTTCGCGGAGCGACGGGCTGTTGCCGGACATCGTGGCGCTGAACGGCTACGTTTCCGTCGGCCCGGCGGTTCTGAACGACCACGCCGTCAACTATCGTGCGCTCGTGAAGAAGATTCCGATTGATCGTCTGCTCGTCGAGACGGATCGCGACTGTGAACCTGCGTCGCTGCTCAATCCGCTGACGGGCGCGCCGCTCTCCGTCCGCGACGTGCTTGCGAAGACGGCCGAGCTGCGGGGCCTGTCCCCAGCGGAACTGGAGGCAATTACCGACGCGAACGCCCTGCGGTTTTTGGGCGGCGCGTGATTGAGAAAATTTTTCTGTCAGAAAAGAGCGGGAGGGACGAGTAAGGGGTGTAAGGGAAAAACACCATGACTCGTCGACTGTCCGAAAAACAAAGAAAAATCGTCGTTTGTGCGCTCTTTGCGCTGATTTCGCTCATCGCCCTCGCGTCTTCGCTGACGCTGGCCGTCCTGTGGTCACGGTTGCGCACGGAAGAACACCCGTTCGTCCCGTCGTCGGCAACCGCGCTGGGGGCGTCGTCTGCGTCGGCAGCGACGCCGCTGTCGCACGCGGCCTCGACCTCGCCGCGCCCGCCGACGCAACAAGCTGCGACCAATGGCTTTGCGCGGGTCGAAAGCATCGAAGTTGAAGATGGCGACAGCGAAGACGTTCAGCTCGTCCTTCGCCTCTCGCACCGTCCGAACGCCGCCGAAATTCTTCGTTCGGTCACGCTTCAGCCGAAGGTCGCGGATCTTTCGGCCGAAGTCGAGCCTGTCAGGCGGTGGCGACAGCCGACGACGTGGCAGGTGATTCTCAAGAGTCCGAACTTCGCGCGTCGCACGCGCTACACGGTCACGGTCAAGGCGGATCTGCCATTTGAGCCCGAGGGCACGAATGGCCTCACCAAGGTTGCGGCGGTTCGGTTGGCGCAGGAGGTTCGTCGGACGGTTGAGATTCCCGACCTTCGTCCGTCGGTCAGCCTGTCGGCGTCGGGACGCTATCTGCCGCCGATCGGCGCGCGGGCGGTGGGCGTGACGGTCGTCAACGTGACGAATCTCGCCTGTGCGGTGCGGTCGGTCGTGCCCGAGAACGTCGTCCAGCTGCTGGCACGCGAGGAGGGCCACTACACGGAGAGCCTGCCGTGGTGGGGAACTGAAATTGACGGCGACAGCGCGGCAACGGCGGAACTCGCAACCGCGCCGACTTGCTGGACGGAGCCGACGCCGCATCCGCTGAACGCGCGCGCACGGCATCTGCTGCGTCTGCGCACCGCGCAGGGCGTCGTGTCGAACGGCGTCTACCTGCTGTCCGTGCGGAACGGCGACCGTCCCGAAGGGGACGCGAACCGTCCCGACTACCGCCTGATCTGCCTGACGGATCTGGGGCTTTCCGTCCGCCGCGATGCCGAGGGCGTGCGGGTCTGGGTGACGTCGCTGACGACGGGGCGTCCACGTGCGGGGCTTGTCGCACGGGTCTATGCCGCCAACCGCCTCCTGCTCGCGCAGGGCGAAACGGATGCGGGCGGCGAAGTGACGCTGACGGGATGGGACGCGCGCGAGGCGCCGTTCGCGCTCGTCGTCTCGGCCCCGGACGGATCGGATTCGGCGTTCATGGCGTTGCGCGCATCTATGCAGGTTGACGAGACGCTGCCGTGCGGCGCACGCCCACCGCATATGGCGGCAGATGCCAGCACGGCGTTCGTCTGGACGGATCGCGGCATCTACCGCCACGGCGAGAAGATGCTCGTGCACGCCGTCCTGCGCACGGGCGCGGGCAGCGCGCCGAAGCCGTTCCCCGTCGTCGTCTCGCTCGTGAAGCCGGACGGTGCCGTTGTCCAGACGCAGACGCGCGTGTGCGACGACCACGGCGCGCTGGCGGTCGAGGACTTTTTCGCGCCGACCGACCAGCCGTCCGGGAAATGGAAGGTCACGGTCGCGGTGCCGGGCTCCGACGGGGTTCGGCTCGGCGAGCGGACGGTCACGGTCGAGGCGTTCGTGCCGCCGCAGATCCGCGTGTCGCTTGTGGACTTGCCGGACGCGGCGTGTGGCGTCTCGAACATCGCCTACGCCGTCCGCGCCGAAAACCTGTTCGGCGGCCCCGCGAAGCTGCGGGCGACGGAAAGCCTCGTGGCCTTTTCGGACGCGGCGTTTGCGCCGCCCGGCTGGAAGGGCTTCCGCTTCGGCGATCCACGCCGGGGGCTTCAGCCGAACTACACGCGGCTGAAGGGCGCGCTCACGGACGCGCAGGGCCAGGCGCGCTTTGCCGTCGGGATGAAAGACGAATGGGGTCTGCCACAGGCCGCCGTGCGGTTGACGGTGCAGGGCTCGGTCTTCGAGACGGGGGGACGTCCGGCGGTGACGCGCGACAGCCGGATCGTGCATCGCTATTCCTACTACCTCGGCTCGGACGTGCCGCGCGTCATTCCGCAGGCGTCGGGCGCGCGCACGTTCCGCATCGTTCAGGTCAGCCCCGACGGCACGGCCCGCCGCGAGGCCCGCCCTCTCTCGGCTTCGCTCTGGAAAATCGACTACGCGTACAATCTCGTGCAGCGCGCGGACGGCTCTTCCGTCTGGGATTCCGCGCGCATGCGCCGGCGCGTTGCCGCACTGTCCGTCACGGTGGGGGACGAGGGATCGGGCACGGTCGCGTTGCCCGTCTCCGGCAGTGGCGACTATGAGCTTGTCGTCGAGGACGCGGCGCGCGGCCTTTCCCATTGTGCGCCGTTCTGGATTTCCGCGTCCGGCGACGACGAGCTGCGGGCCTCGCTGAAGAATCCGTCGGCGGTGACGCTTGTGGCGGACAAGCCGTTCTATCGTGCGGGCGAGCGTCCGCGCCTCACCGTCAAGACGCCGTTTTGTGGCGCGGCGTGGCTGACGGTGATGCGAGAGAAGACGCTCGCCACGCGCACGCTGGAACTGACCAACCTCACGAGCGTGGTGGAGCTGGAGCCGCTCGCCGGCGCGTGGGCGCCAAATGTCGATGTCGCGCTCAGCGTCGTGCAGGCGGTCGCGCCCGGACGTCCCGCCCTTGCCGCCCGGGCGCGCGGCCTCGTGTCGCTGCGGATTCGTCCGCGCGAACGCGAGATTCCGGTTGAAGTCGCGCCCACCGTCCGAAGCGTCGCGGCGGGCGGCTGTGAACTGGACGTGCGGGTCTCCGCCGAAGGGGCGGAAGCCGCCGCTGCGCGCGCGGTCGTCACGGTCGTCGACGAGGGGCTCAACCTCCTGACGAACGAGCCGGTGCCCGATCCGATCGGGTTCTTCGCGCGGGAACGCGGCGGGGATCATCCGCTCTACGACCTGTTCGGACGTCTCCTGCCGGTCTGCGACGTGACGCTCAAGGCGAGCGACGCGAAGACGGGCGGCGACGACCTTGCGGGCCTCATGAACCGCGTGAGTCCCGTGCCGTCCCGCCGGTTCAAGCCGCTCAGCCTCTGGCGGCTGGACGTGCCGCTGACGAACGGCGTCGCGCACGTGCGTTTCGCGCTGCCCGAATTCGTCGGCGAGGTGCGCGTCACGGCGCTCGTCTACACGGAACGCGCCACCGGGTGCGCCGCCACGCGGCAGAAGATCAGTCCGAAGCTTGTGGTGCAGCCGGATGCGCCGCGTTTCGCGGCGCCGGGGGATCGGTTCGACCTGACGCTGGCGCTCTCCAACCGCAGCGGACGCGACGCGGAAATCTCCTACGCCGTCACGGCCGAGGGCGCGGTCGCGCTCGTCGCGGATACCGAGGGCCGGACGAGGCTCGCGGACGGCGAGACGCGCATCCTGACCCTGCCGGCCGTGGCGAAGGCGCAGGTCGGAGAAGGGCGCGTGACCTTTCGCGCCGTCGGCTGCGGCGAGACGCAGACGCGCGCGATTGACTTGCCGGTGCGTCCGGCCGTGCCGTGGGAGGAGTCGGCGGGCGTTGTCGTGCTGCGGCCCGGCGAGACTTGGGTGTCGTCCAACGTCTGTGGTGTCGGCGCCTTGCCAGAGGCGACGCAGCGCGCCTTTTCCGTCTCGGGTTCGCCGGTGGCCGAACTCGTCTCCGCGTTCGACTTCCTCGCCGAGTATCCGTACGGTTGTCTGGAGCAGACGACGTCCCGCATGTTCCCGCTGCTCGTGGCGGACGATTTCCTGGCGCGTCTGCCGTCCGCGCAGACCAGCAAGGCGTCCGAGCGGCGGGACATCGTCGCGGCGGGCGTCGCCCGCGTGGCGTCCATGCTGCGGCAGAACGACTTCACGATGTGGCCGGACTGCAACTGTCCGCCGTGGGACCGCGAGGTGTCCCTCTACGCGGCGCACTTCCTGGTCGCGGCGGCGGCGACGGGCTACCCGGTCGACCGCACGGTGCAGGATCGCGTCCGTCGTCTGCTGAAGACGTGGGCACAGGCGCGTGACCTCGATCAAGCGGCTTACGCCTGCCACACGCTGGCCTTGACCGGCACGCCGGAGAAAGACCGCCTGTTCGCGCTGTACGACGCGCGGGATCGCCTGACGCTGCTGGCGCGCGCGCGGTTGGCCCGGGCGTTCCTCCGCGTCGGCGATCCGCTGCGCGCGCGGGCCCTCGTGTCGGACGCGGCGTGGACGCCGCGAGATGTGCGCGAGGCGGCGTTTGCGCTGGTCGCGCTGTTGGAGGCGGATGCCCACGACAGCCGCCTCGGCCGGCTCGTCCTCTTCTTGCAGAACGCGCGCGACCGCACGCGCTTCCACTGGGGGACGACCGGCGAGAACGCCCATGCGCTGTGGGCGCTCGCGTCCTACGGCCGTGTGCGGGGCCTGGGCGAGGGGCATCCGCGCGTCTCGTGGGCGCCGACGGCGGACGGGCCGCGTGAGGAACTTCCCGTCGGCCACGTGCGGCGGCTGCGCGGCGGGGATGCGTGCGCGTTGCGGAATGACGGCACGTGCGAAGCGTTCGTGTCGTTCCGCCGACGTGCGCTGCCGGCGGCGGAGAGCGTGACGAACGTCCATCGGCGCATCAACGTCTCGCGGCGATTCTACACGATGGACGGGCGGCCGGTTGCGATCGGGCAGGAACGCCTGACGCGCGGCGACCTGCTGGTCGGCGAGATCATGCTGACGGCCGACCGGGCTTTTGACGTCACCGACCTCGTGGTGCAGGATCTTCTGCCGGCCGGCTTCGAGCCGGAACGTGCGGAGATCGCGGCGGCGTTCGGCAAGCGCTTCGGCCACGGGCGCGCGGACTGGGTGCTGCGTCACGAGGCGCGAGACGACCGTCTGCTCGTGTTTGCCCGTCCGACGACCCTGCGCCCGGCAGGAGACGGAACGGACGCGGCGACGTTCTACTACGCCGTGCGCGTCGTCTCGGCCGGCGACTTCGCGCTGCCGGGCGTCCGCGTCGAGGCGATGTACGCACCCGAAATCTTCGCGCAGACGGCACCCGCGCGTGTGCGCGTCAACCCATGAGCGGCGCACGGACATTCCGGCGCGTGGGTCGCAACGCGGTGCGGGCGCTTCTCGCGCTCGGCGCGCTGGCGGTCGTCGGCTTCGCCGTCAGCTGGTGCGCGATCGACTGGACGGACGCGGGCGCGGACGACTACGCGGGCGGCGTCGTGCTGCGTGATGCGGCGGGGCGCGTGCTGCGCGTCTCGCTCGGCGCGCACGACGTGGACTGCCGTCCGTACTACCGCGCTGATCCGCAGGACTGGATCGTGCAGGCGATTGTCGCGTCCGAGGACGGCACGTTCTGGACGCACAAGGGGGTGCGTCCGCTGAGCGTGCTGCGCGCCGCGTTCCAGAACGTCACGACGGGGCGGCGAGTCTCCGGGGCGTCGACGCTCTCCATGCAGACCGTGCGGCTCCTGGCGCCGCATCCGAAGAGCCTGTGGTGGAAGGGCGTCGAGGCGATCCAGGCGCTGAAGATGGAGCGGCGGAAGGACAAGCTGTGGATTCTCTCGCAGTATTTGAACCGCGCGCCGTTCGGCTCGAACTTCGTCGGCATCGAGGCGGCGGCGCAGGGGTGGTTCGGCAAAGGCGCGAAGGAACTGGGGCTTGGCGAGGCGGCGTGTCTCGCGGGCATGGTGCAGGCACCGTCGCGGTTTCGCCCGGATCGTGCGCTGGACGCGGCGCTCGCGCGGCGTTCCTATGTGCTGGCGCGGATGCGTGCGCTGGGCTTCATCAGCGAGGCACAGCGCACGGCGGCGGAGTCGGTGCGGCCCGTCGTCTGCCGCGCGCCGCGCCCGTTTCGGCATCCGTTCTTCTGCGACTGGGTTCAGGCGCAGCGTCGCCAGGACGGCCACGCGGTCGGTGCGGGCGGCGACGTCGTGACGACGCTCGACGCCGATGTCCAGCGGCTCTGCGAGGTGACGGTCGACGAGACGTCGCGCGCGGGCGGCTACTCGTCCGCCGCCGTCGTGCTGCGCGTCGCCGATGGGGCGGTCGTGGCGCTCGCGTGCAGTGGCGACTACTTCGCGCGGGACGGCGGACAGGTGAACACGGCCGGGACGGCACGTCCGGCGGGCTCGACGCTGAAGCCGTTCCTGACGGCGCTCGCCCTCGACCGGGGGCTGGTGACGCCCGAGACGCGGCTGCTGGACGCCCCGCAGGCCTATTCGGACTACCGTCCGTCGAACTTCGACGCGCGGTTTCGCGGACTCGTCTCGCTGCAGGACGCGCTCGTGCTGTCGCTCAACATCCCGTTCGTGCAGCTGCTCAGCCAAGTCGGCGTGTCCGACTTCGGCACGGCGCTGCGCGCGCTGGGGTGTCGCCACCTGTCCGCCGGCGATGCGTCCTTCGGCCTGGGCATGGTGCTCGGCAACGTCGAGGTGAGCCTCGTGGAGCTTGTCGCGGCCTATGCGACGCTTGCGCGCGGCGGCGTCTACCGGCCGCCGACGGCGACGGCGGGCGCGCGGACGGACGCGGGGCACCGCGTCTTCTCGGAGGGGGCGGCGTTTCTCGTCTCGGACATGCTCGGCGGCGACGCGCGCAGCGCATCCGCGCTCGGCCATGTGGCGGATGTCGAGACGGCGCGGTTCGCCTGGAAGACCGGCACAAGCGCAGCGTTCCGCGACGCCTGGACGGTCGCCTGGAATCCGCAGTACGTGGTCGGCGTCTGGTGCGGACACAAGACCGGCGGCTTCGGTGACCAGTCGCTTGTGGGGCTGCGGGCGAGCGCGTCGCCATGCTGGCAGATCGCCCGCGCCCTGTATCCGCGCAACGACGGCCCGTGGTTCGCCGCGCCGCATGCTGTCGTCGCGCGGACGGTCTGTGCGCGGACGGGGCTTCCGGCGGGGCCGACCTGCACGGAGACCGAGACGGGACGCGCCCTGCGCGGGCGCACGCCGGACATCCGGTGCCACCGTCATGCGCCGACGGCGGAGACGCTGGCGATCGCCCAGCCGGCGGACGAGACGGTCTTCCGCCTGGTGCCCGGACAGGCGCAGCAGCGGATCCTCTGCCGGGCCGTCGGCCTCGCGCGCACGGCGCGGCTCTGGTGGTTTCTCGACGGTCGGCCGCAGGGCGAATCAGTCGGCCTTGAGCCGTTCGCGCTGGAGATGACGGAAGGGCGCCATGTCGTCTCCTGCGCGACGGACACCGGCGCCACGTCATCCGTCCGCGTGGCCGTGACGGCGGCGTTGCGCGTGGGATGGGTGTCCGACAGGGGGCGGGATTTTTGATATACTACTCACTTACCTGAAGTGTGAACTTGGAATGAAAAATGAAGATTGACGTTGCCTATGTCGCGGAACTCGCGCGGCTGGAACTGACGGACGAGGAGAAGGCGGTGTTCCAGCCGCAGCTCGAGAACATCGTCCAGTACGTGGAGAAGATCTCGTCGGTCGACGTCGCGGGCGTCGAGCCGATGATGCACGGGCGTCCGCTCGTCAACGCCTTCCGCGAGGACGTCGTGCGCGAATCGCTGCCGGCCGAAGTCGCGCTCGGCAATGCGCCGGCGCGTGTCGGCGACGAATTCCTGTTGCCGAAAATCGTCGAGGGCGCGGAGAGCTGATTATGGAACTTTACGAATTCGGCATTGCCGAGGCCCAGGAGGGCTTGGCGAAGGGCGATTTCTCGTCCGTTGAGCTGACGCAGGCGGTCATCGACCGCTATCACGCTGAGAACGAGCGGATTGGCGCCTACTTGACCTTTGACGAGGCGGGTGCGCTCAAACTCGCGGCGGAGAACCCGAACGCGGTGCCGATTGCGATCAAGGATCTCATCAACGTGAAGGGCCAGCCCTGCACGTGCGCCTCGAAGATCCTGAAGGGCTACGTCTCGCCCTACGACGCGACGGTGATCGCGAACCTGAAGGCGCACGGCTTCTTCCCGGCGGGGCGCGTCAACATGGACGAGTTCGCGATGGGCTCCTCGACCGAGAACTCGGGCCTCGGCGTGACGCGCAACCCCTATGACCTCACGCGCGTCCCCGGCGGCTCGTCGGGCGGCTCGGCGGCGGCGGTCGGCGGCAACCTCTGCATCGCCGCGCTCGGCACGGACACGGGCGGCTCCATCCGCCAGCCCGCGAGCTTCTGCAACTGCGTCGGCGTGAAGCCGAGCTACGGGCGCGTCAGCCGCTATGGCGTGACGGCGTTCGCGAGCTCTCTCGACCAGGTGGGGCCGATGACGAAGTCCGTCACGGACGCGGCGATTCTCCTCAAGGCCCTCGCCGGGCACGACGCGCACGACGGCACGACGCCGGACGAGCCCGTGCCGGACTACCGTGCGGCGCTCGACGGCGCGACGCTGAAGGGCGTGAAGCTTGGCCTGCCGAAGGAATACTTTGACGTCAAGGGACTCGACCCCGAAGTGAAGCGCCTGACGGACGAGGCGATCCGGAAATGCGAGGCGGCGGGCGCGGAACTTGTTGAAATCTCGCTGCCGCACACCGAATACGCGATGGCGGTCTACTACATCATCGCCCCGGCGGAGGCGAGCGCAAACCTCGCGCGCTTCGACGGCGTGCGGTACGGCCACCGCAGCGCGGCGGCGAAGGACGTCTATTCGCTCTACACGAAGAGCCGCGCCGAGGGCTTCGGGCCGGAGGTGAAGCGGCGCATCATCATGGGCACGTACGTGTTGTCGTCGGGCTACTATGACGCCTACTACGGCAAGGCGCAGAAGGTGCGCACGCTCATCAAGCGCGACTTCGACGCGGCGTTCGCGCAGGTGGACGCGCTCCTGACGCCATGCGCGCCGACGCCGGCGTTTCCGTTCGGCGCGCACCAGGATCCGCTCACGATGTACCTGAACGACCTCTACACGATTCCGTCCGCCCTCGCGGGCGTCTGCGCGGCGAGCGTCCCGGCGGGCTTCACGAACGAGAAGCTCCCCGTCGGCGTCCAGTTCATCTGCGGCGGCTTCGAGGAGGCGAAGCTCCTGCGCGTCTCCAAGGCGTTCGAGGACCTGATGCGCTGAGCGAGAGGGAGTCTTTCGACATGAACGGAATCGAACGGTTGCATGAGATCATGACGCGGCTTCGGGATCCCGAAAAGGGCTGCCCGTGGGATCGCGTCCAGACGCTGGAAACCCTCAAGCCCTGTGTGCTGGAGGAGACGTACGAACTGCTCGCGGCGATGGACAGGCCGGAGGACAAGGCGAACCACATCGAGGAGCTGGGCGACGTCCTCCTTCAGGTCATGTTCCAGTCGGTCATGGCCGAACAGGCGGGCGACTTCACTTTCGACGACGTGGCGAACGCGATTGCCGACAAGCTCGTCCACCGCCACCCGCACGTCTTCGGCGACGTCGTCGCGAACGATCCGGCGACCGTGCTGAAGAACTGGGAGCGCATCAAGCAGCAGGAGCACAAGAAGGAGGCGCGGCATTCGGCGCTCGACGGCGTGCCGCCGACCCTGCCCGCGCTCCTGAAGGCGCGGCGCACGATGGAGAAGGCCAAGCGCATCGGATATGAGGAAGACCTGAAGCCCGTCGCGATCGAGGGCGATCCCGGCGAGTTCCTGCTGCGCGTCGTGAAGTCAATTGCCGCGCAGGGCGTCGATTCCGAGGCCGCGCTCGAAAAGGCGACGGCGGCGTTCGCCGCGCGCTTCCGCGCATTCGAGGCTGCCAAAAGTGTCAGACCCGAATGCCGCTAACTTAAGGCTCATTTGACCTCCTCGGACGCGTATTCTCCGCGCGGTTTT
>CAKURH010000074.1 GCA_934675625.1 uncultured Kiritimatiellota bacterium
TATATTATAGTATATGCGTATGCGAAAATCAAGCGGGAAATGTGGGGTGGCTGCATAAATATCTCGGTGCACCCCGCTTGGCGTTCCGCATTCTGCCGCGATGCCAACGCGCCCGCCGATTTGGTATAATTCAACACCATGAATGTCGCTCCCTGTGCCATTTTTCTCGGCTCGCTTCTCTCTTTCTTCGTTCAGCCGCTCGTTGGAAGGACGCTATTGCCCGTCTTCGGTGGAAGCGCGGCCGTCTGGGTGACGTGTCTTGTCCTGTTTCAGATTTTGCTCTTGGCTGGTTCTGGCTATGCGTTCATCCCAGCGCGAGGTGGGAGAAAAACGCATCTCGCGCTGCTCGTGCTGGCATCAGTCACGGCGGTCACGGTTCCTCTCTGGAAGGACTCTCTGCTTTCCATGACGGAGCAGCTTACGCCCGTGCTGGGCGTCACGATTGCGGGCGGCCTCCTCACGGGCCTCGTCTCACTTGTCCTCTCGGCTAACGCAACGGTCGTGCAGAGTTGGCGAGGCGGTGGCCGTGAAGTCTATCGCCTCTACGCGGTCAGCAACGTCGGCTCGCTTGTCGGGTTGCTCGCCTATCCGCTCGCCGTCGAGCCCTTTCTCCCGCTCGCCGTCCAATGGACTGTCTTCGGCGGGGCGATTCTGCTCTACGCCCTGCTTGTCTCGCGGGTGCGCCCAGCAGCCACTCCCGGTGCTCGGTCGACGGACAATACAGGGACTGCGTCAAAATCCCGTCCAAGAACGATTGCCCTTTGGGTGTCGCTGCCCTGCGTCTCCTGCGCCTTGATGACAGCGACGACAACCTTCCTCACGACGGACTTCTCTCCGCTGCCGCTGATGTGGGCCATTCTGCTGGCGGCGTTCCTTTTGAGCTATGTCATCGGATTCTCACGCCTTGGCGAACGGCTGCTGCCCCTGTGGCTCGTCCTGTCCGTGCTGACACTCACGTTTGTTGGATGGGCGCTCTTGCCCAAAGCGAACAGCCTTCTGCGATTTGCCTGTAATTTTACAGCGGCGATCCTTCTTCTGCTGACCGTCTGTTCCGCGCTCCACGCCGAACTCTGTCGGAGTCGCCCGGAGACATGCCAACTTCCTCTGTTTTACTTCTGTACAGCCCTTGGCGGCGTCATGGGCGGCATCCTGACGGGCGTGGTTGCACCGTTGGCTTTCGATTGGATCGCCGAGTTTCCGTTGGCACTCGTCGCCGCATGCGGCATGCTGTCCGTCGGTCTGTTTCAGTTGCGCTGCGCGGGCGACGAGCGCTTTCCGCGAAACGTGGGATTCTGCGTCCTCGGCGCAATTGCCGTCTTCATTTCGTGCGGCTCCTTGCTGGGCGATGCGAACGGTCAGCGGCGACTTTGGCGCGCGCGTGGATTCTACGGAGCCGTGAGCGTGCGCAACGACCTCGTGCGTTACGCGAACGGGACGACAAGGGACATCCATGTCTTCTATCACGGAAAGACCGTACATGGGACGCAGATTCCCGACATCCCCGCCAAGCCGACGCTTTACTACAGTCTCAATGGCGGCGGCATCGCTTTCGAGTCATACGCACCCCGCAAGGAGGGACGTCCAATCCGCGCGGGATTCGTCGGCATGGGCATCGGGACGCTTGCGACCTACGGTCGTCCGGGGGACGTCTTTCGCTTCTATGAGATTTGTCCGGAGGCTGTGCAGGCTGCAACAAATACCTGTCTGTTCACCTTCATATCAGACTCCAAGGCCAAGATCGAAATCGTCGAGGGGGATGCGCGGCTTGAACTGGAGCGGGATCGCAGGCAAGGAATGCCGCCATTTGACATTCTGATAGTCGACGCCTATTCGGGGGACTCCGTTCCCACGCACCTTATCACCCGTGAAGCTTTTTCCATCTATCGTTCGATCATGAAGCCGGATGGCATATTCGCGCTCCACCTCACGAACTGGCACATGAATCTCTGGCCGCTCGTCAAGGCGGCGGCGCAAGAATTCGGCTGGCAGGTCACAGGCTCCTACTCGGGCCAAGTCATCGGTGAATTCGCAGAAGAGACTGGCTGGGCATTCCTGACAGACGGGCCTTTCTCCCCGCGCATGCCCACGTGCTGTCGACAGGTCGACTGGAATAAAATCAGGGACAAGCCTCTCTTGCGTGACGAATGCGGCAGTCTGTTGCCGTACATTGAATTCAATTACGTGCCACCGTGTCAGTAAGGCCCGCTTTTGCTATAATACGTAACTGCAGAAAGGAATGTCGAAAACATGGCGTGGAATAGACAAGAAAACAAAATCGGAGTCTCCGCCCCTTCGCGCGGGAACGGCTGGCTGAAGGGACTGGTTGCCGCGATGATTGTCGTGCTGGGAGCCTTGCTCGCATTCGTGATTTGCCGACGCGACACGACAGTTGAAGATGCGACTAAACCAGAGAAGACGACCAATGCGGCGATGCCGACGGTTTCCCCCATGAGGCCCGTGCCAAAACCGCAGTCAACAGCCGAGGTGTCAGCACACGACCCGCGCTTCCCGTACACGGATGGGCGTAAGGTCATCTCGTCGCACACGAACAACTGGAACCAGATCATCGACATCTGCATCATGCCGAACGGCAAGACGCGGAAGGTCATCCGCAGTGCCAAGCCTCCCGTGTTCTCAAACGCTTCGGATCAGATCATCGCCATGGCTGTGTCGGGAGACTTTGACGAGGAGCTTCCTCCAATTCCGATTTCCGAGGACATGGAGTCCGACTTTCTTGAATCGCTCAAAACGCCAATTGCAATCGACGAATCCGACTCGGATGCCGTCAAGGAGGCAAAGCGGCGCGTCATCGAGGCTCGGCAGGTCATAGAAGGGGAAATCAAAAAGGGCCGAAGTTTCCATGAGATCCTGACCGACCACCTCGCACAGCGAATGGAGAACGCGAAAACGCGGGAGATGGCGATGAGTGCCGTCTCTGAACTAAAGAAAGAGGGAGATCCGGAGCTCTTGAACGAATACCTTGAGAAGGTCAATGGACTGATGCGCGAGAAAGGCTTGCGCGAGGTCGACATACCCCTGTCACGACGTGAACGAAAAGAAAAAGGAATCCAAGAATGAACAGACTCACGATAGTTGTTTTTGCAATGGCCGTTTTGGGTGTGGCGACGACCCAGGCCGAGACCAACGGGCTTCGACGCACGACCGGAAAACAGCGGCGTGAGGCGCGGGCTCGCCGCATTGCGGCAGAGGGAGGCATGCTGGCCAAGCCCTATGCAGGCAAGTACATCGTCATCGTCAACGATCAGAAGCGCATCGCCGACAGGGAATTCTTTCGCCCAGCCCAGTCCTTCACCGAACTGTTCGAGTTCCCTGTTCAGGTCGTCGAACCAAAGACCGACGTCTCCCATGCCGCCGTTGTCATCACCATTTCAGACAACACGTCCGCGCCATCCCTGCTGGTCGCGCCGGAGGTTCCGTGGGCAGGCATCAACGTTGGGGCACTGGCAGCCGACAGCCCGTCGCACGAGAAGTTGGTCGTGCGACTTCAGAAGGAGATTTGGCGCGCGTTCATGTATGCATGCGGCGCAGCGAACTCTCAGATGCAGCCTTGCGTCATGCGCCCAGTTTTTGGCGTTCGCGACCTAGACGCACAAGCCGTCTCCGTCCCTTGTCCCGAGTCCCTTCCGCGCGTGATGGCGACCGCGAAAGCGCTGGGCATCGGTGAGACCTCCAAATGCACCTACAAACAGGCGTGCGAGGAGGGGTGGGCGCCGGCGCCGACGAACGAGGTGCAGCGGGCGATCTGGGAGAAGGTGCACGCCGTCCCGAAGAGCCCGATGAGGATTGAGTTCGACCCGAAGAAGGGCCGATGAGATACGCCTACGCCTACAAGACGAGCGACGGGACGCGGCACGAGGCGTCGGTCGAGGCCGGCTCGCGCGAGGCCGCATTCGCGGCGCTGCGCAAGCGCGGCATCCGCCCGATCAAGGTCGTCGCGGCGGACGGCTCGAAGGCCAACGGCGAGGTTCGCGGCGGACGTGGGCGCGCCGCCGTGGCGGCGGCCCTCTCGGTCGTGGCGGCCGTCGGCGGGCTGGCCTACTGGGGAGGGACGCGCTCTGCCGCGCCCGGGACGGACGGGGGGCGGGCGCGACAGGATGCGTCCCTCCCGTTCCTGACCGACCGGACGCGGCGGCAGGTGATCGGCGACGCGGCCGTCGTCGAGCGGGGCATCCGCACGGGGTGGAGCGACGTGTTCGCGTCCGAGGGCGACCGCTTCCTCGCCTCGTTCGCGATTCCCGGCGTAAAGGCTGGCGTGCGGAACACAACGGTCGAGGAGATCAAGCGTGCCCTGGACGGGCGCGCCGAGCCGCTTGCGAACGACGCGCTGGAGGCGCGGCAGATCCGGGCGATGGTCGAGGGGATGAAGCGCGAGGCGCGCGCGTACCTCGCCGCCGGCGGCACACTCGTCGGGTACGGACGCCGGCTCGCGGAGCGGCAGGACGCCGAGATCGCCGTCCTCCGCCGCGCCGAGGAGGAGATCCGGGAGGCGCGGCGGTCGCTGGACGAGGCCGCCTTTCTCCGGCTGTACGAGCAGCGCAACGACGAGCTGCGCAACCTCGGCATCCGCCCCGTCACCCTCGACGAGTGACGGCAGAGCGTGGCTGACGATTGGTCTGCGCGCCTCGTCAGATTCCGGCGATGCCACAGAGCTGGGCTGGCGTGACGACGAAATCCGCCCTTGGGTAGTGCCTGGCGTTCCCCGTCACAAGCCATGCGCCGCCCGCAAGCGCAGTGCAGTAGAACACCCTGTCGTCCGGATCGGGGAAGGTCTCGTCGGAATCCTCAGGCAAAACCGTCTCGCCAGTCTGCGCGATGTAGGCAAGGCCCCTGTCGACGTCTTTGGCGTTGAAGCCGAACTTGGGGCGGTGCAGGACGTCCCTGTATTCCGAAAGGATCTCGTCGTTCACAAGTGCGGTTATCACGCCGGAGAGCAGTGCCCGATACACGCGCACCGTCGGCGAGTCCGCATCGCCTGTCCAATGGGCGGAGACGAGCACGTTCGTGTCGATGACGGCCCTGACGCTCATTTCGCGCCCACCGCTGCACATCCACGAGTCAGTCGTCCCCTCCGCTCTCGGCGGGCGGCGGCTATCTCGGCGTCAATCTCGTCCATCGTCAATTCAGGGGCTCCGCGAGACTGGACATCAGCTCGCACACGCTCGAAAGCCAGGCGCGCTTCGTTGCGCGTGACTTCCCCCCTCGGCACAGCGGCCTCGGAAGCATCGTAAATCTCGAATGGAATCCGTCGGGCCCTCAAAGTCGCCTTCGCAAACACGACAAATGCGGTGGACATCGTCATCCCGACGTTCTCGCAGAACTGCCCGAAGTCTCGTTTCAGCCTGTCATCCATCCGTATGCTGAATGCTGTCTGTGCCATCTCAGATTCTCCTGTCGGTCAAAACGAATACAGTGTACCATATCCGATGTCTGATGTCAACGAGGCGGAGTAGGGCCATCCCCGATGCCGTGGACTCGCGAAGCCCAGTCTGTTGCGTGCGTTAGCGAAACAATTCAGGCTCGTTCTCGACCAGATCGTTCGCCAGATACCTGTAGTCGAGATTGTCGATGCCGTAAAGGCCCCTGGCGATTTGCTCGCTTAGGCGGCTGCTGTAGTACGCGTCTGCCGCTTTCCGAAGGGAAATCCTCTTGGCCTTGGCCAATTCGCCGATTATGCGGACGGAAAGATCTTGCCGATAGGAATCTATTGCCGACTTTGTCATTTGCCAGTATCCCGAACGACATATGAACGCTTAAAAGCCAAGAGGGCCTTGATTGCCAAAGGCGTCGTAATGGCGATTTGGTCGTTCGGCCCCGCGTATCGAAGTTCGCGCAGGGCTTCTTCTCGCGTCTTGTCACCCTTAAGATAAGCGTCAATCGTCTTGAAGACATCGTCGTTTGCGACTCGTCCCCGAATGATGTCGAACGAACGCCACACGGCTCGCCCGGCCCGACATGCGCAGACGAAATCAAGCCACATCCCGTCGGCTTCGCCAAAGTCTTTAACGCGGAAATCCGTCAGGTCGTCCGATAGGCTGTAGACTGTGACAATGGGCGTCCCTCGCACGCGGGCGGCTTTCCGCCTGGCCCATCTCTCCGCTTGTCGCCTGTAGGATGTCAGATAGAACGCTCGCCCGAAGTCGAGTCTGGCTTTCGCCAAGGCGACATCAGGAACCCTGATCTCGCAGACACTGCCGTGGTAGACGGTCACTTGATCTCACCCCCCCAATCCCTTACGCACCCCGTGACGTCTTCGACGAGATACTCCTTGCCAAGCGTGTGCAAGACATCGTAGTGGGCAATTAGATAGTCGTCCAAGACCCTTGAGCGGTTGAGAATGGCGTAGACCTTTGGCGGGGACATATGCCATGCCTCCGAAAGCGCGTGGATCATGAAGACCACAAAGACTAGTACCGAATGATTTGTCATGCCAAGCATCGGTATTATAGCAAAATTGCAGTCCGAGCGGTCGAATGCACCTGTCGTTGTCGGGGCCCTGCCGTCACTCGTCGAGGGTGACGGGGCGGATTCCGAGGTTGCGCAGCTCGTCGTTGCGTCGCTCGTACAGCCGGAGAAAGGCGGCCTCGTCCAGCGACCGCCGCGCCTCCCGGATCTCCTCCTCGGCGCGGCGGAGGACGGCGATCTCGGCGTCCTGCCGCTCCGCGAGCCGGCGTCCGTACCCGACGAGTGTGCCGCCGGCGGCGAGGTACGCGCGCGCCTCGCGCTTCATCCCCTCGACCATCGCCCGGATCTGCCGCGCCTCCAGCGCGTCGTTCGCAAGCGGCTCGGCGCGCCCGTCCAGGGCACGCTTGATCTCCTCGACCGTTGTGTTCCGCACGCCAGCCTTTACGCCGGGAATCGCGAACGAGGCGAGGAAGCGGTCGCCCTCGGACGCGAACACGTCGCTCCACCCCGTGCGGATGCCCCGCTCGACGACGGCCGCGTCGCCGATCACCTGCCGCCGCGTCCGGTCGGTCAGGAACGGGAGGGACGCATCCTGTCGCGCCCGCCCCCCGTCCGTCCCGGGCGCGGCAGAGCGCGTCCCTCCCCAGTAGGCCAGCCCGCCGACGGCCGCCACGACCGAGAGGGCCGCCGCCACGGCGGCGCGCCCACGTCCGCCGCGAACCTCGCCGTTGGCCTTCGAGCCGTCCGCCGCGACGACCTTGATCGGGCGGATGCCGCGCTTGCGCAGCGCCGCGAATGCGGCCTCGCGCGAGCCGGCCTCGACCGACGCCTCGTGCCGCGTCCCGTCGCTCGTCTTGTAGGCGTAGGCGTATCTCATCGGCCCTTCTTCGGGTCGAACTCAATCCTCATCGGGCTCTTCGGGACGGCGTGCACCTTCTCCCAGATCGCCCGCTGCACCTCGTTCGTCGGCGCCGGCGCCCACCCCTCCTCGCACGCCGTGCGGTAGGAAACCCGAACCATCGGCGTGACGCCGAGCCCCTTCAGGTAGCTCGGCATGCGCGCGAAGACCTCTGCCGGCGGCATTTCGTCCGTCACGAAGTCGAGTCCACGGGCCGAGGTCACGGAAGTCATCAGCGAGTTCGGAAAGGTCGAGTTGGCCGCGCCCGTCAGATAGGCCAGCCCACGGGCGATCTCGCAGCGGACGCGCCGCCTCGTGACGGCATCCGACGCCGAGCCCTCGGCAAGCCCTGCCACGTTCACGATTGCCCAGCGGTCTTCGGGCGCGGCAAGGAGCTTCGGCAGCAGAGGGTCATCCGTCAGGAACAGGACTGCCTGTGCGCCGACCTTCCCGCGGAGCGCAGAGACGTTCTGGAGGCTCGGCCTTTCGGTCTCGGCCTGTTCGATGCGGATTCTTATGCTTTTCCCGTAGTCGGCGATGACGGCATTTGCCTCTGCGCCGTAGGGCGTCCCCGCATTCGCGACAACCACCTTGCCGCGATAGGAGTCGGGGTGCTGGACAAGTCCGCCGAACTGGCGCATCTGCGCTCTTCGGATGAGTTCGCTTCGCTTGGTTTTCGTCTCGCCGATGCAATCCGCCGCCAGGCATGTGGCGACGAGAAGCGAAAACGTTGGAATGAGTATCTTTTTCATTGGCTTGCTGGTGTTCCCGCATAAAGGGGGCTATCTGCGACGCAACCCTCGCATGACGGCGCGTGGCATGGCGAGCGGCGGCAACCCTTCGCGCTCAAGCATTTCGTTCGCAGCCTTCGTGAAGTCCACGACATCCTGGTCCGAGTATTCTTCGGTATCCGAGCGGATCTCGTGCAGCTGAGACTGCAGTTCGTGGCGATAGCGGGCGAGGCGGCGGAACTCGTCCAGCGTCTCGTTCATGATTCTCGCGACGTCCTCGCCCGCTTCCATGCGCTTCGCGAGCTCCTCCTTCGTCTCCTGCACGGCCGCCTTCAGCTCCCGCGTGTGCGCATCGTCCGTGTCGAGGACCGCGATGGGCTCCTTCAGGCTCTCCCTGAAACTGCGGGCGAACGCCTCGCCATAGGTGTAGTCGCCGATGACGGGTTCGCCAATCTGCATGTCGAGAAGCCACGAGAGGTGCTCTTCGGCCGAATGCCTGAAGACCTTCGGTCGATGCGCGCCCAGCTCGATGGGCTTGGCGAGCGGGCGCTGCCCCGGAACGCGCAGCCCGCCCTCGTAGCGCAGGATGCCGCGCGCGTCGCGGTAGGTCCTGAGGACGGACGGCGTTGTGCCCGCCGCATTAGGCGACGTTCCCGCCGCTGACACCGCGACGGGCTTTGCGGGGGACTCGGAGGACTGGGGGGACACGGAGGACGGGCTGGACGTTTGGGGCTCCGAAGCCGCTTCGCTGCGGCTGCCGCGCGCAAGCCACCACCACGCGCCCAGCGCGGCAGCCGCGACGAGCGCGGACGCGAGACACCAGCGGCTCGCACGACCGAAAGCCGCGCGGGGACAGACCCCGCATGTCACGACCGTCCGCTCGCCCGCGCCTTCAGATCCGTTCCAAGACATCTCCGCGAAATCCCTTCAACAAGGAATGCCCGCCCGCACATGCGGACGGGCCTCCGTTTCAGGCTACTCCAAGCCGATTACCTCTGCTTGCGCCGGAGGGCGAGGCCCGCCACGCCGAGGAGAAGCAGAAGCCCGCTCGTCGGCTCCGGGACGACCTGCCAACCACCCGTCGCCGTGCCTGTATCTTGCCCGAAGAAATAGGTGCCGAGGTTGCCAATCGTCAAACCCGATTCCGCACCGACCGTGCCTGTCGCGATGTTCGCGATGTAGAAGTCCTTGTCGAGCGTGTCGTCATGGTAGGTGTAGATAATCGCCCCGTAGACCGTGTCGCCGACGTTGGCGTCCGTGTCGATGGAAGCAGAACTTGTGCGGTTGCCCGTCGCAGCCGTCCCCACCGCCGAACCAAGAGAATCCTTGTAGGCCTTCCACACCGAGGACATGTCGCCGTTGGCATTGTAGTCCGCGAGGAAGCTGTCGTATTCGCTCGCCGTGAGCGTGAACAAGTAGCCCGTCGCTGCGTTCTTGATGACCGCAGACGAGAAGCCTCCCTCGGCGGTTTCTGCCGTAAACAGCTTGGAGGAGTCCCACTTGACCGAAGCCGCCTGGGTTGTGACAGTCGCGCCAATGATGGCGGCTGCTAAGATGAGTTTCTTCATGATTTTGTTTCCTTTTTGGTTTTGCATGGCACACGTCGCGCCACACGAAATTTTCACCTCTCCGACACCTTCTGCGGAGAGACCGAAGAGGAGAATCTCCGACGTTCTCCGAGCCTCCCAATCTCCGTCCTCCGCGTCAAGCGTCGCAGACTTTTTCCCTTACAGAGCCGACGGAATCGTGATCGTCGTCGAGGCTGTGCCCACGAGGACAACGAACGCCTCGCCCGCCCTGACGGGAATCGCGTTCTTGCAGTAGGAGGTGAGGTCTTCGATCAAGTCGTCCTTGACATCCGCTGTCAGATACCAGCCCGCCGGACAGCCCCAGTCGGCGGCATCCTTTGCGCTGACAAATGTGTACGCCTGATCAACGGCACCGTTCGCCTTGAGTGTCTTCAGCTCATCTGATCCCGTCATCCAGTCGTCACTGGCTGTGATGTCGCCGAGTGAGATATCCACAGGCGAGACGTTGCCCGTGATGTTGTAGGCATACGAACTCTTCAGCGCAATCGGCTGGTCGGCGGAGAGGACTTCGCCCGCGTAGGTCAGCGTCGTCGAGGACGAGCCGACGAGGACGAGGAGGCCGTTGCCCAGCGGAAGCGGGTCATTGTTCTTGCAGTAGGGGGTGAGGTCTCCAATCGAGTCGTCCTTGACGTCCGCCGTCAAGTACCAGCCCGCCGGGCAGCCCCAGTCGGCGGCATCCTTTGCGTCCACATACGAATACGCCTTGTCGACCGCACCGTTGGCGAGCAGAGTCTTCACTTCGTCTGAGCCCGTCACCCAGTCCGCGCTCGCGGCGATGTCGCCGAGGATCATCTTGTCGGCATCCTTGCCTGCCGCCTTGAAGGTCGCGACCGAGAGGTTATAAGCGTATGAACCCGTAAGAGCCTTCGCCTGATACCCGACAACGGGGACATGGCGATTCGCACCCGTAAAGACGGAGAATCACACTTCCGCTCCGTGAAGCGGACGTGCAGAGAAGAGCAGGAGACCGCCCCTCGAGAGGACGGCCTTCCGGGCGTTCGCGTGGCATTCGCCCGTCTTGCCCTTATGCGCCGAGCGCCGAGAGGGGGACGGCGTAAAAGCCCTCGCCGAACCGCAGGGTGTGCTCGCCGGAATAGAGGACGATGCCGGTGAACTCCCCCTTGGCGAGGCTCTTGGCGAACCACTTCAGGTGCTTGAAGTCCCCGGCGCCCAGCGCAGACCCCGCCTTGACTTCAATGCCGAGCAACGCGCCGTCGCTTCTCTCCACCATGAAGTCGATCTCGCGCTTGTTGGAATCCCTGTATTGGCTGATTTCGTAGATCGGGTCCCGGTCTGCCATGCTCGCGAGGTTCTGGTAGACCCAGTTCTCCATGATCTTGCCGCTCCTGTCGTCGTTCATGTAGATGGAATCCTCCGTCCAGCCGAGAACGTTTGACACAAGCCCCGCGTCGGCGGCGAAATACTTGCTGCGCTTGCCGATCTTGGAATAGTCGCCCTTCGTCCACGGGCGGACTTCATCGAACAGGTAAAGGGCCTTCAGCGTGGCGATGTAAGTCTCCACGGTTTCTTTCCCGATGCCGGACTTCGCCGCCAGTTCGGAAATCTCGAAGAACTTGGAGGAATGGGCGAGAAGCCACTCCGCAACCGTTCGCAGCGCGTTGAGCTTCCTGATCTCGGTCACGTCCTGAATGTCCTTCATGAGGAGGTCGTCGAGATAGGTCCTGAACCACCTCTTGCGGGCATTCGCGTCCATCTCCATCGCCTCCGGATAGCCGCTTTGCGTCGCAAGGGCGATTGCCCGACGCTTATCCAGATGAGGCGCGTCGCGAGGGAAGTCACGGGCAAACGCCCTTGCGATGAAATCGCCGCGCCCTCCAAGCGTCTCGCCAAGCGCCAGCGGCCTCAACCTGACTCGCCCAATGCGTCCCGCGAGCGAATCCGTGACGGCCTTGACGAAATGCAGGTTGGCGCTTCCGGTGAGAAGATACTGCCCCTTCGCGTTGTCCCTGTCGACGCGCATCTTGATGGCGTTCAGGAGTTCGGGCGCTTTCTGGATCTCGTCGATGACGACCGTCTCGCCGTCGGCCCTGTCTATGAAACCGTGCGGATCGCTTTTTGCCGCTTTTCGGGTCTCTTCGTCATCAAGGGTAAACCGCTTGGCGGATGCGAGCGGTACCATTCCGGCCAAAGTGGTCTTTCCACATTGCCTTGCGCCCGTGAGATTCACAACCCGAAAGCATTTCAGGGAAGAAGCAACCTCGTCTTTTTGCCAACGCTCAATCATGTCTCTTTCTCCATTCGATGGGAGGAAGTATAGCAGATGTTGGCGCAAAGGTCAATTAGGCATTGGAGTAAAAGCAGGATATATGGCGGCGCAAAGTCAGGTTAGCCAAGTATCGTAAGCCGTATCACCCTGTGTTTGCAGGGGAGAATCGCCATGCCCCCATTGGTGACTACCAGAGCAATGGATTCGACAACAGCGGCTACAACATTTCGACTGCGACATTCGTTCTTGGCGTTGGAGATGGGGATGCGATGACGTTTGGTGATGTTGACGCTCGCCTTGAATCCCTTGTTCTGGCATCCGACAACGGCTGAAGCGCGAATGGCGGCACGAAACGCTGCGTTCCGTCGTCTGCCGGAGTCGTCGCCCGTAGGTGTCCCACATCCTCAAATCAGGATCTTGGCCAAGTCCGAGAAGGCGACCTTGACGGGCGTTCCGCTGAAGTCAAGCGGATTGACCGACGAAGGCTCCTCTTCGACGGCAACCTGGAAGGCATATTGGACGTTCAGCTTCTCGGCAAACGCCCTGAGGGACGGACTTAACGGCTCGCCCATTGAGGACTTGACCTCGACGAGCATCTGCGGCTCGCCATCCTTGACGACGACAAAGTCAACTTCGTGCTGCTGCTTGTCGCGGATGTAGCAGAGCTCGAAACGACCAAGCCCACTGTCCGTCCACCAGTCAACGCTCTTCAGCAGGTGGGATGCCACAAAGTTCTCGTTGCGCGCCCCTCGGTCCGAAACGAGACTCCAGTCCCACAGGTAGACCTTCGGCGTCTTGCGAATCGAGTTGGCGACGTTCTTGAAGTACGGGCGGACGGAATGGCAGAAATACACGCTCTCCAGAAGCCCAATCCAGTTCTTGGCCGTATCGGGCGCAACGCTCAAGTCTCGTCCGAGCGATGCGTGATTGATCTCCCCCGAAACGCGCGTGCGCAGCAGTTCCGCCAGGGCCCGAATGCCGCGCAAGTCCTGGACCCGGCTCAGGTCTCGCAAATCCTCGTTGAAGATCTTGTCGAGCCGCGCGTTCTGCCAACGCACATAGAAACGCCGCGAACCGTTCAGGAACGGCTCTGGGAAGCCCCCGAACTGCATGAGACGCTCAATGTCGACGGAAGAAACATCCTTCGGAACCTGAAACTGCGCCTCAAGGTCGCAGCCGGGCGATGCCAACTCGCCGATTGACAGCGGGTGCACACGATAACTGAACGAACGCCCCATAAGGCTGTCGCCGCCACGCCGGTAAACGTCCATGCGGGCCGAGCCTGTCGCGACAATCTTCAGGCTCTTCTCGTAGCGGTCGAAGAACCCCTTCAGGAATTGCTTCCACTTCGCATATTTGTGAAGCTCGTCGAAAATGACAGCCTGCGCACGCCTTGCCGGAACGTCCATCGCAAGGGCCTCGGCTACTTTCTCCGCGCCGCCCCTGACCTTCAGCGCATCCGCCGCGATGTCATAGTTCAGGTACGCGGCGTCTGGCAAGACCGCCCGCGCCAGCGTCGTCTTCCCGACTTGGCGCGGCCCCGACAGGAGAACCATCTGGCGCTCGTGAAGGAGGTGGTCTTTCAGCAGACTTGAGTAAATGCGTTCCATGTTCGGAATTATATCAAATAATGGCTGCGCCAACAACGGCCATTATCGACGATAGTCGATTTTGGTAATTACCAAAATCAAGTGCCCTTGGTTTTATTCACATTGCCCACTACGATGTCTTGTATATGAGCGGCAATGACAGCGCATCATTTCCTTGCGGGAATTTCAATTATTGAAGATTCGATTGTGGTCGCTCCAATTTCTCGTCTGGACGGCACTGAGGAATGGTCACGCCTGAAATACTCAAACTCATTGGCAAGCGATGCGTCATTCCAGATGACCTTTCCATTACGATAATGCCACTTGTGGCGATTCCCGATGAGGAGCTGTGCGGCTTTTTCATCCTTGACAAGTCGTCTTTCAGAAGCGTCAAGTTTCTCCATTATTTCTACATAGAGCTGCTGTGCCTTATCTCGCTCAACGACGCATTCCGCAGGAAAGATTTCAAAAAGCGACTTGAAAAGATCTCGGACTTCCATCCGAGAACCATCAATAGCCTTATATCCGGCTTTTACCTTGCCCTCGAAAACGGCAGGGTCTTGCATCGTTTCGATAAACTGATAATTGGCCAGGAGATCGAGATCTATCGTCTTGATTGAGGCATAGTGTCGTGACATGATCTGAAAGGCCTGCGCTTCAAGATTTGTGAATGCCGCATGGGATTCGTCATTTGTAAACAAAATCTTTAATGCTGCATCTTGCGTTTGGCTGCGAGGCGTGGGCCTTGCCGCAAGCAAGTACACGACGCCGCCAGTCAGGATTGCCACAGTGACGGCCACCATCGCAACCGAACGTTTTCGGAGGCCCTTGATTTCGCCGTTCGCCTTGGATCCGTCCGCCGCGACAACCTTTATTGCCTTGATTCCCTTCTTTCGCAACGCCACGAAGACTTCTTCGCGCGAAGAAGCGCTCATGGAGCCTTCGAGACGAGTCCCGCTCGGCGTCTTATATGCGTAAGTGTACTTCACCGGCTTGCGCGACTATTCCATTGCTGGGGTTAGCATTTCGCTTCCTCCAATGGCGCGAAGAATCTCAAGCATTGGAAAGTATGTCGTTGGGCTAATCATGATGCCCGTATCATCCATGCCTTGAGGAGTCAACGACCCATAAAAGAGCGAGCATCCAGAATCAAGCGAAGCTCCGCCGCCGCAAGCATAGGCAAGCCCTTTTAGGATCAGTTTTGCATAACGGTCTCGAATGGTTTGTGCATTCGGCGCTCCATCTTGAAGCCCATGCACATTCGCCACGAACCACGAACCTGTCACGCCATAAAACCGCGCGCGGTCCGGTTCATTGACAACGAAAAGCCCGACCTTGGCTTTTTCGCCAAACTCCTTCTGCAACATTCTTGGTTGAGTGAGGTATTCCGTTGCGCTGAAACTCGCAACGGAATTCGTCCATATGTTGAGTTGCAGACGACTGACGGCATACGTGACGACCGTTTTCCATGTTCCTGTCGGAATCGCATCTCCGACGTTTAGAATCAAAATATGATTCTTGCCCGCCGCCGCCGGATGGATTAATCGAATTTGATCGAGCCGCTCTGGCACATGGTGCTTCTTGACTGGTTTCGCGGCGAAAAGGCTACACGACACTGCCGCCGACATGGTTAGTAGAATTGTCTTTTTCATTTATTTGGCCTGTTTCATTTGAAGGTTATTCAATTTCCGGGAGTCCTCGTTCTTTGAGCTTTTCGTTTATTTGATTGCGATATTGTAGATAGGTCTCGTCGGAAATTGCCTGGTCGTGGTATAGTTCATTGCTTATCTTATGCGCCTCGGCAAGAAAGTCCGCATCAAGATTTGCCTGGTCGCGAAGCGCATTCAAATACTCTGCAAATGTGAAGCCCTCCTTATCTCGCAAGTCAATGAATTCAGATTTGGCCTGCGTGACAAGCAGTTTCCTCTCAAGAAGAGTTTCCGTATCGCCCTCTTCGGCTTTGAGGACATGACTCATTGCCTGATTAACTTCATCTGCAAGACTTTCGTCCGTAATCATCGGAAGCGGAGGGACAGATGCACCAGGTTGAGATGGCATAGCCAGCGCCATCAATTGCTCGGCTCCATTTTGGAAAGAGGTCTTTTTCGGCGCATTGTTCGCCAAGATGGATTGTAAATCAGATAGCGGTGGTGGCGCGGAAACTGTCGTGCGCCTTTCAATATACCTGCCAGAAAGTTCAGGGAGCTTCAGTTCTTCTGCCTGCGCGTTGGAGATCTCTTTCGTCTGAATGTCCTTCGCTGGGGATCGAATTGCATTCGCCTTGTTTCGGGGGGACGGCTCAAGCATTGCAGGTACATACTCTTTCGTCCGAAAAAGGAACACGGCAAGTCCCACGAGAATTGCGGCACCCGCGATGCTTAGGCAAGAAACCTTGCGGGACATGAATGACCTGGCTTGAGGGTGCTCATTTACGCAACGCCGCTTTGCGCTCTTTGGTGCGGCACCATGCGAGATGGAAATTGCGGATATGCCGCGCTTCCTTAACTCCGCCCAAACAGCGTCTCTTGTCGGAACGTCCAGTTCCAACCAGGTACGTTGCCCGCCATTGTCCCGATAAGCTATCGTAAAAACCATATTCCTACCACTTGATCAGATTGATGAAGCTGCCTTTCTCGTCTGTCGGCAACGAAGCGAGCGACTTGAACTTTGAGAAGTCGATGATTTCCGCATTATGCCAGATTTTGTCTGGCTTGCCAATCGGCAAGGGGCCCAATCCCTCTGGCTTACGGCAAAAGAACGCGACCGTTGCCCCAAACTGAAGCATGCCATAGTTGTCCGATGTGCGCAGGCCGAGGAGCGGCACATCGAATCGTTCTCCGACGGCCTTCATGAACGGTTCGAGCGTCAAATGCCAATTTGAAATGTTGACGCAAAGAATGCCGTCCGGCTTAAGAAGCTTGAAATACAAGGCGAATGCTTCTTCTGTGGAGAGATGGTACGGAAGGTTGTCGCCAGTAAAAGCGTCAACCACGATCACGTCATACGGCTCAACGCCAGCGGACAGTTCGGCCTCAAGGCCCTTGCGGGCATCTCCGAGAATGATGTCCTTTTTGGCCGGACAGTCGGAAACGAACGTAAAGAGATTTGTGTTCAGTGCTACATCCAGCGCGTCCTTTGAAATCTCATAGGCCCGGTAGTAATCGTTGGTTCGGCCGTAGCAGAAAAGAACGCCTACGCCAAGCCCCGTAATGTTCACGCGCATCGGCAGTCCTGAGCGATACTTCGGGTGGCCGACAATGGCGTATCCGCTTGCATCTGGCGTGTAATAGGTTGTCGGCATTCGGGTTCTTCCTGGGATGTTCGCCTGAATGCCATGCACCGTCGTGCCATGGACGAACTCTCGGATGCACCCTTCAGAGGTCTGCGTCTTCGCTTTCGCCTCAAGAACGGCGATTGAGCCAAAGAAGCCGCGTCCACGGTAAACGACTGGTCGCGTCTCTTTCCCTGCTCCGATGACATAAAGGCCCGCACCTGTGCCGACGACAAGAAGAAACACGACGGACGTCACGATTCGTCTGCGAAAGCCACAGGCGAAAACGCCGAGAGTCAGCATTGCGCCCATTCCCCCAAGCGCAACCGGATATTCGCAAATCGTTTTTGTTGCCATCGGGAACACAAGCGATGCGACGACGCCTCCAAGTGCGCCACCGATGGCTTGAAGCAGATAGAAATGCGTTAGCTTTGTTCGGCCAGGACGCGAGATGTACAGCCATGAGTGAAGGAACGTACAGGCAAAAAGAAGGAAAGCCCCATAGCAACCCAACGAAAACGTAAGCCCTGTCTTTGCCAAAGGCTTACCGTTCATCCAACACAAGATCACGAGAAAAGCAAGCGACAGAACTGCAGCCGCTTTGATAATCTTATCTGCCTTGCCTGAAAAACCGAATACATACGACAGGAGGAACAGTCCGAGACTTGCTGTCCAGATGAGAGGCATGGGCATGACATCAAGTGTCACGTGTGCCGTCAATGAATTCAAAAGGAAGCACGATGCCGCAGGTAGGAGCGCCCAGAAGATTGGCTTGGCATAAAACCGAGAGGACGTGTATTCAACAGAGTCCTCTGCTGTTTGCCGCGCATGTGCCTCATTGCCTTTGGTCATTATGATTGAAAGCAAGATTGTATAGAAGCCAATTCCAACGGCGAATCCAATCCATTGCGCAGTCAACCCGACAAAAGGTTCAAATACGAATGGGTAGGCAAGCAGTCCCAGCAGGCTGCCTGCATTGCTGATGGCGTAGAGCCTGTAATCATCGCCCGCAAAGACTTGGATGAGTGATGCATTTGCCCCAAGCAGAATATAAGGGCTGCCGACCAGGCACAAGACACAAAGCAAGACGCCAAATGCCGGATTGCCATTCAGATTGTTGCTGATTATTCCCAACAGTCCATTGCGCATGAACGCGACTGATAGGACCCATGCCATTGCCATCAAAAGCAACAGGACATGGCATTTTATTTTTGCAGGGGACTCACTTCGTGAAAGCCAATCCGCATACCAATAACCCGCCAAAAGGAAAATCTGAAATGCACACAGGCAAACAATCCATACGGTAGCTGTTCCGCCGAAAACAGGAAGAAGCGTTCGCCCGACCATCGGCTGAATGCCAAAGATCAAGAAAGAACCTAAGAAAATCGTTACCTTGCAAAGCCAAGATCTCATGTCAGTATTATAGCAAAAATCATCGGCGTTGTGCGAGAAAGAGTGGATACACAAGCGGCAAAAGACTGCCTTTGACGGCACAAGCAAGACTTGGTTCTGATGGGCAAAAACCGCATGCCTGGCACTATGGTGTACGTGAACGTTGTCGGGTATAATACCATCAATATCACGAAGCAGTACACGCTGCTGACGGTGAATTTCAAGTCCACGAGCGACGA